>JBOGIR010000572.1:0-3050 GCA_050742335.1 Vicinamibacterales bacterium | reverse complement strand
ACGCGTCGCCGTTTTCGCGGCCGGCGGGCAACTCGGGGTTCACGGAGTACGCGCCGCGTCACGTCTACGCGACGTGGTTCCAGGACAACTGGGCCGTGTCGCCGCGTCTGACGCTGAACCTCGGCGTGCGGTACGACCTCTCGGTTGGCGAGTTCGTCAACTGGGTGGCGTTTCCGCCGATCATCGCAGCGGATCGTCCGGACGACACGAACAATGTCGGGCCTCGAGTGGGATTTGCCTATTCATTGACGAACCGGACGGTGGTGCGCGGCGGGTATGGCGTGTACTACGCCGAGGTCACCGGCCAGCCGGCGGTCTTCACCCTGCGCAACGTGCAGCAGATCACGCCGCAGATTCTGAACGACGGACGGCCTGATTTCGCGTCGAACCCGTTCAACGGTCCGGCGCCGAACTACGACCAGGCGGCGCGGCTCCTGTGCACCGTAAATCGCGCTGCCACATGTCTGCGGGGGAACGTCGGGAACTTCGTGGCGCCGGATCTGAAGTCGCCGTTCAGCCATCAGGCGTCGCTCGGGTTCCAGCGCCAGCTTGCCGACTCCATGGCCGTGGAGGCGGACTGGACGTACACAGGGAATCGCGACATCTTGACGGCCCGTAACATCAACATCGCCTACAACCCGGCGACGGGCGCCAACTACCCGTTCACAGACATCAGCCGGCGCCCCCTGCCCGATTGGGGCAATCTCAGTATCAACCGCCCCGATACGGACAACAGCTACCACGCGCTCGCGGTGAGCCTCATCAAGCGCCTGAGCAACCGCTGGCAGGCGTCGGCGACCTATTCGCTCGGCGCGCAGTGGAATTTCGACCAGTTGCCCCTGAACCCTGGCTGCGAGCACCCGATGACGTACGCCGCCGCGACCGGGTTCACCTGTGACGTGGCTGTCACGCTCGCGCCAGACATCTCGGAGAACGACTGGTATCGGGCCGGGGACCAGCAGCATCGCGTCACGTTCAACGGGATCTGGGACGCAGGGTACGGTTTCCAGGTGAGCGGGCTCTACATTTTCGGAGACGAGGGTTGGGAGACGCCGCTGGCCGGCGTGGACGTTCGTGCGACAGGTGGCGCGGGCACGCGGCTCCGCCAGAACAGCACGCTCATCGAGCGCAACAGCTTCGATCGGAAATCCATGCACCGCGTCGATCTGCGCGTGCAGCGACGCCTCCGGCTGGGCGGCCGCGCGAGCATCGACGGCATCTTCGAGGTGTTCAACCTGTTCAACCGCGCGAACT
Source organism: Vicinamibacterales bacterium (assembly GCA_050742335.1). Lineage (GTDB taxonomy): Bacteria > Acidobacteriota > Vicinamibacteria > Vicinamibacterales > UBA2999 > DATCJA01. Next base: position 1,796 of record JBOGIR010000572.1, on the reverse strand, counting down.
ACGAGTCGTACGAGCTGAACGAGCGCAACGCGCGGTTCAGACAGCCGAACACGTATGCGAACATCGCGTACGCGCCGCGGGTCCTGCAGCTCGGGTTCCGAGCGGCGTTCTAAAAACAGTAGGCAGTAGGCGGTAGGCAGTAGGCGGTAGGCGGTAGGCGGTAGGCAGTTCTGATGTAGGCCGGGTCCTTTGGGACCCGGAACGGCGCGGGCTGTGAAGTCTGCGCGCTACATCCCTCCAAGCCACAGAGCCACAGAGATTACGTATCTCCGTGTCTCTGTGTCTCCGTGGCCCATCTCAGATCTTCAGGACAATCTTCCCGAACTGCAGCCCCTCGTCCATGCGGCGATGCGCCTCCGCTGCCTGGTCGAGAGGCAGTACCGCATCGACAATCGGCCGCAGGCCGCCGGCATAGAGCTGCAGCATCCCCGCGAAATCCCTGGGACTGCCCATCGTGCTACCCAGCACGTTGAGCTGTTTCCAGAAAATCCGGCGGACCTCGAGGGTCGGAGTCGGCCCCGTCGTGGCGCCGTACGACACGACGCGCCCTCCGGGTGAGACGAGGTCGAGCGCCCTGTTGAAGGTGTCGCCGCCCGCGCCGTCGATGACGACGTCGGGCCGCCCCCCGATGAGCGCCAGCATCGCCTTCGGCCAGTCGGCGTTGCTGTGGTTGACGCCGCCGGCCGCTCCGCGGGCGCGCGCGGCTTCGATCTTGGCGTCGCTCCCGGACGTGACGAAGGTGCGGGCGCCGAGGCGCGCGGCGAAGAGCAGCGCGCACGTGGCGACGCCGCCGCCAATGCCCGTGATGACGACGGTTTCGTTGGCCTGGAGCTGCGCGCGGGTGACGAGCGCCCTGTAGGCGGTCAGCGAGGCGAGCGGGATGGCCGCCGCCTCCTCGACCGACAGGTGGGACGGCTTGTCGAAGAGCGCGTCCGCCGGCACCTTCACGAGATCTGCATATGTGCCGTCTCGCGGCAACCCGAGAATCTGCCATCCCGGACCCTGCATCCGCTCGTCGTCGCCCCAGTGCAGGGACGGGTTGATGATGACCTCGTGCCCGCGCCACTTCGGATCAACCGCGGCGCCTGTCTCGATCACTTCGCCGGCACCGTCCGAGCCCAGGATGACGGGGAGCTTGATGCCCGCGTACTGCCCCCTGCGGATCCAGACGTCGCGGTGATTCAACGCCGCCGCCCGCAGGCGCACGAGCACCTCGCCCGGCTCCTGGCGTGGATCCGGGACGTCCTCGACACGGAGCACTTCAGGCGCGCCGAGCGTGCGCAGGACGACGGCTTTCATGACGTGTCGCGATACGGTGAAAGGCTCTCACGTGACGTCCGAAGGCCGAACGACATGCCTCACGCGCGCACGAGCGCAGGCAGCTCCGTGATCGCGCGAACCACGTAAGTGGCCGGGAACCCGAGCTCCTCGGGTGGTTCCGCAGCGGTACGCTGAATCCAGAAGGTCGTGAGCCCCGCCGATCCCGCACCGGCGATGTCCCACGAGTTCGACGACACGAAGCCCACGTCCGACGCGGCAACGGACATGCGCGCGGAGATGAGGTTGTACACGCGCGGACTCGGCTTGAAGATCCCGACCTCCTCGACGCTGAGGATCGCGTCGAGCAGCGGAACGATGCCGGCGCTCTTCGCCGCCACCTGCAGCATGTTCGGCTCGCCATTGGACAGAATCGCCAGTCGAATCCCCTGCGTTTTCAGCGCCTCGAGGCCGGGCCGCACGTCGGCGTACGCGGCAAGGGTGAGATAGGCGTCCATGAGCCGCCGGCGTCGATCGGC
>JBOGIR010000571.1:0-34763 GCA_050742335.1 Vicinamibacterales bacterium | reverse complement strand
AGGCCGACACGGATCGCCTGACCGCGCGAGAAGGCTCAGGGAATCCGCCAGCTCACGGAGCTGGCGTGCTGCGGCTGCTCGAGCCCTCGCAGCGCGGTCCGGCCACCGGAATCGGGATTCATCATCATCAACACAACCGAGATCCGGTCTAGTAGAGCAGGAACGGCCTCCTCATCTGCTCGAACGCCTGCTCGTCCTCGCGCCAGCTGGCGGCAATCTCGGCAGGCGGGACGCCCGATTCGATCTGCGTCCGGAGGACGTGCGAGCCCGCGAGGATGTCGATCGGCAGCTTGTCTTTCTCGTATTCGTAGGGTGGGGGGCGCCAGGCGAAGTTCGACGGATCGAAGCGGCGAAACGTCTGGATGAGCGCGACGCCTGTCATCAGGGGCCGAAACGCACGGCGATCCGTCACGTGAATCTGGCAGCCTCCGCATCCTCGCTGGGCGTGCTTCTGGAAGGTCGGTTCGAAGACCGCCGGCCTGAAGTATGCGCCCGGCAGGTCGAGCGCATTCATCGCATCGGCAAACCGGTCGGCCTCGATCCAGGGCGCTCCTACCAGCTCGAACGGCCGCGTCGTTCCACGCCCTTCCGACAGCAGCGTGCCCTCGAACAGAACGGTGCCCGGATAGACGATGGCGGTGTCGAGCGTCGGCATGTTTGGTGAGGGCATCACCCATGGGTGTCCCGTGTCATCGGCGTACATCGGGCGATGCCATCGTTCCATGCTGGCAATCTCGAGCGACGCCCCGATGGCAAACTGCTCGTTGAAGAGCGCGGCCAACTCGCCGATGGTCATCCCGTGGCGCATCGGTATCGGAAACTGGCCGACGAACGATTCGAAACCGGGCACGAGGCACGCGCCTTCGATGTCGACGCCCCCGATTGGATTCGGCCGGTCGCACACGATCACCGGAATGCCGTGACGCGCGGCGGCGCGCAAGCAATTCGCCATGGTATAGATGAACGTGTAGATGCGCGCGCCGATGTCCTGCAGATCGATGACGAGCAGATCGACATTGCGCAGCATGTCGGGGGTCGGCTCGCGCGTTTCGCTGTAGAGCGAATAGACGGGGACCCGGCGCACCGCATCGTGGCGATGCGGCGTTTCGATCATGTTGTCCTGAACGTCCGACCTGAAGCCGTGCTGCGGTCCGAAGATGCCGGCCAGCGTCACGTCGTCCGCCTGCGCGAGCCTGTCCAGGACATGGCAAAACGTACGGTCGACCGACGCGTGGTTGCAGACAAGGCCGACCCGCGCCCCACGGAGGCGGCTGGATCCGATGAGGACGTCGGATCCGAGGCGTACAGCGTCGGCGCCTGCGGGAGTCACGGTCTCATTATGACCGTCACCGGGTTTCCAGTTATCATCGACGGTCCACATGCTCCATTCTGATTCGACCTCGCGGCGCCTCATCGCCGCCCTGTCGCTGATGTGCCTGTTGCCGGCGACTGCGTCGGCTCAGGATAATGGCCTCAGGATTCCGACGATGGCCGCCAGCGCTGCGGCCGCCGCCGACTGGGTGTCCACGTACCATGCCCTGAAGTACTACAACGTTCGCGAGACCAATCCGCTCCTTCGGCCATTGGACGGCTCGCCGTTCTCGCTCGTCGCGGCAGGCGGGTTGATCGATGCAGGCACCTTCAGCGTGTGGAACCTGACCGTCGGTCGCAGGCACGAGCGCCTGGCGGCGGCGGGGCTGTGGGCCATGGCGGCGTTTCGCACCTACCTGACGATCCACAACATCCGGAACCAGCGTCGAGCCGAGCGCCGCTGAGGTCCGGCTAAAGCCGGACACTACGTACGCGAGAATCGGACACTACGTACACGGTTGGCACGGCGCGAAGCTGGAGATCGCCTTTTGCCCCCACAGAACACCGAGACACTGAGGCACCGAGTTGGACATTTTTGGATCTAGATTTCCAATCTGAAGGTAGCAACCGCTCGAATTTCGAGTTTCAAAGCTCGGTGTCTCGGTGCCTCGGTGGTACGGGACAGTGAAAAACGTCCCGGGCGACGCTAGAATGACGGGCACCGTGAGCGACGACATCGACACGCGTCCCATCGCGACGTTGTGGCAGCTCGTGTGGAACGACGATCGTCTGCTCTGCGCCGTCTACCGCGACGGCGAGCGGCTCCAGCTTCGCCTGGAGTCGCCGACCGCGGTGATATTGGCCGAGCCGTTCGACCTGCAGCCGCGCGTGCTCGCGCGGACGCAAGCGCTGCGAGAGTCCCTCAAGCGGCGAGGCTGGCAGGAAATGTAACCTTCACACCGTCTCCAGATACTGATGAATCATGCTGACGGTCGCGGACCCCTCGCCGACGGCGGCCGCCACGCGCTTGCTCGACCCGCGGCGCGCGTCGCCGGCGGCAAAGATCCCCGGCACGCTCGTTTCGAACAGGAACGGATCGCGGTCGAGGGTCCACGATTTCGGCCAGCGGCCGTCCACCAGCAGGTCGCGGCCGGTCAGGATGAACCCTTGCGCGTCACGCTGGACCAGGTCGGCCACCATCTGCGTTCGCGGCGCAGAACCGATGAACACGAACATCGCGTCGGCGGGCACTTCTCGTGCCGTGTGGCTCTCGGCGTCGGCTAACGTCATCGCCTCCAGCCGGCCGCTGCCACGTACCGAGGAGACGAGCGTGCGCGTCAGGACGTCGATATTTCTGGTCTCCGAGATGCGGTCGGTCAAGTACTGCGACATCGCGTCGAGTTTCGGCGCCCGGACGACGATCGTCACCTGCCGGGCATAGCGCGAGAAGAACATGGCGCCCTGACCGGCAGAGTTGCCGCCTCCGATGACATAGACGTGCTTGCCGCGGTACATCGCTGCTTCACTGAGCGCGGCGCCGTAGTAGACACCGACGCCGACCAGCTCCGCCATACCCGGTGCGTCGAGCCGTCGCACCTCCATGCCGGATGCCACCAGCACGGCGTAGCAATTCAGCTCTGATCCGTCGGACAGGGTCACCACCCGGTAGGGATCGTTGCGGCGAATACAGGTCACATCCTGGGCGGAGACGATCTCAGCGCCGAACCGCCGGGCCTGAGCCGTAGCCCTGCGCGCGAGATCGGCGCCGCTGATCCCGCTCGGAAACCCGAGGTAGTTCTCAATCTGGGAACTGGTGCCCGCCTGACCTCCCGTCGCGTCGCGTTCCACCAGGATCGTGCGCAGTCCCTCTGAGGCGGCGTACACCGAGGCCGCAAGTCCCGCCGGGCCGCCTCCCACCACGACGACGTCATAGAAGGGGCGCTGCGGACGCGTCTGCATGCCGATCTTCTCCGCCAGCTCCAGCGGCGTCGGCTGCACCATCGTCGTGCCGTCGGGAAACATCACCACCGGCAGTCGCGACATCCCTTCCGGAGTGGAGGCGACGAGCTGGCGGGCAGAGACATCGGTGTCGAGGTCCACCCACTGGTAGGGGATCAGGTTGCGCGACAGGAAGTCCTTGACGGCGTAGCTCGAAGCCGACAGCGCAGTGCCGGCGACGCGTATTCCGTCGAAGGGCGGACGCGCTCGCGCCATCCAGTCGGCGAGCAGGTCGTCCAGCACCGGATACAGGCGCTCCTCCGGCGGCTCCCAGGGCTTGAGCAGGTAATGGTCGAGTCCGATCTTGTTGATCGCGGTGATCGCCGTCTCGGTGTCGGCGTAGGCGGTCAGCAGCACGCGTCGCGCGTCCGGATACAACTCGATCGCTTCGATGAGAAACTGTGTGCCCGTCATGCCGGGCATCCGCTCGTCGACGAGAAACAACGCCACGGCGGCGCCGCGTCGTTTCAACTGACGCACCGTGTCGAGCCCCTGCGCGCCGGAGGCGGCTTTTATGACACGGTATTCGGCGTGGAAATGGTGACGAAGATCGCGCTCGACGGCGTTCAGGACTTCGGGTTCGTCGTCAATAGCCAGGATAATCGGTTTCGGCATACGGCCAGGTTTCCTCGTTGCTCGTCGTCCGGCTCGCGATCACGTCCTGGCGTCAGCTGCTGGCGGGAGGCTCACTCGAAACACCGTCTTCCCGGGGCGCGATTCCACATCGATATCGCCTCCGTTCCTGTGCACCAGGCGGCGTGCGATTTCGAGCCCGAGACCAGTGCCCTGTCCCACGGGCTTCGTCGTGAAAAATGGGTCGAAAATGCGGTCGCGAATATCGGCTGCGATGCCCGGTCCGTCATCGATGATCCGGACGACGACGAAGTTCAGCTGGCGTCCTGCGGCGATCTCGACGTGTCCTGCCTCGGGCGCGGCGTCGATGGCATTATCGATCAGATTGGTCCACACCTGATTGAGATCGCTGCCGATTGCGCGAACCCGAGGGAGATTCTCGTCGACGTTGACGGCCACGCCGACCGACTTCCTGCGCGCCTTGTGCAGCAGGAGCGCGACCGAATCGTGCAGTCCCTGGGTGAGGTCGACCGGCTCCGGCGTCTGTTGACGGTCCATGAACGTGAAGCGCTTCACCGCGCTCACCAGGTCGTGCACGCGCGACGCCGCCTTCTCGATGTCGGACGCCAGCATCCGAATCGTGCACCCGGCGGCAATCCAGCGCACCGCGGCGTCGAGGTCTGGCGCCTGAACGGCGGAGGCGAGCGTATCGAGCGCGCCGACGGTCGTGCCGGTGTCGACGAGGGCCGCAGCCGCCGCCGTGTCGGCGCCATGCGCCTCGAGCCACTCCGCGAGCGCGTCCTCGCGGTCGGCCCGTTCGATCGGCGTCAGCGCGGACGGCAGCGCGGCGGCACATCCGATGCGCACCCGGTCGATCGCCTCGAACTGTGCCTCGGTGAGTTGCGCCGCGCCGACGGCGCGCGACGCGTTCTCGGCTTCCGTGAGCGTCTGCGTCAACAGCTTTGCACTGCGTGCGACGGCCGAGGCGGGGTTGTTCAGCTCGTGCGCCAGCCCCGCCGCCATGCGACCGAGCGACATCGTCTTCTCGTCGAGCAACTCGCTGGACGTGAAGGTCCGCGCCCGGTCGAGCATCACATGGACGAGCATGCTGGTGATCGTCGGACAATCCCGCGTCAGTTCAGGAAAATGCGCGCGGTCGATCACCAACAGATCGATCGGTTCAACGGCCACGGTGTTGCCCGGTGGTCCGATCATGCGCGAATAGGGCAGCACGCCGCTGACGTCACCTCCCTGCCACTCCAGCACTTTGCGCGGCCCGAGGCCCCGATCGACATAGATTGCCAGGTACCCCGAGAGCAGCACGAACAGTCCCTCCATCGACTGCCCCTTGCGTGCCACGAGTTCGCCGCGATCGAAATGCCGCAGGTAACCGTGGGCGGCAATCCACGCGAGCTCTTGGCGCGGCGCGGCGCCAATCGTGCGGTGCTGCGCCAGCCGCGTCACCAGATCGTCATCGACCATGATCTGCGCATTCTACGTGAGCTATGCTCAATTCATTCTGTCTCATCCCCAGGGATTGCTTCAGTTGACGATCACAACACACCGAGGCCAAGTTCAATATGAATTCTCGGTGTCTCGGTGTCTCGGTGTGCCGTAGGCTGAGAACGACATGAAGATTGCGGTCATGGGATCGGGCGGGCTCGGTGGACTGTACGGCGGCCGCCTCGTTCATGCGGATTACGACGTCACGTTCATCGCGCGCGGCGCGCACCTGGCCGCCATGAAGGAACAGGGCCTGCTTCTGGAGAGCGAGGCGCATGGCGACGTGCAGCTTCCGCGTGTGCAGGTGACAGATGACCCCGTGACCGTTGGCGTCGTCGACTACGTGCTGATCGCGGTGAAGTTGTGGGACACCGAGGCCGCCGCGCGGGCGATCCGGCCGATGGTCGGGCCGGAGACGGCCGTGATATCGCTGCAGAACGGCGTGATCAAGGACGACATCCTGCGCCGTGAGGTCGGTGACGCTGCGGTGATGGGCGCGGTCGCGTACGTCGCCACGCAGATCGCGCGCCCCGGCGTCATCCGTCAAACGGGCGCGATGCAGCGATTCGTGCTCGGGGAATACGACGGCCGCCGGTCGCCGCGCGCCCAGCGGCTGCTCGATGCCTTGCTGCACGCCGGCATCCAGGCGGAGATGTCCGACGACATCCGCCGGACGCTCTGGGAGAAGTACGTGTTCCTGGTCGGCCTGTCAGGCGCGACAGCGACGATGCGCTCCACGATTGGTCCCATCCGCGCGAACCCGCAGACTCGCGCCTTCCTGTACGACCTGATGGGGGAGACGGTCGCCGTGGGCCGCGGCCATGGCGTTTGCCTGCCGGAGCGCTACGCCGACGAACGGCTGGCGTTCGTCGATACGGTGCCCGCCACGATGACCTCGTCGATGCATCACGACCTCGACAAGGGAAACAGGCTCGAAGTGGCGTGGCTGTCGGGCGGGGTCGTCCAGCTCGGGCGCGCCGTGCACGTGCCGACGCCGGCGAATCGTGCCGTGTGGGACATCCTCGCGCTGCACGCCAACGGCCGAACCAGCCAAGGACTCGACCCAACGGGCACAGGTTTCTCGTCTCGAGCCGTATAGCGGTCCAATTGAGGTGATGCTGCCACGGCTGACCGTCCGATCGATTCGTGCCACGCCGGTGATCGTGCCCATGACGTACGCGCTCGGCACCAGCGCGGCGACCGTACGAGACGCGCCGCTCCTGCTCGTCGATCTCGAGACGCACGAGGGGGTCACGGGACATGCCTATCAGTTCTGCTACCGGCCCGTCGCGGCGCTTCCGATCGTGCGATTTCTGGAGGACATGCTGGATGCGGTGAAAGATGAACCGATCGTTCCGGCGGATCTCTGGTCGGTGCTGTCGAAGCGCTACACGCTGATGGGCGTCCAAGGCATCGTTCGAATGGCGATGGCGCTCATCGACGTTGCCGGGTGGGATGCGCTGGCCAAGGCAGCGGGCCTCCCGCTGGCGCGGTTCCTGGGGGCAGATCCCCGCCCGGTGCCGGCGTACAACAGCAACGGCCTCGGCCTGATGCCGCCCGCTGCGCTCGCCGACCAGGCCCAGAAGCTGCTGGCCGGCGGCTTCCGAGCCGTGAAGCTGCGACTGGGATATGCGACGCCCGGCGACGATCTGGCGTCTGTTCGTGCGGTCCGGCAACGTCTCCCGGATGAGGTGGCCGTCATGGTGGACTACAACCAGGCGCTCAGCGTGGACGAAGCGATTCGCCGGGCGCGCGCGCTCGACAACGAAGGCGTCTACTGGATTGAAGAGCCGGTCCGGCACGACGATTTCACGGGATGCGCGAAGGTGGCCATGGCCGCCAGGACGCCGGTGCAGATTGGCGAGAACTTTTCGCAGGTGCACGACATGCAGAAGGCGATCGACGCTGGCGCCTGCGACTACGTGATGCCGGACCTCGAGCGCATCGGCGGCGTGACCGGATGGCAGCGCGCCGGCGCGCTTGCCGCGCGCGCCGGCCTGCCCATGTCATCGCATCTCTATCCGGAAGTGAGCGCCCACCTGCTGGCTGCGACGCCGACCGCCCACTGGCTGGAATATGTCGACTGGATGAATCCGCTGCTCGTGTCGCCCCTGACGATCCTCGAAGGTTCGGCCATCCCTTCCGACCAGCCGGGTGCCGGACTCGAGTGGAACGACGAAATGGTGCGGCGCTACGCATAAATTTAGTGGTATATAGAGCGCGCATGTGGACCACGCGAACCATTCTTCTGGGGCTGTTGCTGGCACCGGTCGTTTCGGCCCAGACGCCCACCGATCCGTTTCCTGCGCCAATCCCCGCGTCGGAAGGCGTCATTCAGGTCAGGTTCAGTGAATTCGCCTCCATTCCCGACGTCGGGAGCGAAGCGGCGCGCATGATGCTGCTCGTCGACGAGCCCGGCACACGCCGGATGTTCGTCAACGACATGCGCGGGCCGCTCTATACCGTGAGCTACGACGGCCGCGCGGTCGCGCAGTATCTGAATATCAACGACGCGAAGTGGGGCGTGGGCGTCCAGTCCACGGGCCGCGAGCGCGGCTTCCAGAGCTTCGCCGTTCATCCGCAGTTCGGGAGCGCCGGAACGCCCGGGTTCGGCAAGCTGTACACCTGGACCGACAGCACGAACACGACGCCGCGTCCCGACTTCACGCCCGGCGGCGGCAACAAGACCCATCACACGGTCCTGTTCGAATGGACGGCGAAAAATCCTGGCGCTGCCACGTACGACGGCGGGCCGCCGCGTGAACTGCTCCGTCTCGAGCAGCCGTTTGCCAACCACAACGCCGGCCATATGAGCTTCAACCCGAATGCGGCTGCAGGAAGCGCCGATTCCGGTCTGCTGTATGTCGCGGTCGCCGATGGCGGCAGCGGTGGCGATCCGCTGAACCTAGCGCAGAACCTCGGCTCGCCGTTCGGCAAGATCCTGCGCATCGATCCGCTTGGATCGACGAGCGGCAACGGGAAGTACGGGATTCCCGCACGAAATCCGTTCGTCGGCAAGGCCGGGGTGCTCGGCGAAATCTACGTGTACGGCCTGCGCAACCCGCAGCGATTCGGTTGGGATCCCCGCAATGGAAATCTCTTCGTTGCCGACATCGGACAGAACATCGTCGAGGAACTCAGCCTGGCGCCTGCGGGCGCCAATCTCGGCTGGAACAAGTGGGAGGGCAGCTTCGGGTTCATCAGCCGGGAGGCGGTGAGTCTCACCAGCCGCCGCGGCGATCCGGCCGTGACATATCCAGTGGTGGAGTACGGGCAACTGGATCCGCTGCTCCAGGGAAATTCGGCCGTGACCGGCGTCCACGTGTACCGCCGCGACACGATCCCCCAACTGGCGAATCTCGTGTTGTTCGGCGATTTCCCGAGCGGCGAAATCTTCTATATCCATGCCGACAAGCTTCCCTCGGGTGGGCAGGACGGCATTCGGCGGGTGCTGCTCAACGACGGCGGCGAAGCGAGAACGCTGCTGCAGGTGATTCGGGAGAAGAACGCCAAACAGGGCAAGGCGCCGGCCACGCGCGCAGACCTTCGCTTCGCCGCTGGTCCCAATGGTCAGGTTTTTCTGCTCAACAAGCATGACGGCACGATTCGTCTGCTGATACCCGATGCGAATGCGACGCGTTAACGGCTCTGGCTTGGCGGTTCTCGCGGCGCTCGGCACGGGTCCGGCTGAAGCCGGACACTACGTACGTCCGTAGAGTTTTGGAGGCCTCAATGCGTTTCACACACTTGAATTCACGCCAGCGGATCGTCAATGCGGGCCTGCTGCTCGCCGGCCTGTCGTTTGTGGCGGCATGTTCGTCGCCGCAGAACACTCAACCAGCAGAGGGCGCCAACGTTACCGTGTTCGAGGGAGCGCGCGTCATTGTCGGAGACGGCAGCGCGCCCATCGAGAACGCCACGATCGTCGTGCGCGACACGCAGATAGAGCAGGTCGGCCCCGCCGGGCAGGTGCAGGCGCCCGCAGGCGCGGCCCGGGTGGACCTGGCCGGCAAGACGGTGATGCCGGCCATTCTCGACGCCCACGTGCATCTGCGCTCCCAGATGCGCGAGACGCTCATCGAGGACCTGCAGCGCCGCGCCTACTACGGCGTCGTCGCCGCCGTGAGCATGGGACAGGACCAGGGCGATATCCCGTACCAGGTCCGTACCGAGAGTCTGACCATGCCGAACACCGCGCGGTTCCAGACGGCGGGGCGCGGCATCACGGCGCCGGAGCCGGGCCGGACGGAAGTGCCGTTCTGGGTGTCGACGGACGCCGAAGCCCGCGCGGCCGTGCAGGACAACGCCAAGCGGAAGGTCGACATCATCAAGATCTGGGTTGACGATCGCGACAACAAGTTCAAGAAGCTCACGCCCGAGCTGTACGGCGCCGTCATCGACGAGGCGCACAAGAACGGGATTCGCGTGACCGCGCACATCTACGAGCTCACCGACGGGAAGGGCCTGCTCAAGGCGGGCCTCGACGTGTTCGCGCACGGCGTCCGCGATCGCGACATCGACGAAGAGTTCGTCGCGATGTACAAAGCGCGCCCGGAAGTCATCCTCGTCCCGAACCTGCCCAATCGAGGCGTCGCGACGGACCTGGGCTGGGTGAGCGATACGGTTGCGGCCGGCGATCTGCAGAAGCTCCAGGCGGCGGCCGCCAAGGACGACCCGGAGGCGCAGAAGCTGTTCGGCATCCAGGCGCGCAACCTGGCGAAGCTGAGCGCGGCCGGTGTCAAGATTGCGATGGGGACCGACGGCAACACGCCGTACGGCCCGCACCTCGAGATGGCGGACATGGTGGCGGCCGGGATGTCGCCGCACGACGTCGTCGTCGCGGCCACGCGGAATTCGGCCGAGGTCATGCGGCTCACCGACCTCGGGACGGTGGCCGCGGGCAAGAGCGCGGACTTGCTCGTGCTCGACGCCAACCCGCTGGACGACATCACCAACACGCGTCGGATCAACGCGGTCTATATACGCGGCGCTGCGGTGGACCGGGCCGGTCTGCGCTCGAAGTGGACGACTCCGAGAGCGACCAACTGACGATCGACTCGCCTCTGGTCTCTGGTCTGTTGTAGGCCAGAGATCAAAGACCATCTGATCGACCGTTCGCGTGGAGAACACAACCATGAGCCCCAAGAAACGCGCGGCGTCGAAACGTGCGTCATCGGACCGGTGAAGACATTTACCCTTGCCATCGCGATGCTGCTGATGCTGTGCGCGCGCACCGCCTCGGCGGAGGCCGCGACGTGGACGGTTGACCACGACACACGCCGGGCCTTCGTGTATGCGCCGCCCGCCCCGGCACCGGGCGCCAGGCTTCCGGTTGTGCTGGCGTTCCACGGTCGCGGCGACGACATCGCGAATTTCGAGTACACGGCCATTCACCGCGCCTGGCCTGGCGCGGTCGTCGTGTACTTCCAGGGGCTCGACCGCGAAGGCCTCTCGGGCTGGCAGGTGGAGCGTGGCCAGGACAACGACCGCGACTTGAAGCTCGTGGATGTCGCGATGGCGTCGCTGCGCAAGAAGTACAGCATCGACGACGACCGCATTTATGCGACCGGCTTTTCAAACGGCGCGGCGTTCACGTTTCTGCTGTGGGCGGAGCGGCCGAGCGTGTTTGCCGCGTACGCCGTCGTGGCAGGCCGCCTTCGGCCGTCGGTGCAGCCGAAGCAGCCGCGGCCGATGCTGCACGTCGCCGGCGTGGCCGACCCGCAGATTTCCTACGCGGATCAGCGGGCCGCGATCGTCACCGCCATAGCGGTTAACGGGGTTCGCAGCCAGACCGATCGCTGTGGCAATGGGTGCACGGTGTACGGGGGAAGCACCGCGACGCCGGTCGTCACCTGGATTCACCCGGGCGGCCACGAATATCCGCGCGGCACGTCCGAGCGAATCGTCGCGTTTTTCCAGGACCATCCACGCCGCCGCTGACGCGACAGATCCGACTAATCTCGGAGGCCCCGGAATACACTGCTGTTTCCGCGTGCATCGCTCCCTCGAGTCGCAGCTCGAGCTCCGGAAGCCACTCGAGAGAGCGCGTCAAAAGGAGGAGTCCATGAATCTTCAGGAGTTGCGCACACTCGTCGACTATCACTATTGGGCGCGCGACCGGCTGTTCGATGCCGTCGAACGTCTCTCTCCTGAACAGTTCGGCAAGGCTCTCGGGAACAGCTTTCCGTCGATCCGCGACACGCTCGTTCACCTATACGGGGCCGACCGCATCTGGTGCGATCGGTGGGAAGGCGCCTCGCCGCGGTCGATGCCGGACGCAGGCGGATTCCCGGACCTCGCGAGCATTCGCGTCGCCTGGACGGAGCAGGAGCGCAAGGTGCGGGCGCTCCTCGAAAGGCTTGGTGAGCAAGGAGTTGATCGGCCAATCGAGTACAGGACCATGGATGGTCAGCTACAGGCCCAGCCCTTCTGGCAGATGCTGCAGCACCTGGTGAATCACGGGTCCTATCACCGCGGGCAGGTGACGACGATGATGCGTCAGCTCGGGGAGAAGCCGCCGAAGAGCATGGACCTGATCGCCTTTTATCGTGAGCGCAGCGCGGCGGCCCTGCGCTAGAACCCTTGAACGCCAGAAACTTGACGCGATGAGTCAAGTTTCGAAGCGCGCAAGTGACCTAGCGAGGCTTCGCCTCAGACCAGTGAGAAAAAAGCCCAGGCGGCTTCGCCTCGCTAGGGCAGTGGCTTTTTGCCCCGCTTTCGCGGGGCGAGAAAACTTGACTCATTTGGTTGGAATTTTCGAGGTCAAGTTTTCTAGCGGGGCGCGGCCTGCCGCGACCTGCTAGAATTGGCGCCCGCAAACATCATGGAGGCGCATATGGGACGTCGTGTGACATCGATCGCCTTGGGTATTGCCTTGCTGCTCGCCGGTTTCGCCGGTGGATTCCAGTTGCGCGCGCAGGCGCCGGCCGGTGCTCCACAGGCTCAGGCGCCCGCCCCGGCGCCACCAGCCGACACTGCGGCGCTGCGCGCCCAGTACGAGCAGTGGCGGAAGGACTTCAAGACGTGGGGCAAGTGGGGCACCGACGACAACAAGGGCGCCTCGAACCTGATCACGCCGCAGAAGGTGCGCAGTGCCGTTGGACTCGTCAGAAACGGCATCGTCGTGTCGCTCGCGCCCCCGGTGCCACAGGTGGCGGCGGCCGACGTGAACCCGAACGGGCTGTTCCGCCGGACGACGAACAACATCACGGACGGAGGCACCACCGACAACTATCAGGTCAACTATCACGGCCAGACGGTGGCGCACATGGACACGTGGTGTCACTTCTTCGAAAACGGTCTGATGTACAACGGCGTGCCCGTCAAGGACAACATCACGCCGGAGACCGGCTGCAAGAAGGGCAGCGTGATGAACTGGAAGGACGGCATCGTCACACGCGCCGTGTTGTACGACATCGCGCAGCTCAAGGGTGTGGACTGGGCCGAGCCCGGCGTGCCCGTGCGGCGCGCCGATCTCGAGGCGTGGGAGAAGAAGGCGGGCGTGAAAGCCGGTCCGGGCGACGTCGTGCTCCTCTACGTCGGCCGCTGGAAGCGTCGCGCGGCCGTGGGGCCGTGGACCGGCCAGGTGGCGGGCTATTACCCCGACACGATCCCGTGGATGCACGAGCGGATGCCGGCCTTCATCGGCCACGACTTCAACATCGACTGGAATCCGCGGCCGGGGTGGGAGGGGATGCGCAACCCGATCCACGTGGCGGTGCTCAACTGGATGGGGATCAACATCGTCGAATGCCTCGACCTGGAGCAGGCCGTGGCGACTGCCAGAAAGCTGAATCGGTACGAGTTCCTGATGACGTTTGCACCGCTGCCTGTTGAAGGCGGCACCGGGTCGCCGCTCAACCCGCTGGCGATTTTCTGACGGAGGACAATGGAGGCGATATGGCCAAATACATCACGGCTCTCATTGGAGCGTTGATTCTCGTGACGATCGTGGCGCCCCAGCCGGCGGCTCAGGGGCAGACGGCCCAGAGCGTGCTGCAAGCGACTGCCAAGGCGATGGGCACCAACAACTTGAAGTGCGTGACGTACACCGGCGCCGGGTACGTCGGGATCGTGGGACAGAACTACGACATTCGGGAGGACTGGGCGCGCGTCGAGCTTGCCAACTATACCCGGACGATCAATTACGACGAGCGGTCCTCGCGAGAGGAACGCGTGCTGCGGCAGGGTACCCATCCGGCTCGTGGAGGCGGCGGGATCCCCATTCAGGGAGAACAGCGCCAGAACCAGTTCGTCGTCGACAAGGTCGCCTGGAACGTGGGCGCGAACGGGATGCCGGCGCCCGCGCCGGCGGCGGCCGAACTGCGGCAGCTCGACATCTGGCTCAATCCACACGGGTTCTTGAAAGCAGCGATGGCGCCGGGCGCCAACCCGGTGCTGATCACGCGCTATGAGAGCGGTGCGCTGGGTGGGCTCAGCGCCATCCCGATGCGAAGACTGAACATCATCTCGTTCACCGCGCTCGGGAAGTACCGCGTGAACGGCACGATCAACGATCAGAACCTGGTCGAGCGCGTGCAGACGTGGGTGCCGAACCCGGTCCGCGGCGACCTGAACCTGGAAGGGGAGTACACGCAGTGGCGCGACGTCAGCGGCGTGAAATTCCCGGGGAACTTCCATCACCACACGGACTGGGACGATGAAACGCAGCCGCCAAACTACAACGGCGGGCACAACTCGCTGACGTTCACGGTGAAAGACCTCACGGTGAATCAGTGCGCCGCCACGCCCGTGCCCGATGCCGTGCGGACCGCGACGGTTCCGCCCGTCCGTGTCGAGACCACGAAGGTCGCCGACGGCGTCTACTACCTGACCGGCGGGAGCCATCACAGCGTGGCGGTGGAGTTCCGCGACTTCACGGCGCTCGTCGAGGCGCCGCAGAACGAGCAGCGCACGCTGGCCGTCATCGAGGCGGTCTACAAGGCGATTCCCAACAAGCCGATTCGCTACCTCGTCAATTCGCACCACCACTTCGACCATCTCGGTGGCGTGCGGACCGCGTTCCACGAAGGCGCCACCATCGTGACGCATAGGAGCAATCGGGACTTCTACAAGCAGGAAGTGCTGTCGTATGGGCGCTGGACGCTCGAGCCCGACCGCCTGTCGCTGCATCCGCCCACCGAGTTCGCCGAGGGCTACCAGCTCGAAACGATCGACATGCGGGGCACGATCAGCGACGGCACGCGGAACCTGGACGTGTTCTACGTTCAAGGCAGCCCGCACGCCGAGGGGATGCTGATGGCGTATCTGCCACGGGAGCGCATGCTCATCGAGGCGGACATCTACACGCCGCCGGCGCCCGATGCGCAGATGCCCGCCACCCCGCCGCCTGCCGCGGTGAACCTGTTCAACAACGTCACGGCCTACAGGCTGGACGTCTCGACGGTTCTCCCGCTGCACGGCCGGATGGTTCCCTGGTCCGATTTCCTGAGGTTTGTCGGCAAGGGAGGGACGAATTAGCGCTTTTTCACCTCCACGGGCCACGGAGACACGGAGACACAGAGGAAATTCCTTTCTAACTCTGTGTTTCTGTGGCTCTGTGGCCCGTCGAAGCGTACGTAGTGTCCGGCTTCAGCCGGACCAGCGCGATGACGCCGAAGAAGGAATGGCTGGCAACGTGAACGAGGAGAACGCCGATGTTGAAGGAGTTCCGACACGCCGCCTCCTGCACTCGCGCCGTCAACGAGAGAATGTCCCACTGCGTGTCGATGATCTCGCTCAAGGCCAGGCGGTGCCCCAACTGTACGTCGGAGCTTCCTTGACCTACGCGGGCGCGATTGTGCGACTGCCGCTCCAGAAAATTGCTATCCTTCACGCCGGTTCACGAATTATCCGGCTTCGGGGGTGGGACACACGAAGGGGATGCACGCATGACCACGCACGACGCAACTCGCCGCACATTCCTGGTCCGGGCGGCCGTCGGCGCCGGGGCCGTCGCAGGTGCGGGACTGACAGCCGGCGCGAACGCTGAGAATCCCGCGCAGCACGAGGCCGCAGATACCCGGTCCCAGACGCAGCCGCGCACGGGCGACGGTCAGCATGGCGCCTTCTTCAACCACGACCATGCCGCGACGGTGGCGGCGTTCACCGAACGGCTCATGCCGGGGGCGCCGGGCAAGCCGGGGGCGCGCGATGCGGCCGTGCTCAATTACATCGATCTCGCGCTCGCCGGGGCATACGCGGAGCTTCAGGACTTCTACCGGCGCGGGCTTGCTCAACTCGACGCGTACTGCCGCCAGGTCTACAAGGAGTCGTTCGTCCGGCTCGACGCCGCGCGACAGGACCGGGTCATCGCGTCGCTCGAGGAGGGCACGGCCACCGGATTCACGTGGCCGGCCGCGCAGGAGTTCTTCAACACCGTCCGTACGCACACGATGGAAGGCCTGTTCGCCGACCCGGTTTACGGCGGCAACAAGGACTTCGCAGGCTGGCGCCTGGTGGGCTTTCCAGGCGCGCAACCGGTCTTCACGCCGGCCGACATGCAGAGCCGCCAGGCATTCGCGCGTGCGCCGATGATCGGCCTGCAACTGCAGGCCAGAGGCCGGTCGTAAGCCATGGCCACCGACAAGACGGACGTCGTCATCGTCGGTCTGGGCGCCGCGGGCGGAATCCTCGCGGCCGAGCTCGGCAAGGCCGGCATGAAGGTCATCGGCCTGGAGCGCGGCCCGCGTCTCACCACCGCGGACTTCACCCCGCACGACGAACTGCGCTACTTCCAGCGGCAGGATCTGCGCCCGAACGCGAAGCGCCAGCCCGTGACCTGGCGCCCCAACGCACACGTGCACGCAACCCCGCTGCCGGTTCTGAACTACGGAAACCAGGCGGGGGGCGGCACCGTCCACTACGGCGCCGTGTCCTGGCGTTTTCACGAGGACGACTTCCGCGCGCGGTCGCAGACGGTCGAGCGCTACGGAGCGCAGACGATCCCGGAAGAGTCGTCGCTTGTCGACTGGCCGCTGACGTATGCCGATCTGGAACCGTTCTACGATCGCGCCGAATACGAGCTTGGCGTGTCAGGCAGGGCGGGCAATCTGCAGGGACGCAGGATCGACGGCGGCAACGTGTTCGAGGCGCCGCGTCGTCGCGAGTATCCGCTGCCGCCGCTCCTCGCGGATCAGTCGGGCGTGCTGTTCGACGCCGGAGCCCGCAAGCTGGGCTGTCACCCGTTTTCGACGCCGCGCGCGATTCTCTCGCGGCCCTACCAGGGGCGGCCGGGCTGCACCTACTGCGGCTTCTGCCAGGCATTCGGCTGCCACATCGGTGCGAAATCGAGCATTCTGGTTACGAAGCTGCCGGAGGCCGATGCGACCGGCAACGTCAGGCTGATCACCGGCGCCATGTGCTACCGGGTGAACAGCGACACCAGCGGGCGTGTGACGGGCCTGGCGTACTACGGCCCGGACGGATCGGACAACACGATCGAGGCGGAGATCGTCATCCTGGCTCCGTTCATCTACGACAACACGCGCCTGCTGCTGTTGTCGAGGACAACGAAGCTCCCGAACGGCCTCGCCAACTCGAGCGGGCAGGTAGGGAAGCACGTCATGGCTCACATCAGCCCGCGCGTGTTCGCCACCTTCGACGATCGATTCGTCAACATGTACATGGGGCCGAGCGCGCAGAAGCACACTCTGGACGACTTCAACGCCGACAATTTCGATCACCGCGGCCTGGCCTTCATCCGTGGCGCCCAGATCTCGGTTACTCCGGCGGACCTGGAGGCCGGCCCGATCGGCGCAGCGATGAGCATGAACCCGCCGCCGGGGATACCGCGGTGGGGCGCAGCGTATCGCGACTTCCTCGCGAAGTACTTCGCGCGGCACGCCGCTCTCGTGGCGCAGACCGAGAACCTGCCGTACGCCGATCAGACGATCGATCTCGATCCGGATGTGCGCGATCAGTGGGGCTTGCCCGCGCCGCGCCTGACCTACGACTGGCGGCGGCCCAACGAGCTGGCACGCGTCGAATTCATGCACGGGAAGCTGGAGGAAGTGGGGCGCGCGATGGGAGCAACGCGCGTGTGGCGCGCGCCGCTCGGGCCAGGTTCCCCGGGGGCGCACCACGAGGGGGGCACGCGCATGGGAAGCGACCCGGGGACGTCGGTCGTGAACCGCTACGGCCAGAGCTGGGACATCCCGAATCTGTTCATCATCGGCAGCTCGACGTTTCCAACGATGAGCGGCTTCAATCCGACGCTCACGATCCAGGCGCTCGCCTACATGAGCGCCGAGGCGATTGTGAATCGCTACAGGAAAAGTCCTGGACCGCTCGCATAGCCTGCAACTCAGTCGTGAGTTGTGAGTTGTGAGCCTTTGCCTTACGAGACACTGTCCAGACTGGTGGTCTGGTCAAGAGGAGCGAAAATCATGGGTAAACGAAGCCTCAGGGTCACCGCACTGCTGGCGGTGTTCGGCAGCGCCGCAATGGCGCAGGACGCCAGGAACATCCTGGACGCTGCGGCACGCACCATGGGCGCCGCCAACGTGAAGTCCCTCCAATACTCGGGCGGCGGCTCCATCTTTGGTTTCGGCCAGAGCTATCAACCCGGTGGCCCCTGGGTCAAGTTCAACCTGAAGAGTTATGCCTACCTGGCAGACTACGAACGAGAGGCCTCACGAGAGGAGAACGTGCGGACGTATCTGAATCCGCCCGAGCGTGGTGGAACGGCCGTGTTCGTCGGCGAGTTGCGTCAGGTGGCGTTCTTGAGCGGCGACGCAGCCTGGAACGCCGGGCCGGGTGGCGCTCCCGCTCCGGCCCCCGCAGCGGTCGAGGCGCGGCAGCTTCAGCTCGCGCTCTCGCCGCACGGCTTCGTCAAAGCGGCGATGGCGAACAGTGCAACCGTCGTGTCACGGACCGTGGACGGCAAGCGTCTGACCGTTGTCTCGTTCACCTGGAAGGGGAAATACAAGGTCAACGGGTACATCAACAGTCAGAATCTGCTCGAAAAAGTGGAAAGCTGGATGCCCGACCCGTTGCTCGGCGACATGCTCGTGGAGAACAGTTTTTCGGACTACCGCGATGTTGCCGGTGTCAAGTTTCCAGCGACGATTGTGCAGAAGCAAGGCGGGTTCGCAGTGCTGGAGCTGACCGTCAGCGATGTCCAGCCGAATGCGCCCGCCTCGCTCGATGTGCCGGAAGCCGCCCGGCAGCCTGTCCCGCCGGTTGGTCGCGTCGAGACGGTGAAGGTGGCCGAGGGCGTGTGGTTACTGGTGGCGCCTGTCGGACCGAACAGCCTGGCCGTCGAATTCAGGGATCACGTGGCGATCGTCGAGGCGCCATTCAGTGAAGAGCGCTCCCTCGCCATCATCGCGGAAGCGAAAAAGCTCGTCCCCACCAAGCCCATCCGCTACCTGATCAACACGCATCACCACTTCGATCACTCCAGTGGAATCCGGACCTACGTGGCCGAGGGCGTGACCATCGTCACGCACCGCATCAACACGGCTTTCTACAATCGAGTCCTCAAGCTCCCCCATACCCTGATCCCCGACACGCTCTCCCGGAATCCGAAGCCCGCCAGGTTCGAGACCGTCGCGGAGAAGCGTGTGCTGACGGATGGGAGCCGAAGCCTCGAACTGCACCTGCTCGAGGGCAACGTGCACAATCCCGGCCTCCTGCTGGTCTACCTGCCGAAGGAGAAGTTGGTCTACCAGGCCGACTCCTTCACGGCGCCGCCGCCGGGCGCGCCGCTGCCTCCCTCGGTCAACATGGTCAACACGCGTAACGTGAATCTCATGGCGAACATCGAGCGGCTGCATCTGGATGTCGAGCAGATCGTGGCCGCCCATGGTCGTGTGATGCCGATCGCAGGCCTGCACAAAGCGGTGGGCAGAGCCGATTGACGATACATCCTCGACGCGACCGCACCCAGGGACGAGGCGCCTCGGAACGCCCTGTGTCTATTGCGTTCCCGCCGCCCCCGCCCTGAACACCTGCCAGGTGCCCGTGAGCCGCTGTTGCTCGACACCGGGCCTGGTCCAGTCGCAGACACCTTCGGGGAAGACTCTGCGCAGGCGCGCCATCTCCGCTGCCGTGAACGCCACCTTGTAGTCCGACGCGCCGATCGGTTTCAGTTGGCACTTGGCGATGTCATTGGCGACCGGCCCGCCCGCAATTTCGCGCGGGAACGACGCCGACGGATACAACTGCTCGCAGCGGCTCGACGGGTTGCGCGTCTGCTGTTCGGCAACTTTCTGCGGCGTGCCGTCCCGCGTCCAGCAGGCGTCGGCGAGCTCGGGCGGTTTCGCTCGCCGGACTTTGACGATGGCCGCGTCGTCGGACGTATCGCCGGTGAGCGCAGTCAGCCATTGCTCCATCTGCGCGAGCGCCAGCTGATACACCGGGCTGGTACCGAGGTTTGCGCGGTATCGGTTGTCCTCGATCAGGATGACGTGATTGTCGGCGTAACCGTTGGCTTTGATCAGCCGCTCCCGCAACGAGAAGGAGTGGAACCTGACGTGGATATCGCCCATCGGCGCGTCGTCGAGGTAGTTGCGATAGTCGATGATTGGCGTACTCGCCAGACCACCGCCCGTGTTCGTCAGACGTCCGGTACGGTATGCGGCGCGCACGGCTGCGATGTCGGCCACCGAGCGCGAGGCGACGACGTTCCCGTCGTTGTCGAAGCCGCCGATCCTCTCGTTGAGATCGAGGAACTGTTCCTTGCTGATGGTTCCGGCGTTGAGCGCCCGCAGACCGTACTGGATGCCCACGTTGTCGAGGGGCCGGCGCGCGAACCCCGTCTTGGGATCGCGGCCGTACACCGTGACGGCATGATCGTAGACGTCACAGCGCGCGCCTCGCGGATTGGCGGCAGGGTCATAGCGGACGGCCGACGGAAGGACCTCTGGACAGAACTCGGACACGTGGATGCGTCCCGCATCCTCGTCGATGCTCTTCATTGTCGCGATAGTGAGAAACCCGGCGACGGCGCGCTGCTGCTCTTCGGTAAACGAGGTGCCGGCGCGCATGAAGTACCGGTTCAGAAGCCGCGCGTCCGAAATCGTCATCACGGTCGCGAAGCCGACATCGGGAAACGTGCGGCACGGAATAATGCCATCGAGCAGACCCGGATAGTTGTCGGCGTTCTGCAGCTGCTGGTACGAGCCTCCGGAGCAGCCCCAGCCGATGGTGAACTTCGGCGCCCCATAGGCCTCGATGAAGCGCTCTTTCACCATCATCATGGTCTCGGTCGTCAACAAATCGTTGCAATTGTTGCCAAACACATTCAGCGACGACGAGGCCACGGCGTACCCCTGCCGGAGCATCACATCGTCGACGACGCCGCCCGTATTGGCTCCCTGGCGGTACCACCCCGTCACGCAGCCGCCCCCATGCGTGTAGATGAGGCGTCGATTCCAACCTGTCGATGGCGTCCACGCGTCAGGCGCTGGCCCGGTGGGGTCGTCGTGCAGCATCGCGATTTGATAGATGCCGCGATTGATCGTGCCTGTCTGGATGCGAACGATGTACGGCACTTTCGAACCCGTGAGCGTTGTCACGTCCGCGAGATCGGAAGGCGTCGTGCCCGGGTAGGGTTTCAACGCGCCGCCCGCGGTCGAGCGGTAGTAATAATCGACCCGCGTCTCGATCGAGCAGTTCGAATCCTTCGCCGTGCCGAGCGTCATCCCCGACTGCAGCTTGAACGACTCCGTCTGGCAGACGAACGGCTGCTCCTGGGGCGACGAGAGCACCGGACCGGTGATCGGATGATTGACGAGGCTCAGCCGGGCCGAGGCGCTTCCGCTCGTCGCAACCATCTGGTTGGGTCCGAGCGTCAGGCCGTCGATCAGGCCTGTCAGGGATCGCCCTGCTGCGTCGGCGCGAAGCCTGGCCGTCACGTCCGTGCCGTTCAGCGACACGCGGACGCCGCCGGTGGCTGTTCCTGCCGGGACGTCAACACGAACGAGCACGTCGCCGCCGGTCACGAACTCCGGGCGGCTCGAGACCACGTTCAGCGCGAGTCCACGGCCCTGGGCCCAGGCCGAACCCGGCAGAATGACCGCCTGCGCGAACGCAACGGCGGCGACCATCGCAGCCCTCGACATCAACCGGCGCACCTCCTCTCGATACATCCACGAAAAAGGCTCCTGATTATAGTCCTGGTATTGAGTCCTCAGAGACATGGCGACGATCTCGCTGTGCGCCTGATATACGATTGCCCTGGGACTCATTCTGCAGCGAGGTTTTCATGCCGGACGATCATCCACTCGCCGAACGCGGACGCTCACTCGAAGAGGAATACTTTCGGAAAAAGGATCGGGAACTCGTCGAGAAGATGCGGCAGGCTGCGGCGGCCGAGGAAACCCGACAGCAGCTCCGCGCGAAAAGCGGCTTGCAGGATCCGGAGTTGGTCCAGGAGCTCGAGGCGCTCGGATTCACTCCCGACACGGTGAATCTGCTCCCGTTCGTGCCGCTCATTCAAGTGGCGTGGGCGGAGGGCGGTGTCAGCGATGCCGAGCGGAAGCTGGTCGTTCGGCTGGCCCGCTCACGCGGCATTGCGGAGGGGAGCGCGGCGGATCGGCGGCTGGCGGACTGGCTCGCCAACCGCCCGGGCGCCGGTGTCCTGGAGCGCGCGATGCGGCTCGTCCGCGCGGTGCTCGCCTCGCCCTCGCAGCAGGGGGTCATGACGGCGGACGAGTTGGTGAAGCACTGCGAGAGCATCGCCGAGGCGTCGGGCGGCATGTTCGGCATCAACCGCGTTTCGGCCGAGGAACGCGCGATGCTCGCAGCGCTCGCCGCCGAGCTGAAGGCGAAGTAGGCGAGCAGCCAGACGCCAATCCCACGCGCTCGTCATCGACGGAGGATTCTCGGTGAGATGAGTGCGGTGGCCCTGTG
Organism: Vicinamibacterales bacterium; assembly: GCA_050742335.1. GTDB lineage: Bacteria > Acidobacteriota > Vicinamibacteria > Vicinamibacterales > UBA2999 > DATCJA01. The sequence goes on along the minus strand of JBOGIR010000571.1, from coordinate 12,521 downwards.
TAGGCACCCCGCCTATTTGCCGATAGTCAGTGGGGGCAACTCGGTGCTGACCGAGCTTCGTCCCGATTGACCCCCCGGGGTTGAGCCCAGTGTCTACCATCACCATCGTCTCGTTGGTGCTGCTCGCACTCGTCGGAGGGCTGGCACTCTCTTGGTACAACCTCCTCGTCCGCGGCAGGAACCAGGTCCGAGAGGCCTGGTCGGGCGTCGAGGTTCAGTTGCGCCGGCGCGCGAGTCTCATTCCCAACATCGTGGAGGCCGTGCGGGGCTACGCGCAGCACGAGCGACAGACCTTCGATGAGGTGACGCGCGCGCGCGGGGCACTGCAGCAGGCGGCCACGGCCGCCGAAACCGGAGCCGCGAATCAGGCGCTTGGTCAGGCGCTCGGACGCCTCATGCTGGTCGCCGAGAATTACCCGGAGCTACGGGCCTCCGACAACTTCAGGCACCTGCACGAAGAGCTCTCCGACACCGAAGAGAAGATCTCGTTTGCGAGGCAGTTCTACAACCGCAACGTGCTCGACTACAACAACCGGATCGACGTGTTTCCCACGCTGCTCATCGCGCGCCTCTTCGACTTTCGCTCCGTTGAGTTCTTCGAAGCCGACGAGGAAGGCAAGCAGGAAGTGCGCGTCGCGTTCGGGCCGCAGACGACGGTGACTTCATCACCGCCCGCGCCGCCGACGCCCACCACGTAAGACACGCTCACGTGCCGGAAGCTCTGGAACCGGTTCTCGTCTACACCCGCATCGCTGCGAACATGCAGAAGACCCGGTTGCTCGTGGCGTTGTTCGCGGTCGTGCTCGTGCCGGTTCTTTCCGGTGCCGCTGTATGTGCGATGCCCCTCGTTTCTCTTTTTGCCGGCGTCGCGGCCTTCGGCGTGTTGGGGCCGGAGGAGATAGAACGGCGCCTCGATTCGATCACGGCGGAGTTGGACGCGGTTCGGCCCGCTGACGGGCTCGTGACACTGCAGGACCTCCCGTCGGCGATCATGTGGCTGGCCGGGGGACTTGTGAGCGCGGCACTCGTCATGGTCATAGTAGGGTTCGCCGTGGTGACCGTGTTTCTGGTGTGGCGCTACTGTTCCCGGATGGTTCTGCGGGCGGCTCATGCCAGACCTGTCGGCGTTGCCGAGGAGCAAGGTCTCGTCCGGACTGTCGAGAATCTCAGCATTGGCGCCGGCCTGCCGATGCCGAACCTTCACATCGTGGAGTCGTCGTCGCCAAACACCTTTGCGACCGGTCGTGATCCGCAGCACGCTTCGCTGGTCGTCACTCGCGGTCTTCTGACACTGCTCGAACGCCGTGAGCTTCAAGCAGTCATTGCGCACGAACTGTCGCATATCGGCAATCACGACACGCGACTGACGACGTTGCTTGCAGCATTGGTCGGGACAACGAGTCTTCCGTTGAGAGTCTGTTTCGCGCCCGTGGGCTTCGCGTTTCGGCTTCACCCGGCTCTCGGCGTGCTCGCCGGGTTCATGGCGTTCTTCGTTGGCTTGCAGGTGCTGGCGGTCTTCTGGCTCAGCCTGACGGCTCTTGGCAGTGAGGAGGCGTCCCGACTGCTGCCGGGGTTCATGTGGTGGTGGGCCGCGCATGGGACGCTCACGCCCGTGTACGCGCTGTTCGTGGCCCCGGTTGCCGCCCTCTTCATTCGCCAGGCGGTGTCGCGCCAGCGGGAGTTCCTTGCGGATGCGGACGCCGTGAGGTTGACGCGCGATCCGGAGGGGCTCGCCCTGGCGCTTGCGAAGATCGGTGCGGCCTGCGGTGAACGGTTGCGCGTCGGCGAAGGCAGCGTTCACCTGTATATCGTTGATCCGCGGGGAGCGGGTTCCCTTCTGCACAGGATCTTCCCGTCACATCCGCCACTTGAGGACCGGCTCGAGCTTCTCGCGAAGATGGGCAGTGGCATTCCACGGGCCTCTCTCGAGACCGCGATCGAAGCTGGCAGGCAGCTCCGACACACAGCCTCCGTGGAGCTCGCGTCCGTGAAGGTTGAGGAATCGTCTGAAGAGAGAGCTCCCTCTTCGCGGGAAGATGAAGCGTCCCCCGCGCATCAACCGCGCACTGCGATCCCTGTCTACGAGCGCCCCGACGGGTGGTCGAAGGTTCTGGCGGAGCTCGATGACCGTGCCGCCCTTACACTGATTGGCACACAGGGCAGCTTCGTTCGCGTTGTCACGGCCGACAACGTCCGTGGGTACGTCTCGTCGGCCAGCCTGACGACGCTGCGCAGCGTCGTGGATCGACCTGAAAACCAGCATCGGGATTGAGTCGAGGAATCACATGTCGAAGCGCATTGTGACGTTCGGTGCCATGGCGCTGATCCTGGTGGCGGCCTTCGTCGCCATTCTGGCCATTCTCGACGTGATCACCCTCCAGGACGCGAGAGAAGCCCTCGGCGACACGACGTCGGTGATCCTGATCGTGACTGCGGCAGTAGTGCTGGTGGCGGCGGTCGCACGCCTTGGGAAGCGAACCTAGAAAACTTGACCCCGAAAATTCCACCAAATGAGTCAAGTTTTCTCGCCCCGCGGAGCGGGGCAAAAAGACACTGCCCTAGCGAGGCGAAGCCGCCTGGGCTTTTTTCTCACTGGTCTGAGGCGCAGCCTCGCTAGGTTCAACGACCGACGTGCGGCACAACCGTGCCGCCTTCAAGCCGGTAGGTCAGATTCGAGTTGGGTGAAACTGCGGTGGTGTGCGTTATTTCACCCGTCCAACGGTTTCCAAAGAAGAGCCGTGTGGCGTCAGGAAAGAGGGCCCCGAATACGGCCTCCAAATTGAACCGTTCCTGCGGATCGTCCACGAGCACGATCCGGCCCCCAGCGGGCTGGCCCGAGACGGCAAACTGAAGCGTCTGCATTACTCGAGTGGACGTATCAGCAAGTTCGACCCATCGAACATTCCGCATACGGTAAAAAGGGATCAGCGCGATCAGCAACGTCAGGAGTGCCGCTGCCGCCACCCTGAAGCGGTCTGGTCTCGTCCGGCGGACCACTGAGGCGAATGCCGCCACAGCAAGCGCGCTTCCAAAGGAGGGCAACAGCGCGTACAAGCTGGATCGCACCGGCAAGAACACTGTCAGCGCATACATACCGGCGATCCAGAGCGCGGCCAGGCGCAATGCCCTGCGTTCATGCACCGCAAGTGCCGATGGTCTCCGACCAAGGACGATGGCCAGAACGGTCACGACCCCGACTGAAACCGTCCCGGCACGGTCTGCGTACTCGAGCACATTCCGAAGGACGAGAGAGGGTTCGAACGAGAAACGATAGTACGACGGCGCGTCGAGCGGCCCCATGGCGCCAGTCTGAATCCGAAGGGCGGCATAGACGATGAGCGCCGTCCACAGCGGCCAGGTAACGGCGGCGCGTCTGACCACCGTTCGCCATGCTGTGTTGGAATCGTCGGTCAACACGAATCCCGTGAGAATCGCCGGCAGCATGACCGCTTCCTCCTTGCACAACAAAGCAGCCAGGCACAGCATCCCCGCTGCGCGCCGGTGCCCGCTGAGGAATGCGAGCACTGTGGCAAGAGCGAACGCCGACACGAGCAGCGACGTGCGGCCGCTGAGCCACAGCAGTCCCATGTTGACGCCATGAAAATTGAACGCCCACACGGCTGTTGCGAGAATCGCTGCAGCCGCGCCCATCGAGAATCGCCGTACGACTGCGAAGAAGAGAACGGCGTCCGCGATACACAGCAGCAGATTGGTGAGGCCGTATCCGAAGGGGTCGAGTCCCCAGACGGCAAAATCGGCGGCAAAGGTCGCCGAAACCAGGGGCCGATAGAAGCCGACGCTCCGGCTGAACAAGGCGAAGAATTCGTAGAGATTGGCCGACGCGCTGGTGCGGATCCAGCCGAAGTCGTCCTTGATGAAGCCGTGGCCGAGATCTGGTACGTAGATCGCCAGGAAGGCGGCGATCAGCACCCCTGCGGTTTTGCGAAGCGACATGCCGCTCGTCGTCGCAAGAAGGTCCTGAAACATGAGGTCGGAGGCCAGGAGTAATCCTGACCTCCGAGACGAACGGCTGGCTAGCGGGTCGACACGGTCGATTCGGCCACGACCGGATTCGTCAGCGCTCCGATTCCTTCAATCTCGCACTTCGCCATATCGCCCGCACGCATCCAGCGCGGGTCGGCGCGCTCGATGTTGGTGCCGGCCGGGCTGCCACCCGCGATCACGTCGCCGGGATTGAGCGTGACGATGTTCGAGGCGAACGACAGCAGCTCGTGGATGTTGTGGCTCATCCGGTTGGTGTTCGAGTCCTGCATCACCTGGCCGTTGAGCAGCATGGTGTGGCGCGTGTTCATCGGATCCTTGAAGAACTCCTTGGGCACGATGACCGGACCGAGCGGCCCGAAGGTGTCGTGGTTCTTTCCGATGAGCCAGTCCGACCCGCCCATTTTCCGGTCGCCGCGGCCGCCGCGGTCCGACACGTCATGATGAGCCGTGTAGCCGAAGATGTAGTCGGACGCGCGTGCGGTGGGCACGTACTTCGCCGGTCGGCCGACGACCACGGCGCACTCGCATTCGAAATCGATGTTGGTGCGTCCCCGCGGCATGACGATGGGATCGCTCGCGCCGATGATGACGGTCGGCAGCTTCTGGAACAGGTACGGGTTGTCACGCGTATCGTTCGCCTGGCGCTCCCAGATCCCCGGCGCCGTCTGGGCCGCCGGTGCCGGCCCCCGCCCTGGCGCGGCCGCAGCAGGCGCCGCGCCTCTCGCACCGCTCCCGCGCGCCTGGTTGGCCGCGATGCCCTGCTCGTGCTCCACATAATTGCCGCCGGCGTTGAGCTGCACTGACGGCCGCACGGGAGGAAGGGCCTTCACGCTGGCGAGCGTGTAGGCGTATGCCGGTGCGCTGCCGGCGGTCGAGACCGTCCTCGCGAGTGCCGCCAGCCGTGGCCTCCATTCGGCGTCGTACCGGGCGATCAGTTGTTTCATGTCGGCCGGCGCGGTGAGGCGTGGCGCCGTACTGTTGCTCGCCTCGAACGCCGCGTTGGCCCGGGCAATGTCGACCACCTGGACATCGCGGAGTACCAACCCCAGGAATGCCCGGCCGTTCTGTTCGAACGTTCCAAGTTTGAAGGGAACCGGAGCGCCGGTCTGTGCGACGAGGCGCCCCGTCGCGATGAAGGCGATCCCGAGCGCAAGCGTCACACACATCCATCTAGGTGCCATATCCATCTCCATCGTTGCAGAACGTCACACGGCGGAAAGGTCTTAGTCTACACCCGGCTCAGGCCTATACTTCGCACACCTCCATATGACGCCACTTCCTCACGTCCGACTGTCCCGCCGCGAGCTGCTCCATCGCGGTGCCCTTGTCCTTGGCTCGGTTGCACTGCCGTCGATCCGACTTCGAGCACAGGCGGTCAGTCCGCTGATGACAACACTGAGCGGTTACATGGCTGCGGCGAAGGACCGCGGTCTGCCCCCTGAGGTCGTGGAGAAGGCGAAGCATCACATCCTCGACACGGTCGCGGCGATGGTGTCGGGCTCCGAGTTGCCCCCGGGCCGGGCTGCCCTGGCGCTGGCGCGGGCACAGGCCGGCCGTCCGGTGGCCACCGTCGTGGGATCGAGCGTCGTGACAGGGCCGATGGATGCGGCGCTCGTCAACGGAGTCCTTGCGCATTCCGATGAAACAGACGACTCGCACGGGCCGTCGCAATCGCATCCCGGCGCGTCGATCGTCCCTGCGGCGCTGGCGCTTGGAGAGGAGCTGGGCGTAAGTGGCGAACACTATCTGCGCGCCGTCACGCTTGGCTACGACGTCGGTCCACGACTCACCATGGCGCTCGGCGGCATGACGTTCAGAAACGAGAGCCGTCGCAGCACGCACGCCTTCGCGGGGAACTTCGGATCGGCGGCGGCGGCAGGATGTGTGGCGGGGTTGACGGCTCAGCAGATGCGCTGGCTGCTCGACTACGCGTCGCAGCAGGCCGCAGGTTACGCGATTTGGGCTCGTGACACGGACCACATCGAGAAGGGGTTCGTCTTTGGAGGCATGCCGGCGCGGAATGGGGTGACTGCCGCGCTGCTCGTGCGCTTGGGTTGGAACGGCGTGGACGATGTGTTCTCCGGCGACGACAACTTCTTTCAGGTGAACGCGCCCAAGGGCAACCCGGCCGTGCTGATCGACAAGCTTGGCGAGCGGTACGAGGTGGTCAACACCGATATCAAGAAGTGGACCGTCGGCACCCCGATCCAGGCCCCGCTCGACGCGGTCGACAACCTCCGACGAAAGCGCCCGTTCGACGCCGATGATGTGAAAAGCGTCGTCGTCCGCCTGGCCCCGAGCGTCGGCGCCGTGGTGGACAACCGCGACATTCCGGATATCTGCCTGCAGCACATGGTGGCGGTGATGCTGATCGACAAGACGGCCTCGTTCCACGCGGCGCACGACAAGGCGCGCATGCAGGACGCGGCCGTGCTCCGTCAGCGGAGCAAAGTGAGGTACGTGCCTGACGCCGCGCTCACAACGCTCCTGCCGGCGCGCGTGGCCGTCGTCGAGATTACGCTCGCTGACGGCACGCTGCTCTCCGATCGGGTGGAGGCGGTGCGGGGCACGGTGCGCAACCCGATGCCGCGACGCGAGGTCGTCGACAAGGCCAGAGACCTGATCGCCCCGGTGCTCGGGACTGCCACCGCGCAGAAGCTGATCGACGTGCTGCTCGCGATAGAAGCCGTCAAGGACATCCGGACGCTTCGGCCGCTGCTGCAGAAGTCGTCTTGAACTCTGTGTTGCTTCGGTGGGAAAATCCGCCACAGAAGGTTCGCTCAGTGTGAGCACGACATAGCTGAGTGTGGAGGGGACATGACAAGGATCGCCAAGTTGGCTCTGGCCTGCGCGATGTCGCTGGCCCTCACCCCTCCGCTGCTGGCCCACCATAGCGCCGCCGCATTCGACACTCAGCAGCAAGTGAAGGTGAGCGGCACCGTCACGGCGTACAGTTACAGAAACCCGCACGTCTACCTGACCCTTCAGGTGAAGAAGGCGGATGGATCGACTGTGGCGCTGGAAGTCGAAGTGGGCGCGGCATCCGTGCTGAGTCCGCTCGGGTTCACCAGAGACTCGGTGGCCATCGGCGACGTGGTGACCGTGGTGGGCAGCCCCGCCCGGAGCAGGCCCGATACGCTGATGCTGGGACGTGAGCTCTACAAGCGGGACGGGACCTACTATCCGCTGAACATCGCGTCGCGCAGCGTGTATGCGGGAAAGAACGACGTGGCCACCAGTATCGCTGGAACGTGGTTCCCTCCGCGCACCGAATTCAACGCCTTCAATGGCAGCGTGAAGACCTGGCCCCTTACCGAAAAAGGCAAGGCCGCCACGCTGGTCACGGTCGATCCCAAGGCAACCACGCAGAAGGACTGCATCCCCGTCGGCGCGCCGTCGCTGATGTTCTATCCCGTGGCCAACACCATCACCGTTCAGCGCGACCGCGTGGTGATGAACGTCGATTGGATGGATACCGAACGCACCATCTTCCTCGACGGCCGCCGGCATCCCCCGGCGAGCGATACGTTCCTGCACGGCCACTCCGTGGGACGGTGGGAGGGAAATACGCTGGTGGTGGAGACCACCAACTTCAAGGACCATCCCATGGGGCTGACTCCGGCGTTTCCGAGCAGCACCCGGAAGCGGCTGACCGAGCGCTTTCGCCTCGGTGAGGACGGCCGGAGCCTGACTTATTCCGGCGTGATCGAAGATCCCGTGTATCTGTCCCGGCCGGTTGAATGGTCGGGGCGGTGGGAGTACAGGCCCAACATGCCGCACTCGAACGAGAAGTGCGATCTGGCCGTGGCCCGCAAGTTCCTGAGCGACTTCTGATAGCGTCCCCGGCGCCGTGGGGTGGCGCTACCGGCCGCAGAACCCCGCGGCCGTCCTGCACTGGAACTCAGTTGTGTTGATGATGATGAATCCCGATTCCCGCCTTCGCTGAAGCTACGGCGGGCCGCCGAAGCCTTGGCGGAGGCTGGCCGGTGGCCGGACCGCGCTGCGAGGGCTTGAGCGGCCGCACCACGCCAGCTCCCCGAGCTGGCGGATTCCCTCAGCCTTCTCGCGCGGTCAGGCGATCCGTGTCGGCCTGACCTCCATAGGGCTTCATCATCATCAACACAACTGAGCTCCGAAAGCTCTGAGGCTTAACTACTAACAGCCGTTCAGCCGGCCTCGCGTCTCCTCGCGGAGAGGGGGTGGATACAGGTTGGAGTAGAGCGTCCGATAGCGAACCCTGACCCCATCCTTGTCGAAGAATCCGAAATTCTGTTGAAACAACGCGGGCGGCGGCGAACTCGCAGAAACAGTACCGTCCAGAATGTAGAGGTGATTCTGGTGCATGTAGATGGCGACGAAGGTGCGAGAGTCGTCGGCGTTGATGAGTTGTAACCGGCGTCCTTCAACCCGGTCCGAGTCGCCGAAGGCGTAGTACGTGACCTTGCCGTCCCGTTGAATGAACTTCGACACCGCATAGTCGAGCGCGCCTCGCAGGTCATTCATCCAGCGGTTCCCGCACGTGTCGGGATATCCCTTGCAATTCCTGACCCGGTCCGTATGAGTCTGTTCCCCAGGCGAGTAATCGACCACGGTGACCGAGTAGCGGTCCGGTCCATTCTCGACGCTGTAGACCCGCGCCGGCAACGTGATGCCAAATTCCGTGGGGTAGGTGATGGCCCGCGCCGTCGGCTGTCCGGGGAAATTGACAATGAAGCGGTCCTCCTGGTTGACGTACTCGATCCAGCCCTGGGCCGCGGCAGGCCCGGACAGGAGCAGGATCGACGCGGCCGCAGCGAGTGGACTCAGACGCATGATGTATCGCCCCATCTCCTCGAAGGCAGGATTGCCGTCGCGGTTCTCATAAGCGGATACTACACCCGCGCTGCGCTATGACAAAGGGCGGGTGCCCCTACATCGTAAGCTCGCGTAAGCTCACTTGAGTCGAGCACCTCGGGTCCTGTCGCCGGGTTTCCCCACGCGTCCTCGGCGCAATAGCACTCTCACGGGTCAGGCGCCTGCGCGGCGGGCGGGGAGGCCCCTCCCGGCCCCTCCCGGCGCCACCCGCTTGAAAGAACGTCATCGACTCAAGTGAGCTGTGGGAGCTGTGGCTTGGGAATCACTTACCAGGGGGGCAGCGTCATGAACAGGAACTGCCGCAGGTACGCGTCTTGCGACGCCAGCAGCTCCGCCCCACTCCCCTCGAAGTAGATGCGGCCTTCATGGAGCACCATGAACCTGGCGCGCTCGACGCTGGCGGACCGGATCTGCACGCGTCCGGTGGTGTTCGTTGCCTCGTGCGTCGCCACGTAGAACGCGTCGCGGATCTGATGCGTCACCAGGATGGAGGTGACGTGTTCCAGATCGCGCAGCTTGACGATTTCGTCGTCAACCGTCGTGGCGATGATCGGGTCGAGGCCCGTCGTCGGGTCGTCGAAGAGCAGGAGGCTCGGCTTGGTGGCCATCGCGCGCGCGATGGCGACGCGCCGCCGCTGGCCGCCGGACAGCGCCGAGGGCATCCGGTCGATGTAGTCGCCGAGTCCGACGAACCCGACGACCTCGGCCACGCGGCTGCGTACCTGGTCGGCGGGCAGGTCGGTTTCCTCGTACAGCCGGTAACCGACGTTCTCGGCCACCGTCAGCGAATCGAACAGCGCGCTCTCCTGGAACAGCATGCCGATGTCGCCCCGCACGCGCAGGAGATCGCGCTCGGGCAGGCGTTCGATGCGCTCACCATTGACCAGGATCGTGCCCGCGTCGGGTCGAAGCAGGCCGAGAATGAGCTTGAGCACGATGGACTTGCCGGCGCCGCTCGCGCCGAGCAGGATGCTCATGCTCCCTTTCGGGACGCTGAGACTGATCTCGCGAAGCACTACGTGCTCGTCGAAGGCGAACGACACCTTGTCGAACACCACGGCCAGCGCGCCTGATTGGTCCTGCACCTGGTCCTCTCGGCGATACAGCCCCGGATTCAGCGACCGCAGTCCCCTCATGTTGACGATCATCCCATGCCGGCGCCATAGACAGCGCTCGTGACGAATCCTGGGCGCCCCTGGCCGCCCGCGGGCGCCAGCGGCGCTTTTCGCGCACGTGCGGACACCCCATAGACGTGACCGGTCCCATATAATCGGCCTCGCAACCGATGGCTCTGCCGTCCGGCACGCGCCTGGGCCCGTACGAAATCCTCGGTCTCATCGGGACCGGTGGAATGGGAGAAGTGTATCGGGCGACCGACACGAACCTCGCGCGGCAGGTGGCGATCAAGATCCTCCCTGCCACCTTCGCGCACGATCCGGAGCGGCTGGCGCGCTTCGAGCGCGAGGCGAAGACGCTGGCCGCGCTGAACCATCCCAATATCGCGCAGATCTACGGGTTCGAGAAGAATCGCCTGATGGCAGTGCCGCTCCGTCTGACCGTCGAGGGGCGGGCGGTGGAAGTAGGTGCGCCGGTGGCACTATTCCCGACCCGGCTCGCGAGCGGCGCGAGTATTGGCTCCGCCGGTGGCGCGGCGTTCAATGCGCAGTATGCCGTCGCGGCCGACGGCCGGTTCCTCATGAACGTCGCCCTCGACGAAGCGGCCACGTCACCCATCACGATCGTCCAGAACTGGGTGGCGGGGCTGAAGCAGTGAGGGTTTCAGCCTCGGGTCGCTTTTCGTAGGGATGCTCTCACGGCTGCCGGCACTTCAATCGCCACGAAGCGATCCGCCGAGAACAGATAGTCCTCGCCGCTTTCGTCGATGACTCGAAGGTCGCCGTCGCGTTCGGCCTCGTCGTCCGGCAGAACAGCGTAGATCTTGTTGCGTTCGAGGGACGCTTCGTACCCGTCGTTTCTGACGCACACCGCAAACCGCCGCGGTGGGGCTGGTCTGCGAGATCTCATCGAGGTACCGCTTGCGTTTGAGCGGTCGTCCTTCACAAGGGGCGCGCTTCCGTAAAAATTCGCGTACGCAACGACGGGTGAACGCTGCGGTCTGTCAGTACGTCGACCTTCCTGCGCAGCAGATCCTCGAGGTCCTGGCCGAGCCCGATGAGGTCAAGAAGGGTTCGCCCGGACTCCATCTCGACCAGGAGATCGAGATCGCTGTCTGGGCGGTCTTCGCCACGTGCGACGGAGCCGAACACGCGGACATTGGTCGCGCCGTGGCTCGCCGCTATTCGGAGAATGTCGGTCCGCTTGTTCTGCAGGTCCGTCACGGTGTCGGCAAAGTCCCGCCTATTTCCGCGTCGTATACGTCTTGCTGAATCCGTTGCGGCCGTTCGTGATCGTGAACCGGCCATCGCGCGCCACCGAGGCATGGATGAAGTGGCCCTGGTCCTGCGCGCCCTCTTCGAGATTCGCGATCCGGTCCGGCGACGCGTTGTGCGCGGGGTTGCTGTCGAGCAGCGACAGGTGCCCCTGCCAGACGTCTTCCACGCCGGGCGTTCTCGCCATCCGCAGATAGGAGTTCGGCTCGTAGGGCGCCGGCGTCACGCCGGGAACAGTGATCGGCTTGACTCGGTCGTCGCGCCCTCCCAGGCCCTTTTTCGGCCCGTTGTTGACGACGATCACCTGCGGCCTGATCGCGCCGAGCAGCGCGGGCGCGCCCGAGTTGTCGAGTCCGCCGTGGCGGTTGATGGTGTAGAGGGTAACGGTGCCGAGCTTGTTGACGGGACACGCCAGCTCCATCTCCCGCTGCCAGTCGAGATCCGCCAGACTGGCGAACCTGAAATCGCCGTAGGTGAGCGACAGCCCGACCATGCGCTGGTTCTCGGGGCCCGCCGGTCCCATCTGCACGGCGTTCGCGCAGAGCGAATTCGGTTCCCCGCCGTTGATCGGTTTGGCGATCACCGGCCCTTCCGACACCACCACGCGCATCTGCACGCCGCCGAGCGGAATCGTGTCGCCGGGGTTCACAATCGTCCGCCTGGCACCGGCCACGGCCTTGTAGCCGTCGAGCCTCTGCTGGTCCGCCGTCTCGACCCCGTTGCCATGATCGTAGAACCTGCCGAGGGGAATCATCTTGGCGAGCGCCTCGAGGCCGCCCACGTGGTCTCCATGCCAGTGGCTGATCACGACGTGGTCGATCCGCTTCAATCCGGCTTTCTGAGCAGCTGCGAAAATTCGCTTCGCATCACGGTCGCCGTTGCCCGGATAGCCGGTGTCGAATATCAACGAGTCTCCAGCAGGCGAGACGAACAGCGTCGCCGCGCCGCCCTCGACGTCGACCCAGTAGATCTCCAGGTTGCGCGCGGCCTGCGCGGAGGCCGCTTGACCCGGCAGCCGGGCCGAGGCGGACAGCGCGAGAACCAACAGGACAGTCACCGTCACAGCACGTGTCATTGGCCCCTCCCCATCGCGTGAGCGCACGACGCGCGGTGCGTGCGCCTCTTATCTCCAGAGGTCAGTTGTGTTGATGATGATGAATCCCGATTCCCGCCTTCGCTGAAGCTACGGCGGGCCGCCGTAGCCTTGGCGGAGGCTGGCCGGTGGCCGGGCCGCGCTGCGAGGGCTTGAGCGGCCGCAGCACGCCAGCTCCG
>JBOGIR010000570.1:0-23809 GCA_050742335.1 Vicinamibacterales bacterium | reverse complement strand
CGCGAAGGCTGTCCGCCGTAGCTTCCGCGGAGGCGGACGTCGTTGTCCGCGCCGCGGACGCAAGGCCGCCGCCGGCAAGGCAGTCACGGACGTATAATCCCGCCGGGCCATGTCCCTCCAGCCTGGCGCCCGCCTCAGCGCCTATGAAGTCCTCGGCCTGATTGGCGCCGGGGGGATGGGCGAGGTCTATCGCGCCACCGATACCAAGCTGAAGCGCCAGGTGGCCCTCAAGGTCCTGCCCGCCGCGCTGACAACGGACCCCGATCGGCTGGCGCGCTTTCAGCGCGAGGCCGAAGTCCTCGCCTCGCTCAACCACCCGAACATCGCGGCCATCTACGGCCTGGAAGACAGCACCGACACGAAGGCGCTCGTCATGGAGCTGGTCGAGGGATCGACACTGGCCGAGCGAATCGCAGATGTGGGGCGATCCCTCCCCCTCGACGAAGCCCTCGCCATCGCGAAGCAGATCGCCGAGGCGCTGGAGGCCGCCCACGAGCGGAGCATCATCCATCGCGACCTGAAGCCCGCCAACATCAAGCTGCGCCCCGACGGCGTGGTGAAGGTACTCGACTTCGGATTGGCGAAGGCGCTCGATGCCGCGCCAGCCATCGACGCCTCGCAGTCGCCCACGATGACGAGTCCTGCGATGACACGCATGGGCGTCATCCTCGGCACCGCCGCCTATATGAGTCCGGAGCAAGCGCGGGGAAAGACGGTCGACAAGCGCACGGACATCTGGGCGTTCGGCTGCGTACTCTACGAAATGCTGACGGGCCGGCGGGCGTTCGCGGGCGAGGATGTGTCGGAGACGCTCGCGGCGGTGATCAAGGGCGAGCCCGACTGGAGTGCGGCGCCGGCCGGCACGCCCGCGGCCATCCGACGGCTGGTGCGCCGGTGTCTGCAGAAGGACGGGAAAGAGCGCCTGCACGACATCAGCGACGCGCGCATCGAGCTGCAGGATGCGAAGACGGAGGCCGCCTCGGAAGCGACGACCCTTCCGGTTCCGGTTCTCGCTCGGCCCCGCCGCGAACGGCTCGTCTGGACGCTGCTGGGTTTGGCGGGACTGTCGATCGTGGCGTTGTCGATTCCAGCCGTGCTCCACTTTCGTGAACCAGCCGTGGCCAATCCCGAGGTGCGGCTGGAGCTAACCACCCCGGCAACGACGCAGCCGCTCCACTTTGCGATCTCGCCCGACGGCCGGCGTCTGGTGTTTGTGGCGTCCGGCGAGGGTGGACCACGGCTGTGGCAGCGTCCACTGGATGCGGTGACCGCTCTGCCGCTGGAGGGAACCGAGGGCGCGGAGTATCCGTTCTGGTCGCCCGACAGCCGCGCCATCGGATTTTTCGCCGCAGGCAAGTTGAAACGGTTCGACATCGCCGGCGGACCGCCGCAGATCGTGGCCGATGCGCCGAATGGCCGCGGCGGCGCGTGGAACCGCGACGGCACAATCTTGTTTGCCCCAACGAATTCCAGTGGGCTCTTGCGTGTTTCGGCGTCTGGCGGCGAGCCTCAGCCCGTCACGAAGCTGGATCCGCCGCGTGTAGGCAGCCACCGCTTTCCGCAGTTTCTTCCTGATGGCCGTCGCTTCCTGTTCTTTGCGCAGGGCAATCCCGAGGGCCAGGGGATCTATCTCGGATCGCTCGACGGCACGGACACGACACGGCTGACGCCGGCCGAGGCGGCCGGGGCGTACATCGAGCCTGACGCGCTCGTCTTCCTGCAGCAGAGTACGCTGGTTGTCCGCAGCCTCGATGTCGCGACAGGCACGTTGACGGGAGACCCGGTGACGGTCGCCGATCGCGTGAGCTATGACGCAGGTTTTAGTCTGGGTGGCTTCTCGGTCTCGGCCGCGGGAACCCTCGCGTACCGGGCCGGTGGCTCTGAACGGCGACAACTGACGTGGTTCGATCGGACCGGCAAAGCGGTCGGTGTAGCCGGCGAGCCGGACGCGAACGGCCTCGTGACGCCCGCGCTCTCGCCTGATGGCCGGCGCATCGCCGTCGCCCGTACTGTGCAAAGCAACGTGGATATGTGGGTGATCGACGTCCTGCGGGGTGGGGCGACACGTTTCACCTTCGATCCGGCGTCAGATGTGTATGGGGTTTGGTCCCCGGACGGAACGCGGATCGCCTTCATGTCGAACCGCAAGGGAATTTACGATCTATTTCTCAAGTCAGCGAGCGGCGCGGGCGCAGAGGAACTGCTCTTGGCATCGCCGTTTACCAAGCTACCCACCGACTGGTCGGTCGACGGCCGATTCTTGTTGTATCAGAACGGCGATCCCAAGACCGGATGGGATCTGACCGCCCTGCCGATGATGGGCGATCGCAAACCGATCCTGGTTGTCAGCACACCGTTCGAAGAGCGCGGCGGCCAGTTTTCTCCTGACGGCCGGTGGGTGGCCTATCAATCGAACGAATCGGGCCGGTTCGAGATTTACGTGCAGCCGTTTCCAGGCCCAGGCGGCAAGTGGCAGGCATCGATCGCCGGCGGCGTACACCCGCGGTGGCGGCCGGACGGGAAGGAGTTGTTTTTCCTCGCGCCGGACGCGAAGCTGATGGCGGTGGCGGTTCGTGCCTCGGACTCGACCTTCGAAGCCGGATCGGCGGCGGCGCTGTTTCAAACGCGGACGGTCACGGGCGGCAGTGCCGATCTGACACCACAATATGCGGTCTCGCGTGACGGCCGATTCCTGTTCAATGTGCCGGACGACACCTCCACCGCCGCGCCCATCACGCTGGTTCTGAACTGGACTCCGGGAATCACGCCGTGACGATGACCACCGGTGCCCTCCTCGGCCTGCATGAAATCCAGGCTGCCATTGGCGCTGGTGGTATGGGCTTGGGGGCATTTGAGCATCGATGATCGATGATTGAGGATTTGAAAGATCGCTGATTACGCTCGGAGCATGTGAGTTGCCACTGACTGCCGGCACGCGTCTCGGGCCGTATGAAATCCAGGCTGCCATTGGTGCTGGCGGTATGGGCGAGGTCTACAAAGCGCGCGACACGCGCCTCGATCGCCTCGTCGCGATCAAAGTCTTGCCCGCGCACGTAGCGGCCGACCCCCAGCTCCGCGATCGGTTCGAACGGGAGGCGCGGGCCGTCGCGGCGCTGAACCACCCGCACATCTGCACACTTCATGACGTCGGCCAGCAGGATGGCATCAACTTTCTTGTCATGGAGTACCTGGACGGGCAGACGCTCGCCCAGCGCCTGGAGAAAGGGGCGCTGCCGCTCGACCAGGCCCTTGAGTACGCGATTCAGATCGCCGACGCGCTCGACAAGGCCCATCGGCACGGCATCACGCATCGCGATCTGAAGCCGGGCAACGTGATGCTGACCAAGAGCGGCACGAAGCTGCTCGACTTCGGGCTCGCGAAGCTGAACGCTCTACCGGCGGGCGCACTCGCGGGCCTGTCGGCGCTTCCGACGCAACAGGGCCTGACGGTGCAAGGCACGATTCTCGGCACGCTCCAGTACATGGCCCCCGAGCAGCTCGAAGGCAAAGACGCCGACGCGCGGACCGACATCTTCGCCTTCGGTGCGGTCTGCTACGAGATGGTGACGGGCAAAAAGGCGTTCGACGGGAAGACGCAGGCGAGTCTAATTGCCGCGATTCTGGAGCACGATCCGCCCTCGATCGCAGCAACGCAGCCGCTCACGCCTCCCGCGTTCGATCGCGTCGTCAAGAAATGCCTGGCGAAGGAGCCAGAACGACGCTGGCAGTCCGCAGGCGACCTGACTGACGAACTGAAATGGATTGCGGAAGGGGCCGCCGTCTCGACTCCTGCCCCGATCGCGTCGCGCGCAAGATCTCGCGAGCGTATCGCGTGGGCGCTCGGTGCGATCGCTGCGCTGACCATCGGCGTACTCGCGATTCCCGCGACGCTCTACCTCCGCCGCGCGGTGCCCGAACCGGTCGTCACGCGCCTGGACGTCGTCACGCCGCCCACGAGCGATGCCTTTTCGTTTGCGCTCTCGCCCGACGGACGGCAACTGGCGTTTGTCGCCAATGGAGAGAAAGCCTCACAGCTCTGGCTACGGCCGCTCGACCAGGTCACGGCGCAGCCGCTTGCCGGGACCGAAGGCGCCAGCTTTCCGTTCTGGGCGCCCGATGGCCGTGCGATCGGCTTTTTTGCGGACGGCAAGCTGAAGCGGATCGGTCTGACGGGAGGCGCACTCCAGGAGCTTGCCGACGCGCCCTATCCGCGTGGTGGGACATGGAATGCCGACGGTGTCATCGTCTTCGCGCCATCGATCGCTGACGCACTTATGCGCGTGGCGGCTACGGGTGGGTCTGTTGCGCCCGTGACGCGGCTTGCGGCGGGGCAAGGCAGCCATCGCTGGCCGCAGTCTTTGCCGGATGGCCGCCGATTCCTCTTCTTGATGGCGACGGGTCAGCCGGAAACGCAGGGCGTCTATGTGGGCTCGCTCGACGGTGGCGAACCGATACGTGTCATGCCCGCCGAAACCGCTGCGGTGTATGCCGCACCCGGCTACCTCCTACTGGTGTCCCAGAGGGTGCTCGTCGCGTATCCGTTCGATGTTGCTCAGGCCACCGTAGTTGGCGAGCCGACGCCGGTGGCGCAGGCGGTTGGTACTGACGACGGCGCGTTTCACAGCGCCTTCTCGGTGTCGGCAGAAGGTGTCTTGGCCCATCGCGCGGGCGCGGGCGCCAAGGGGCAGCTCATTTGGGTCGACCGCACCGGCAAGATGTTGGGCGGCATCGGCCAGGCCGACGAAAATGCGCCGGCGAATCCTGAGCTCGCGCCAGACGGCCAGCGGGTAGGGATAAGCCGCGTTGTGCAGGGGAACATTGATGTGTGGCTCATCGAGGTGGGCCGCGGCGTGCCGAGTCGCTTCACATTTGATGTCGCCGTCGAGAACGCCCCAATCTGGTCACCGGACGGGAGCAAGGTCGTCTTTCGATCTACGCGCAAGGGCGTCCACGACTTGTTCGAGAAGCCCGCAAGTGGCACGGCTGACGAGCAACCGCTGCTTGTCACGTCGCAAGGAAAGGGACCGTTGGACTGGTCGCGGGATGGCCGCTTCCTGCTCTACAGCACGCAGGACCCGAAAACGGGCTCGGACCTCTGGGCCTTGCCCCTCACGGGCGAGCGGAAGCCGCCTTCGTTCGGTCCGAGTTCAGCCGTACCGAACTCCGGCGAGCCTCGCCGAAGCCTTGGCGGAGGCGGGCCATTCGCCGTGCTGGACAGCAGCTTTGAGGAGATTGCAGGGCAGTTTTCGCCTGATGGGCGCTTGCTCGCCTATGCGTCCAACGAGTCGGGCCGCTACGAAATCTACGTCCGGACGTTTCCGGAGGCAGGTGGGAAGTGGCAGGTCTCGGTGTCGGGCGGCGTGCAGCCGCGCTGGCGGCGCGATGGCCGCGAGCTCTTTTACGTGGCGCCGGACCGTCGGCTGATGGCGGTGCCGATCCGCCTGGCCCCCAACACACAGGCACTCGATACCGGCCCGCCTGTGCCACTTTTTTCGACGCGGCTCGCCACTGGCGCAAATATTGCGCCTGCCGGCTTTCTGGCTCGGGCGCAGTATGCCGTCGCCCCTGACGGCCGATTCCTGATGAACGTCGCTGCAGACGAGGCGGTCACGTCGCCGATCACGATCGTGCAGAACTGGACGGCGGCGTTGACGAAATGACGCTGACCACCGGCACTCGCCTCGGTCCGTATGAAATTCAATCCGCCTTGGGCGCCGGCGGGATGGGAGAAGTCTTTCGCGCGCGCGATCCCCGCCTGGCCCGAGACGTCGCCATCAAGGTCCTGCCCGCAGCCTTCTCGGCTGATCCTGAGCGGCTCACCCGCTTCGAGCAGGAAGCCCGCGCGGCGGCTGCGCTGAACCATCCCAATATCCTGGCTGTATACGATTTCGGTCAGCACGACGGCTCACCGTACATCGTCTCCGAGCTGCTCGACGGGGAGACCTTGCGCGAGCGCTTGAACGGTGGCGCGGTGCAACGCGGCTCCTCGTGCAGGCGGGTGGCGATCTGTGGGTTCAGGATCTGACTCGCAGGACGTTTACGCGAGCCACGCCTGTGGACCTCTCCGCCGTCGGAGCATTTCCCGTGTGGGCAACGAACGGCCGCGTCATGTTTCGGTCCGCAACGGGGCTGCGTGTGTTGTCTGTCGAGACAGGCCGGCTGTCAGAGGTGATTGCGGGGACTGGCGCACCCGACTATCCCGGGTCCGTGTCTCAGGACGGCGAGCGGCTGGTCTTCGTGAGGCTGTCGCCAGACACCTCAGGGGATATCTACGTCGCGTCGCTCCGTGGCGATCCTCAGATCCGTCCCATTCTGAAAACACCCGCGTACGAGGGTAGCGGCAGGCTCTCTCCCGACAGCCGCTGGATTGTGTATTCGTCGAACGAGTCGGGACGGATGGAAGTCTTCATCGCTCCCTTCCCGCAGGTCGATCGAAAACTGCAGGTCTCGACCGAGGGCGGAACACAGCCGGTGTGGAACCCCAACGGCCAGGAGATTTTCTATCGAAGCGGGACGAAGATGATGAGCGTCACGGTATCGACGAGTCCAGATCTCATGCTCGGTACACCGCGCCTCCTGTTCGACCTACGATATGCGTTCGGCACGGGCATCACCATTCCAAACTACGACGTCAGCCCTGACGGACAACGATTCGTGATGGTGAAAGACGAGTCGGGCACGGGTCGATTGAACGTGGTGCTCAACTGGTCCGAGGAGTTGAAGAGGCTCGTGCCCACGAACTGATCTGATGTCTCTGCAGCCTGGTGCCCGCCTCGGCCCGTACGAAATCTTGTCGCTTATTGGCAGCGGCGGGATGGGCGAGGTGTACCGCGCCCGCGATCCCAAACTGAATCGCGCCATCGCGATCAAGATCCTGCCTGAGCACCTGGCCGCCGATGCGGAGCGCCGGCTGCGCTTCGAGCGCGAGGCGCAGAGCCTCGCCGCCCTCAGCCATCCGAACATCGTCACGATTCATTCGGTCGAGCAGGCCGACGGCATCCTGTTCCTGACGATGGAGTGTGTGGAAGGGAAGCCGCTGAGCGCGCTGATCGCTCACGGGGGGTTGCCGCTCGACCGGTTGCTCGGCCTCGCGCTGCCGTTGGCCGACGCCGTGAGCGCCGCGCATCTGAAAGGCATCACGCACCGCGACCTCAAGCCCGCAAACGTGATGGTGACCGACGACGGCCGCGTGAAGGGCGTTCTTCGGGACCTGGCCGTCTCCCACGACGGCCAACAACTCGCTGTCACTGAAACGGAGGGCTCGATGAACCTGTCGCGTCTGCCCTTGACGGCGACGGGCGGCGCGCCCGCATCTGCCGAAGAAGTGCTGAGCCCAGGGCAGGGGCATTGCCCAGAAGCAGGCACCATGATGGGACGAGCACCAGCCACGAATCGATGCCCCTCGCACCCGCGACGCGTCTCGGTCCGTACGAAATCCAGGCTGCGATTGGTGCTGGCGGCATGGGAAAGTGTACAAGGCCCGCGACACGCGTCGGTTCGCCAGCTACGAGGGCGTCAGCGTCTGGCCGCAGCATGGCGTTCCGCCGATCTGGATCGGTCTGATCGCGTACCGCGGCCTGCCCTCATGCAAGTGCTGAGCGCTGAGGAAATCTGGGGTGCCCACGGTGATGCTATGTTGCTCCGTACAGCCGTCCGATATGGTGGGTATGCTCGACGCTCTTGATCTCTTCTACGTATCGCTCGGGCTCATTGTGGTGGTGATCGCTGCCTTCATCGTACGGGCCGTGCGCCTGACGAACGTCTCCCTCGCAATGGCCTCTCGCCACGTGAACCTGACGAACCCCGACGTCGCCGCCTCGGTCGTCGACCAGATACGCGGTAGGGAGCTGCTATGCCCCCGATGCGGTGGCCAGACGTGCGCCCTCCTGGGCACGGAGAATCGCTATCAATGCGAGAGCTGCGACTTCGCCTTCACCGGGCCGGCGCACATTCCAGGTTCGGGCCAATGACGAGGCCGAGGATTGGCGTCTGTTTCGTCTGGCGACACGAATACGAGGGCGCGCTCACCTGGCCCTACGGTCAAGAATATCGAAGCCTGAGCCAGGCCTTCACGGGATCACGCCAGTAAGGCTTGACCATGTCGGCCGTAGCCAGTTGCCCGGCTGCATCACTTCGTAGGTCACAAGGTTGCCGTCATCCTGCAAGTACGTCCGAAACCGGCCATTCGGAGACTGAATGAACCAGGAGCCCACGACGACGGACCCGTCCCCCTGCTGGAGATTCGGCGCGAATATGGGCAAGTTGAAGCGGAAGCCGTCTCGATAGGTCGCCACCAAGGCGTCGAACATCGCATGGTCGGTCGTGCCGGTGCCCGGAATCTTCAGCCCGAGATAAAACTCGCCACCGCGTTGGTGATCGGGAACCCCGTCACCGGTCTGTTTCAGTTGAATCAACACGACTTCTTCGCGCCGCGAGCCTTCGACCACATCGCCGGAAATCTTCACCAACGACCGCTGCGTCGCGGGAGCCCCACCGCGATACTCTGACGGGTCGTCGATCTTTGAGTCATTGAGCATGGCATTTCCTCCATGCCGCAGCGTGCCCATGCTGGTGTCGTTGAGTTCCTTCTCCTGCGCGTAGACGGTCGCCGCGCCAAGCAGCGCCAACACCACCATACGAATCCGTCGTTTCATGACTTGTCTCCGTGACTGGCGTCCAACGTGCTACCGGCGAGCCGTGCCGGCCGATCCGTTCGGCATCTGGACGGACCATGAAGCGTCTTGCGCTTCCATGGCGTCGACGAACCGCAATGGTGATGCCGCGTGTGATCGTTCGAAAACGACGGAATTCCTCGTCACACGCCGCCGAAGGCAAGGGTTACTTTCTCCCGTGGCCAGAAAAGTGCGCAGCTCAGCCATAACCAGGAGCGACCGGTGACCACTATTGAGGTGGAATCATGACACTCGCCACGCTGGTGGGGCTTCTCGTCGCGGGGCTTCTCTTGGGGTTGTTCCTCAAGCGCCGACGGCGACGTCTCAACGTTGACGGACGCGAAAAGCGGCAGCGGGTCGTTCAGTACTTCGACTGCACCTGGATCAGTCGGTGGGGACCGATGCAGACTCGCCTCAGCAATCTCAGCCCGACGGGGTGTTACATCGACAGCCGGCTCAACGTCCCAGCGGTCGGCGAGACTGTCGAGAACATTACGGTAACACCGAGTGCCGAGCATCCGCTGGTCTTGCACGGAACGGTTATCGATGCGACGCGAGGCATTGGGTTTGCTGTTCGGTTCACCGAGCTGGATGAGGACACCCGCCAACGGCTCAGCGCCCTGTTGCGGTCCCGCCAACGAGGTTGACTCACGGCTATCCCGCAACCGGGAGGCGAACGCGGGTGGACTTGGAGACGTCAGCTTTCGCTTTGCTTCACTCGGAGCTTCGGCCCACCGCGAGCGGGAGCGTGCTGCTGCACGCGAGTGTGAGGGGTGGGGTTCAACTAGCCCACGAGAACGGTGCGTAATGACCGTTGTTCTTGCCGGTCACGTCATCCCAGGCGAGGCCGAGCGTGTGTAGATGGCTCCTCGGCGGGTGGCAAACCGCCAACCGGTCGTTCGCGGGATGCCCGGTATTGTCAAGATACATCGGTTCGGTCGTGTTGGGATTGATTCCCATCGCGCCTTCCGCCGCCATATCGACGACATCCGATGCATTGACCGTCCATTTCACACCGTCGCGGGTCACGCGGATTGGCGCAGATGTGACACCGAGAAAGGTTCCGACGAGTCCCGACAGTACGGACATCGGTCCACCTGCGGAACCGAACGGGCGATTTTCGTGGCGGCAGGTGACGAGATTCGCCTGTCGCAAGCGCGATCACCGATTGGACCTGAGTTTGCCAGCGAGGGTGCTGCGGCGCGAACGATCAGAGGGAGGCTTCCCCACTCGTGGCCAGAACCCGGCCAGTCTCTGCCCCCTAAAGGCCGCTACTGGCCGGGCATCTCACTCGTACGCCCGAGACAGAGCCGCTTGACTTCCCCCGTCCGCTCCATGTTCGGGAGCGGGTGGACAAACGCAGCCAACGGGAGCGGCGTGGCAGTACGCTGGAGCGGGCGGTCGCGATCAAGGTCCTGCCCGGCGTCGGTGGCCGCGGATCGGGACGACATGAGCGGAGTGGCTACTTATGGTCGCTTCCGGCATTTTCAGGTACACGAATACCGAGCTGCACAGGCTGGCGGGGCATTGATCAGGCCTCGGCACGGTCGAACCGCAAATATCGGCCGCCGTTTGCACATTATGTAAGTTCTGTGCAGCGCGGCGCGCGATCGCCGCGCAAAACTCAGCAGAATCCGGCGCGCTTCGGGGGCAGAGTACTTGCTGCGCTGGACGGTTCGGGATTAGTGTTCAGGCGGTACGGCTCCCGGTTTTCTCTATTTTCGATCCCAGGGGATGATGCGGGCATTTCTTCGAGGCGAGGTTCGCGCGCCGTTTGTCTACGCGGCAGCCATCACGTTCGTCCTTGCCGCGTGGATGCCCTACGTGTTCATGCCGACCGCCGGCACGTTCAGGCTTCCCTACACCACGGCAGACGCAATTGAGGTCGCGGCATTTGCCGTCGCCGTGGCTTTGACCATCCGGATGGCCGTCCTCGTTCGGCGCGCGGCGCGCGAACACGCCCGCGCCGACGTGATGTCGGCGCGGCTCGGCGTCGAACAGCGCCGCCGCCAGATACTGCTCGAGCTCGCGACGCGATCGCTGGCTGGCGGAAGCGTCGACGCGATCTGCCGCGACGCGGCCACCATGACCGCAGACGGGCTCGGCGTTGAGCACTGCGTGATCCTCGAACTGAAGCGCGACGGGGGACCGCTCGTCGTGGCGTCGGCCGCGGGATGGGACCCGGGCGCTGTCGAGGGATTACACGTCGACGAGGATGCCGACACGCAGACCGGCTACGCGCTCCACGCGCGTGAGCCGGTGGTGGTGAACGACGCGGACGCCGACGCGCGTTTCCGTGTGCCGGCCATTCTGCGGGCGCACGGCGTGAGAAGCGGCGTGGCCGCCCGCATCGCCGGTGTGAGGCGTCCGTTCGGGGTGGTCGCCGCCTATGCGACGTCGGCGCGCACCTTCACCGCCGAGGACGCGCAGTTCGTCTCGGGAATCGCCGCCGTACTGGCTGGCATGTTCGAGCGAAAGCGCGTCGAGAACGAGTGCGCGGAGCTCGCGGCCCGTGACAAGGCCAACCGCAAGACGGCCGACCTGGCGTCCCGGCGCGCCGCGTATCTGGCGCAGACCGCCACCGTCTTCGACACCGCGCTCGAACCCGAGGCGACGGTCGTCAGCCTGGCACGGCTGGCCGTGCCGGCCCTCGCCGAATGTGCGATTGTCGATCTCGTGCACGAGGACGGCTTCGTGCGCCGCGTCGATGTCGTCGACGTCGATCCGAGCCGGCGCGGGGTGACGTTGGGCGTCAAGCGCCAGGCGCCGAACCTGCGCCGCGAAAGTCCGTTCTCGCGCGCCATCCGCACCGGTCAGGCGGCGCTGCTGACACACGTTCCGGACCGCGATGTCGCCGGCGTGGTCGATCCCGACCACGAGCGGCTGATGAAGGACCTGCAGTGTCAGTCGCTGCTGCTCATCCCGCTGGTCGCGCGCGGGCAGACCCTGGGACTGCTGACGCTCGCCTCGCGAGAGCGCCGGTACGACGCCGCGGACCTGGCGCTGGCCCAGGAGCTGGCGGGCCGCGCCGCCATGGCGCTCGACAACGCCCGGTTGTACCGCGAAGCGCAGGCCGCCAGCCGCGCCAAAGACGATTTCCTGGCCACGGTGTCGCACGAACTGCGGACGCCGATCAATGCGGTGCTGGGTTGGGCCACCCTGCTCCGGCAGCATCGACTGGACGAGGCGCGGGCCGAGTATGCGTGCGACGCCATCGAGAGGAGCGCCCGCACCCAGGCGCAGCTGCTCGAGCAGCTCCTCGACGTCTCACGGGCGATTTCCGGGAAGCTGGATCTGAGTCTTTCACCAGCCCATATCGCAGGAATCGTCGAAACCGCCATCGACGCCGTGCGACCCGACGCCGGCGACAAGAAGGTGCGTATCTCGAGCCGGCTGGATCGCAGCCTCCCGCTGCTGACGGTCGATCCCGAACGGCTCCAACAGGTCGTGATCAACATGATCACCAACGCGGTGAAGTTCTCCGCGGAAGGAGGCGCGGTGGAGGTCGAGCTGCGCCGCGACGACCCGTTCATGGCAATCGTCGTCCAGGATCACGGCGTCGGGATCGCGCGCGAATTCCTTCCCTACGTGTTCGACCGCTTCAGGCAGGCGGGCGCGAAGACCGACGGCGTCAATCGTGGACTCGGGCTCGGGATGTCGATCGCGCGCGACATCGTCGAACGCCATGGGGGAACGATTACCGCCGACAGCGCCGGCGAAGGCAAAGGCGCGACGTTCACCGTGCGATTGCCGCTGCGAAGCAGCGGCGAATCGGCGGCCGTCCCCAGCCGCACGATCGCGACCGGCTCAACTCGCGACGGCTCTGCGCCAGTGTGAGAAATCGGTGACTTTGCGTTATTTACCTCCGCCCCCAGGGAGAGAATCTTCTTGTTGCCGGCAGCGAGGAGAATCGATCCCGACCGTGTTCCCGCCCCAACGTCCTGCGAGGTAAGCGGTTACCACGCGCCGCCCGTCGTGGTCCGGTGATTGCTCTCATGATCGTTGACGCGAAAACATCGGCCGCGAGGGTTGCGCGCCGCTGCCGTCGTTTGCACGAACTCGCTGGGAGGGACAGCTGGATGGGGAAGTTCAGTCGCAGTTTCGGAGGAGCGCTGGTCGTGTCGTGTCTGCTCGCATCGCCCGCCGACGCTGCGCCCGCGGTTTGCACCGGCGGCATCGTCGCGCTCACGTTCGATGACGGCCCCGTTCCCGAGACAGAGGCGATTCTCGACGCGTTGAAGCTGCACGGCCTGCGAGCGACATTCTTCGTCCTCGGTGCAAACGTGCAGGCGTATCCGCAGATCGCGCAGCGGATCGCCCGTGAGGGCCACCAGATCGCGAATCACTCGTGGGACCACCCCGATCTCGCGCTCTTGACTCCCGAGGAAGTCGACTGGCAGATCAGGGCGACCAACGAGATCATCCGGCAGGTCACCGGCATCGTGCCGCGGTTCGCCCGCCCACCTTACGGAAGCACCAACGCAACGGTCAGACAGATCATCGCAAACAACCGGCTGGCGGAGACCATCTGGTCGCAGGACAGTTGGGACTGGGCCGGCGCGTTGCCATCCGACATCCTGAACCAGCTGACGCTCGTCCCACCGGGGGGCGTGTTCGTGATGCACGACTGGGCACCCAACTCACTGCTCGCCATTCCCGGGTTCCAGTGGTACTTCAAGACGTACTGGAAGAGCACGCCGATCTGTTCCGGACGCCTGCAGGCCACAACGAACGTGCAGCCGGTGCTCGACTGGCTCGGCTTGTTCTACTCCGTCCGCGCGGTGACCTGGTAGCGCGCATGCGGTGTCGGCGCGTGTGGCGATCGCTGGCGCTCGGCCTCGTGGTCTCCTGCGTTGCAGCGCCTGCCGGCGCACAGCAGGACGTGGCGTTCGAGTTCCGCGATGGCCGCGTCACGCTGTCCGCGCAGGACGTGTCGCTTTCGCGGATCCTGGAAGAATGGGCCCGCGTGGGCGGTACGCACATTCTGAACGGGGACAACCTGCCGCGGTCTTCCGTGACTATGCAGTTCACCGGTGTGCTGGAGTCGCAGGTGTTGGGTGTACTCCTGGAAGGCGTCGCCGGATACATCGCCTCGAAGCGGCCACCGGCGCATGCAGGCACATCCTCGTTCGAGCGCATCCTGATTGTCCCAACGAGCAGTCCGGTGCCCGCGGCGCCGGTGGACCCGATTCCGCAGCCGCGCCTCGGCGTGAGGCTCCCGCCACCGCCGTTCGTCCGTGCACGCGCGACGCGGCCGGACCAGCCGGGCGGCAACGCGGATCCCGCCCCCGACGACGCGACCATTCCCGTCTGGATGCCCGATTTTGCCAGACCCGCAGGCACTCGGACGGCGCCTCCTGCGGTCGCCCCACCGCCGAATCCCAACCAGCCAAGGGCTCGCCCTTGATATCCCGTAGCTCGCGACGCCGAGCCGAGCCCTTGGCTGGTTGACAGTGTCTGCCTGGCGCGCTCCGCGCGCCTGGGACCGCTATGCGGATTCACAACGAGTACAAAATTCGCGTTCTGGGCCGTATAGCGGTCCAAGCACAGGCGTCGCAGGGCGACATCGACGTGCGTTGACCGTCAGTCGGACGACACCTCCGCCTTCATCCCGGCATCCGAGTCGTGTCACACGCACGTTTCGCCTTACGCGTTTTCTGTTGAGCGCACTCCTGTCGCATCGGCGCGCAACTGATGTGATGGTGCATGCGATAGAATGGGACGTTCGGCGGGCCGGTAGCTCAATTGGCAGAGCAGCAGACTCTTAATCTGCGGGTTGGGGGTTCGATTCCCCCCCGGCTCACCACCGCTCGTAGCGCTCGCGGTGGTTGCGCCCCGGGGCTCCCGGCAAGTGACTCCGCCCTTCGGGCTCGCCAACATGCTCGATTCCCCCCCGGCTCACCAGCATCTCACCCTCTAAGGTCAACGACTTGCGTGCAGGCTAACGAGGGGCCGCGCGCAGGAATCGAACCCGAATGAGGTCGGGTCGAGGCGCACCATGTCGGGAGGTGCTCCGTTTGCGGCACCGCCTCCGACGTGCTACGTTACATGTAACCAGAGGAGTCCCCATGGCCACCGCCGCTCGATCGACGTCCCGTGACAAGGTTCGCGCACACCGTGCCCGACTTCGCAAGCGGGGCCTTCGGCCCGTTCAGATTTGGGTCCCCGATGTGCGATCGAAGGCCTTCACTCACGCCGCGCACCGTCAATCCCTAGCCGCGGCCAAGAGCCCTCACGCGAAGGAGGACCAGGAGTTCGTCGACGCGATCTCAGCCTGGGATGCCGAATGAAGCGAGGCGAAATCTGGACTGTCGCCGGTGGCGCGGCCTATGTCGGCAAACCGCATCCTGCGGTCATCGTCCAGGACGACCGATTCGACGCTAACGATTCGATCGTCGTATGTCCCTTGACCACCGATGCGACCCCGGCACCGATCTTCAGACTTCCCATCCAGCCCAGCGCCCAGAGTGGACTGCGTGCGCCATGCCGGATGATGGTGGACAAGCTGACGGCTGTGCCGAGGAGACGCCTCGGAAGACTGGTCGGATCGCTGGCTTCCGAAGAAATGAGGGCGCTCAACCGTGCCATCTTCGTCTTTTTAGGTTTGTCCGAAACGGAAGGGCAGCAGAAGTAGCCGCTCACGCGAACGTGATGGCGAGCTTGTGTCCGGTCGCGCGCTCGAACGTCGGTCCGAGGTCTTCCATGACCTGCTGCATCGGGATGGCGCTCAACACTGTGATGTCCGGGGCCTGCGCTGCGATGCCGGCAACAAGCAGGAACATGAACCCGGCGCTCACCCACGGGCGCATCGTGACCACACCGGCGGACGTCAGGTGCAGCGCGTGTCGGGCGCTCAATTTCAACACGGCGCCTACTAGAGTTTCTGCCGTTTCAGCCACGCCGCGATCGTATTGGCAAGCGGTGCTTGATTGTCGACGAAACCGTGCGCTCCAGGATTGGGCCCTCTTGGATTCGCAATCGACACGTACTCGATGCTGGGCACCAGTGAGCCGCGCACACGTGCCGCGGACAACAAGGTGTTGGGCTCGAACGATTGGATGATGATGTCACCCTCGTCTCGCA
This sequence comes from Vicinamibacterales bacterium, assembly GCA_050742335.1. Classification (GTDB taxonomy): domain Bacteria; phylum Acidobacteriota; class Vicinamibacteria; order Vicinamibacterales; family UBA2999; genus DATCJA01. Next base: position 8,054 of record JBOGIR010000570.1, on the reverse strand, counting down.
CCATGAGAATCGGCCGGGGAATGCGCCTGATCCAATAGGTGCCGTCCGCCGTGCTCGATTCCTCGGCGCGATACGTCAAGAAGTGCCGGCCGGTGACAAGTTCTTTTTGCGGTCCGGTTCTTTGCATGCGCACCGGGAGGACCTCACCGTCCTTTCCGTCGCGCAGGGCTTTGAGCGCGGCCTCATGGAGCTGACCGTAGCTCTCTTCGTCCTGGATCAGAACGTGTCGTGACTTCCACGGCAGATTGGCGAACATGCTCGTCAGCACCACCGCCTTGATGTCCGAATCCCAGTTGTTTGCCGCGTAGTTCACCATGTCATCTCCTTGCGGCGCAGGGCGCTCAATCAGGAACCGAAGTCAACGCCGTTGACGACATCAGGCTGATCCGACGCCAGTGTCCTGGCAACACGGCTGCCGAATGCATGCCGACGACGGTGACCGGACGACCCCTCATTTCTCTAGTCCCGCCGTCCAGTTCAGCACGACCCATCCCCGCAGCCGCGATGGTCGTGGCGGCCGACTCCTGAAGCTGGTTTCGCCGGTTGCGTCTGGATTGCGTCGCGTTGTCTCGTGTCGCCGCGATACGCAACCCTGCTACGCGAAATCCCCAAGTTGCGTCGCCTTTTGGGACCCTTGGTAGACAGTCAACCCTCAACGACTACACGTCAATGACTACGAATCCCAGGGCCAACCAGCTCGGAGGAGGAACACCGCGGCGTGCTCCTTTGCGCCGGTTACTCGTCTCCGGAGGGCTGTCTGATTTGCGCCGCTCGTGGCGGCGACGGTCCCAGAGAATCGGCACGCGTGAACCGAAAGTCTTGTACAGCAGGTCATACCGCTCAAAGTCACCGCGCTTCACGATCACGGAGTACATAGGCGCCCTGCCTCTTGCCGGGGTGAACGATCGACCGTCGTGCGGCGACGGGCGGGTCGACGATGCAAACCCGACGTAGCGAATCGCGAACACTGGTCGCGACTCCCTTGGTGGAATGACAGTCGCAACACGACCTAACCGGCCGAGGTCCGTCCGTCCGCCGCAGATTGTATCTTGGACCGCTATACGGCCCCGAACGCGAATTCTGTACTCGTTGTGAATCCGTATAGCGGTCCTGGGCGCGCGGAGCGCGCCAAGCCAACGCTGTCAACCAGTCGCGGGCTCGGGATATCAAGGGCAGCGCCCGTGACTGGTTGGATACTGAGCCGGGTCAGTTCTGCGACATGAGACGATTGAGACGATGAGACAGTCGTGATATGGTAGGACGTGGCCGAACGAATGCTGTCCGTTGAAGAGGCGGGGCGTGCCCTGGGCGTATCACGGGCGACCGTCTGGCGGCTGATTCAGCGGGACCAGCTGCCGAGCGTTCGCCGAGGCGGGCGGCGCCTCGTGCCAGAAGGCGCAATTCGCAGGCGGACGAGCCGGCGTCGAACCGCCGGAGTTCCTGCGTTGTCTCACGATCATCCGATCTTCCGTCTGGTAGGCGCCGGGCGCGGCGGTGGGCGGGCGCCGGGCGCACGCGACAAGCACGCCATCCTCGATCGGTGACACGCAGCGTCCTTTGGGATTCCAGCGCCATCCTGGCGCTCCTTGACGCAGACGATGCCGACCATGCGCGCGCGGTCGCCGTGGCGCGTTCCATCGTGGCTGAAAAGCGCCCGAGCTTCGTCACCAACTACATCGAAGCCGAGGCCCATGCGCTGCTGGTGAGGAAGCTCGGAAGGGCGATTGCCCGCCAGTGGCTGTTGACAGGCGGCTTGCCCGTCCTGCCGGCGCTTCCTGCCGAGGAGCAACGGGCCAAGGACATCCTGGCCCGACACCCCGACAAGGACTGGACGCTGTGCGACGCGATTTCGTTCGCCGTGCTCGACGCCCGTCACATCGCGCGGGCCTTCACCTTCGACCATCATTTCCAGCAGTACGGGCGAATTCACGTACTCGGCCTGGACTGATATAGTCCCGCCATTGAAAGGGAGAGCTGTTCATGATTCTTACTGCTTCGAGGCTGGCGGTCACCCTCGCGGGCGTCGTGCTCGCCGGCAGCGGCGTCGTCGTTGGGCAGAACTCGATGGGGACGCGTCTGGCCGAACTGGTCGCCTTGAAAGCGCGCGTCGGCAATGCCGACACGCGAACCCGTGTCGAGGCGTTTCACCGCGTGTGGACCATCGGCCTGACTTCGCCGGAGGCCGAGGTGAAGCTGAGCGCCCTCGACCTGATGACAGCACCGGTCGGGAGTGCGTCCGATCACATCCGGCTGCCCGCGGTATACGCAATTGCGGAGATCGCCAACAGCACCGCCGACGTGCCGGTCAAGCTCAGAGCGATTCGGGTACTCGGGGAGCCGCTGGCGGCGAGTCAGGTTCCGATCAGGGTCGCCGCGGTCGACGCGATCAATGCCATCACGGCCGCTGCTCCGCAGGACGAGGTCGTGCTGAGCGCGGTGAACGCACTTGGACCTGTCATCAAGAGCGGCAACAACGGCGTGCGGATCCCGGCGATCAATGGTCTGATACGCGCCGTCAGCGGGCGTCACAACAACCGCGCCGACCAGGCAGCCATCGATCTGCTCGTCGGACCGCTGGAGTCGAACGCGGCTGTCGGGGGCCTAGAAGTGCGCATGATGGCGATCGTGGCGATGGAGCGCGTCGGACTCGATGCGACGGACATCGGCACGAAGGCCAAGGCTATGGGCCTGCTGCAGTCCTACGTCGCCAGGAGCGGATGGGAACCGGAAGCCAGAAAGCGCGCGCAGGATGCGGCGACGGCCATTCAGAACAGCATGAAACCGTAGACGCCGCAGCGACCCGCTGGTCTCGAGACGCTGGCCTGATCACACCCCAGTCACATGACAAGACTGGAAAGGACCGCGGGCCTGTGAACTCTGATGGATCGCACGCGCGACGTTGTGATGTACCGAGCGCCGGTCACCATTTCGAGTTTCAGACCGACGCCGATCCATCCAACATGCAGCGCGCCGCCACCGGCGGTCGCGCCTGCAACGCGCACCTCGGTGCGTTCAGGAAACAGCGAGCCTCCTGTCACGAGCGCACGCTGTTCGGCGCCATCCAGCACCAGGAAACGATAGCAACTGTGTCGCGTGTTGACTTCGAGCACCGTCCCGGCGTCGAGAGACTCCAACGCCACGCCCGGCTCACAGCCGGGCTCGTGCGCCACACCGTCACGCACGGGATCTGGTGGGTCGACGGGTGCAGAGGTGAGATTCGACATGGCCGCTGGCTCCCAGGATGTGCAAATGCCCCGCCAACGGTAGGAGGGCACGTCTGCGGCGTCAGTGTGGAGCCGCCGTCCTGGTTCTGCGAATTTTTCCGCGTGCGGTGGAAGAACTGCGCGCCCGATTACCGCTCGAAGCTGTCAATCACCCACACATCCGACTCCCGGCGGAGCCGCATGACGCGCGTGACCGCGGTCGTACGTCTCGCACCAACCCGTGGTGTCAGTGTCTGGCTGACGCGGCAGCTCACCCGGGCGGTCGCCCCATCGACCGAGAGGATGCGTACACCGTCGATCGCGACCTTGAGCTCGCGCATGTCCTTGAAGGCTTTGGCGAGGCTGTCAACGGGGATGGAGGGCTGAACCTTCTTCACGGCCTCCGGGTCCAGGCTCTCGAGGGCGGCCGAGTACCGCTGCAGCATCTCGCGGACACCGACGTCGGCGCCAGTCGCTTGCGCCTGCGAAAGGCCTGCAGCGAACACGACCGGCCAGCGCAGCAGGTGGTGTGGCGTCCAGAACGCCGCCCACCCGTCTCCGGCGCGTCCCGAGTCACGCGCGCTCCCCGACTGTGCCCGAGCCGTGACTTCGCCAAACCAGTTGAGCACCACATGAAGCTCGGCGGGTGCCGCCACCCGGTCGCTTCTCGGCACGACGAACCAGGTGCCATCGCGTGAGACGTCGTAGTTCGGTCCGTTGTCCCCCCGGTCGAAGCGCGCTTCGAACAACTGGCGCGGGCGACCCGCTGTGAACTCGCCGTTCGACGCGACCGCCACCACCATCATCCGGTCGCCGTTCCGGTAGAACAACTCGCGGCCGTTTCTCGACCACACCGGCTCGATTCCTCCATCGGTGGACACGATCCACTTGGGCCCGGGCCCTGGAAACGGCTGCACGTACACCTCGTCGCGTCCCGATTCGTCGGACGCGTACGCGAGCCACGCGCCGTCGGGCGAGAATCGTGGCGACCGCTCGTCGAACGGCGTCAGCAGAAACGGCACCGGCGCCTCGCCGGACGAGACGACCCAGATGTCGCGCTCGCCGCTCGGCTTGCGTTCGTGAAAGGCGAGCGTGGCACCGTCGGGTGTCCACGACATGGGAAACTGCGGGCCGCCACCCGACAGCGTCGGCAACGTGCCCGGCAACAGGTTCGCGCCTGCGTTCGGCCATGACGCCGCGCCTTCGGCGCCGGCGCCGTCCAGCAGCGGCTGCGCGGCGCTGTTGCCGTCGAGCGGCTTCCACAGAAGGTTCCACGGTCCGGGCGCGGTCGACTGAAACGCCAGCTTGCTGCCGTCGGGACCCCACACGGGGAACGCGCTCGTGCCTCCGGCCGTGAAGCGCGTGCGTGTGGCGCGTTCCAGATCGATGATCCAGATGTCGCTGCCCATGTCCGACGCAATCATCACGGCGGCCTGCCGTCCGTCGGGTGAAAGTGCCGGCGACTCGTACCCGGCGTGCGCGTCGATCAATGGTGCGGCGCGCCCGTCGCGATCGACCCGCAGCAATGTCCGGTCGGCCACCGCCGCGCCCGCGGGCACGTACACGAGCGTTCCGGCCCTGGCCGCCACCGCGAAGTAGGCTCCGCCGAATCGCGACGTCTCGACGCGTTCGAGGAGCGGAATTGGAGGCTGGTCCAGTCGTTCGTTCGACGGATCGAAGGGCGTGGCCACGAGCCCGCCGGACTGCGCGTAGACCAGATGCCCGGTCGACACGTACTGGGCCCCTTCGCCGATGACCCGTCCGTTGCCCAGCAGCCGCCAGTCGCGGCTGTCGACCGCGACCAGCGCGAGCTGCCACTTGTCCTCGCGCCGGACGCTGAACAGCGCCTGTGTCCCTCCAGACAACAACTGCGGGTACCCGTGCTGCTCGTCGTTCGCCATCGGCGTCGTCACTTGGACGGGCTCGCCGCCGTTGGCCGATACGAGCCACAGGCCCGACCCGGGCAGCGTCGTCGCGAAGACAATGCGATCGGTGTCTCCCCACGTGGCGCTCCACACCGGCGGGGCGTCGGAGATGGTCAGTGGCACGCCTCCCGCGACGGACACTTTCTTCAACATGCCGTCCGCATAGAAGGCCACCCACCGGCCATCGGGCGAGAAGAACGGCGCGCTCGCTCCTTCCGTTTCGGGAATGGCACGCGCCTCGAGCTCGTCGAGCGGGCGCAGGAACAGGCTGGTGCGTCCGCCGGCGACGGCCGCGGCGTAGGCCAGTAACGATCCATCGGGGGACAGCGACACCGGCGGGAACGGCCCTTGTTCGAGCGCCTGATCGGCGGGCACGGTGATCGTCAAACGTGCCACCGGCGAGTCGGAGGTGGTGGTCGCCCCCGGCCACAAGGTCACCCCGGCCACCGCACCGAGCGCGATCGACGCCACCATCGCTGCGGAAAGGATCCACATCGCCCTGCGTGTGACCACGACGCGGCGCCCGCCGGCGATCGCGCCGCTCTCTCCCGTGGACGGGACCGGCTCCGAGAAGGCGTCGTCGATCTCGATGCGGGCATCGGCGATGTCGTGCAGCCGCTTGTGAGGGTTCTTCTGCAGGCAGCGCCGGATCAGAAGCTGCACCTTGAGCGGGGCGGAGGCCAGCGCCGACCAGTCCGGCTCCTCCCGGAGAACCGCGGCGATCGTGTCGGAGATCGTGCGTCCGGAGAACGGCGGGCGTCCGCTGACGCTTTCAAACAGCAGGCATCCGAAGGCCCAGATGTCGGTCCGCCGGTCCACGGTGTCGGCGCGGGCTTGCTCGGGGCTCATGTAGGCCGCGGTGCCCAGCACGGCCCCGGCCAACGTCACCGAGCTGCCGAAGTTGACCGTGGGCGATTGAGAGGCGAGCGCGCTGTCCTCAGGCGACACCACCTTGGCGAGGCCGAAATCGAGGATCTTCGCGATCCCCTGCGGCGTAATCATGATGTTGGCCGGTTTCAGGTCCCGGTGAACGATGGCTTGGCCGTGCGCCGCCTCGAGCCCTTCGGCGACCTGTTTGAACACGTGCAGCGTCTCGTGGATCGGGACGGTGCCGCGAAGACTCCGTTCACCCAGCGTCTCGCCCCGAATGAGCTCCATCACGAGGTAGCAGAGGTCGGGCGAGCGTTCGAGCCCGTAGACAACGGCGATGTTCGGGTGGCTAAGGGAGGCGAGCAGGCGCGCTTCCCGCTCGAAGCGGGCGAGGCGTTCGGGATGCTGCGAGAAGGCCTCCGGCAGCACCTTGATGGCCACTTCCCGGCCGAGCGAGCTGTCGCGCGCTCGATAGACTTCGCCCATGCCGCCGGCACCCAGCAGCCCGATGATTTCGTACCCGCCGAGACGGGCACCCGGGGCAAGAGCCATGGACGTCCGAGATTATAGTCGCCCTGGTCGGGAGGTGCTCCATCCCTCCGCATCTCGGTGCCTCGGTGGTGCGTGGACGTGAAAAAAGCAGTAGGATCCGACCTCACATCACGAACCAGCCAAGGGCTCTGCCCTTGAAGAGCTGTAGCGACGCTCGCGGGGGTCATCACCCAACCCACGAGGTGCCACATCAATGCGCGTTCGACGAGAGGCAGTGCGGTCCTTGGCGGTGGCCGGCGCGGCGATCCTTGGTCTCTTCTTGTCGCCGACGGCCGTCAGTCGCGGCGAGCCGCTGACTACCGCCTGTGCCCGAAATGGAGCGCGGCGTCGGGCTCGCTTCGGGCATCAGCGCCGTCGTGGAACCTCGTGTGATGGTCGCTTGCAGGCAGCGGCAGACGAGCAGAGGAGTGAGATCCGTCGCGCGGTCGGTCAGACTCGCCGCTGAGTGAGTGTGGAGGGAAGCGTATCCACGATTCGGTAGGTGATCGTCATCGAGCCGACCCGGATCTGGTCCCTATCCTTGAGCGCGACGGACTGCTCGACGCGCTGCCCGTTCACAAACGTTCCATTCTTGCTCCCGAGATCCTCGACCGTCGCCTCTCCGTTCGTCACGACGATCCCGGCATGACGACGAGAGACGGAGGTGGAATCGATGCGTACAGTGCAATCGGGATCGCGGCCCACCACGTTCGGACCTGCGGACAGACGCCACTCGCGACGCCGCGAGACGAGGTACGGGCCTGACTGCGGACGCCGGGAGGTTTCGACGTCGACCGCAGACGCCGGCCGTGCGTCACCGTGAAAGGCGTACCCATATCGTGGGACCGTTCGGATGTATCGTGCAGCCCGCGCAGCGTCACCGAGCGCGACCCGGACTTCGGCCACCAGGTTGTGCAGGCTCCCGTCGGACACAAATGTCTCCGGCCACAAACGTGCGAGGATCTCCGTCTTCGCAATCGCCTCCGGACGGCGATCGAGAAGGAACTCCAGGAGCTGGAAGGCTTTGGGGGAAAGCGGTCTGACAGTCCCATGGCGAAGCAGAACGCGCTGGCCGGAATCAAACTCGCAGTCTCCGAAGACGACATGCACAGCAGTGCGGAAAATGAGAGTTTCCTGAGCACTTCGCGAGGACATCGGTGTCGACCGCGCCTAATATTAGGCCAGATGGAGGCTCTCATGATTCGGTTGCGAAGACGGGTCTCGCTTCTGCTCTGCCTCTCGGTTCTGCTGGTTGCAGCGCGGCTCAGCGCCGGTCAGGTGGCCTCCCCCAGGCCGGCGGAGCTTGGCAGCAAAACGTGGGTCGGCCGCTATCAGGAAGTAGAAGAGTACTTGAGGACAGCGGAGTGCATCCGGATGGAACAACTTCCTGGTGTGTCCGCGCGCTGCGTTCTCCGGCCGGGCGGACCGGTGTCCCGCATGCACTGGTTTTCACTCATGCGCGGTGTCTATCGCGGCTTCCGGGAGGACTACAAATCGAACATCGCCGCCTACGAACTGGATAAGC
>JBOGIR010000569.1:0-7967 GCA_050742335.1 Vicinamibacterales bacterium | reverse complement strand
CAAGAACGCCGCCGGGATGGTGAGCCTGCGCGTCTCGCGAAGACGCGCGGCGAGGCCCTGAGCCGATTCCTTGCGCTCGGGTTCCCGACGACGCGTCAGGAAGAGTGGCGCCTTACGAGCGTGGCACCGATCGCGAGTCAGGTGTTTGCCCTGGCGACCGATTCCAGTGACGATGCGGCGCACGCCGGCATCCCGCCGTTCCGCCTGCCCGGCGTCTTCGGCGCCGAGCTGGTGTTCGTCAACGGCCATTACGCCCCTGGGCTGTCGAACGTCGGCTCGCTGCCGCCCGGCGCGCATGTGGCGAGCCTGGCGGCTGCCCTCGCGTCTCGGGCCGACGAGGTCGATCCGCATCTGGCGCGCCTCGCGCCGTTCGACCGGCGCGCGTTCGTGGCGCTCAACACGGCGCTCTTTGCCGACGGTGCATTCGTCTCCATACCTGCCCGCACCGTCGTCGAGAAGCCGATCCACGTCCTGTTCGTCTCGACGGGAGAGGGTCACGCGCGGGCGGTCCACCAGGGCGGACCGCCGGGCCAGCGCCCGCCGGCCGGGTCGCCGGGCGGTCCGGCCATGATGTCGCACCCGCGCGTGCTGGCGGTGCTGGGCGACAACAGCCAGGCGTCGATCGTGGAGAGCTACGCCGGGCCTGACGGCGCCCGTTATTTCACGAACGTCGTCACCGAGCTCGTGCTCGGCGAAAACGCCGTGCTCGACCACTACAGGCTGCAGCACGAGAGCACCGAGGCCTATCACGTCGGCGCCGTGTTTCTGAAGACAGCGCGCAGCTCGACCTGTTCGTCGCATTCGGTCAGCCTCGGGGGCGCGCTCGTCCGCAACGACGTCGTGGCGGTGCTCGGCGGCGAAGGCGGGGAGTGCACGCTCAACGGCCTGTATCTGGCCGACGGGCAGCGGCTGGTCGACAATCACACGACGATCGACCACGCGATGCCGCACTGCGGCAGCCGCGAGATCTACAAGGGCATTCTGGCCGATCGCGCCCGCGGCGTCTTCAACGGCAAGATCATCGTGAGGCCCGACGCGCAGAAGACCGACGCCAAGCAGACCAATCGTGCGCTCCTGCTGTCGGAAGACGCGCAGGTCAACTCGAAGCCCGAGCTCGAGATCTTCGCGAACGACGTCAAGTGCACGCACGGCGCGGCCGTCGGGCAGCTCGACGAGGACGCCGTGTTCTACCTGCGGTCGCGCGGGCTGGACCTGACCGAGGCGCGGCACCTGCTGATTCACGCGTTTGCCGGCGATGTGCTGAACCGGATGCCGCTCGTCCCGGTCAGAAACGGGGTCGAGGACGTCCTGCGACGACAGCTTGCACAGACGCTCGCGGTGGCCGCTTAGCCGGCGGGCCCGACAGGCCCGCATCAAGACCGTACGGGTGAACGTATGGCATCTGTAGTATCCGCACACCGTGACACCTTGGATGTGGCCGCCATCCGGCGGGATTTCCCAATCCTGCGCCAGCGCGTCCACGGCAAGCCGCTCGTGTATCTCGACAACGCCGCCACGACGCAGAAGCCGCAGGCGGTGCTCGATACGCTGATGCGCTACTACGTCGAGGAGAACGCCAACGTCCATCGCGGCGTGCATTCGCTCAGCGGGCGTGCCACCGATTCGTACGAGGCGGCGCGCGACACCGCTCGCCGCTTCCTCAACGCCGCCGATGCGAAGGAGATCGTCTTCGTCCGTGGCGCCACCGAAGGTATCAACCTGGTGGCTCAGACCTACGGCCGTACGCACGTCGGCGCCGGCGACGAGATCGTCATCTCGGAGATGGAGCACCACTCGAACATCGTCCCATGGCAGATCCTCTGCGAGGAGAAGGGCGCCAGGCTCCGCATCATCCCGATCACCGACGCGGGCGAGCTGCGCCTCGACGAGTACGAGCGGCTGCTGAGCGACCGCACGAAGATCGTGGCAATCGTGCACGTGTCGAACGTGCTCGGCACGATCAATCCCGTCGGCGAGATCGTCCGGCGTGCCAGGGCGCACGGCAGTGCGGTGGTGATCGACGGGGCGCAGGCGGTGGCGCACATGCCGGTGGACGTGCAGGCGCTCGACTGCGACTTCTACGTCTTCTCAGGGCACAAGATCTTCGGACCGACCGGCATTGGTGTGCTCTACGGCCGCAAGGCGCTGCTCGAGTCGATGCCGGTGTACCAGGTTGGCGGCGGCATGATCGGCAGGGTCACGTTCGAGCGGACCACCTTCGCCGAGCTCCCGTACAAGTTCGAAGCGGGTACGCCCAATATCGCGGGTGCGATTGGTCTGGCGACCGCGTTGGACTATCTCACGGCCACCGGCATCGAGCGCGTGGCGTCCTACGAGCACGCGCTGATCGCGTACGCAACCGAGGCGCTCCTGGAAGTACCCGGTCTGCGGCTGACCGGGACGGCGCCAGCCAAGGCGTCGGTGCTGTCGTTCGTTTTCAGTGACGTGCATCCGCACGATGTCGGCACGATTCTCGATCGCGAGGGCGTTGCCGTCCGCGCCGGACACCACTGTTGTCAGCCGTTGATGGCGCGCCTGGGCGTGCCGGCCACAGCGCGCGCGTCGCTCGCCGTGTACAACACCCGGGAGGACGTCGATGCCCTCGTGGGTGCGCTGCGGATCGTGCAGGAGGTGTTCGGGTGAGCACGGAGCTGCAGGACCTCTATCAGGAAGTGATTCTCGACCACAATCGCCGGCCGAGGAACTTCCGCGCGATTGAGAACGGCTGCAAAGCCGAAGGGTTCAATCCGCTCTGTGGCGACCGCATCACGGTGTACCTGAACGTCGACAACGGCGTGATCAAGGACGTGAGCTTTCTGGGAGCCGGGTGCGCCATCTCGAAAGCGTCGGCGTCGCTGATGACCGAGAGCGTCAAGGGGAAAACGGTCGAGGAAGTGCAGGCGCTGTTCGACCGGTTCCAGCGAATGGTTACGGCGCCGGCGGAGACGCCCATCGACAATCTCGGCAAGCTGACGGTGCTGGCTGGTGTTCGTCAGTTTCCGGTACGCGTGAAATGCGCCAGCCTGGCGTGGCATACGCTGCGGTCGGCCGTGGACGCCCGTGGCGACGTCGTGTCGACCGAATGAAGGATCTTCCTGTGGTCCAGCCGCCGGCCGCGCTGCCATCGGGCCAGAGCGGTCCGCTCCAGACGGCCACTATGGTCGACGACGCGGAACAGAACGCGGCGCTCAGGCCGCACATCGTGAAGGCGATCTCTACGGTGTTCGACCCCGAGATTCCCGTCAATATCTACGAGCTGGGGTTGATCTACGACATTATCGTCGACGCCTCGAGCGGCGTTGGCATCCGCATGACGCTCACGGCACCGGGGTGTCCAGCCGCACAGGTCCTTCCGGAGCAGGTGAGGTCGACGGTTGCGGCGATCCCAGGCGTTGCAGACGTTAAGGTTGACGTCGTGTGGGAGCCGCCGTGGGACCGCGACCGGATGTCAGAAGCCGCCAAGCTGCAGCTTGGTATGTTCTAACGCATCTATTTCTTCCACGCGCCACAGAGACACGGAGACACCGAGGAAATTCCTCTGGTTTGACCCCGTGTCTCTGCCCTTCGACTCTTCGCTCAGGACACCCCGAGCATTGTCGAGGGGTGCGACTCTGAGGCCTGTCGAAGGAAAACGGGTTCGGCTCATAGCTGCGCCTCAATATGGGCCCCCGCCGCCCGCATTTCCTCCAGCGCGCGCTCGGAATCGCCGACGTTCACGTCGATTCCAGCGATCGCGTCCGTGAGCACCGTCACCTCGAGGCCGGCCCGTCTTGCGTCGAGCACCGAGTGTTTTACGCAGTAGTCAGTCGCGAGTCCGCCAACGTACAGATGCCGGGTGCCACGTTCCCGGAGATCGTCGAGAAACGGCGTTCCATCGGATCGGCCGCCTTCGAATGCCGAGTAGCCTGGCTTGTCCGGCGACTGTCCTGCACTGATCACGATCACCGACGGAGGCAGCTGCAAGTCGTCGTGAAAGGTGGCTCCTTCGGTGTCCTGCACACAGTGCGGCGGCCACTCTCCACCGTATTGTCGAAAATGCGTCGTAACCGCAGGGTGCCAGTCACGGGAGGCGTATACCGGCCATCCGCGTGCAACCGCATCGACGATGTAGCGGTTCAACGGCGGCACCACCCGGTCGCCGTTCGGCACTGCCAGGGCGCCCCCCGCGCAGAAGTCCTTCTGAACGTCGATGATCAATAGAGCTGAACCGCTTCCTGTCATCATGTTCAGAATACAGGATTCGATGAGTCTCGCCCTATCGACCGACCTCTACGAGCTCACGATGATGGCCGGCTACCACACGGCCGGCCTCATGCCGAGGGCGACCTTCGACCTGTACGTGCGCGAGCTGCCGCCGAATCGCTCGTTCCTGATTGCGGCGGGGCTGGAGCAGGCGCTGGATTACCTGGAGCAGCTCCGGTTCTCAGAATCGGATATCGAACACCTGCGCGCCCTCCCCGCACTTCAAGGCATGCGACCCGATTTTTTCGACGAGTACCTGCCGCGTTTCCGGTTCACCGGCGACGTCTGGGCGGCCGACGAAGGCACGCCGATGTTTCCACCCGCCCCGCTGCTGCGCGTCACCGCACCGTTGCCCGAGGCGCAGCTCGTTGAAACCGGTCTCCTGGCGCACCTCGGGTTTCAAACCTCGGTTGCCAGCCGCGCGGCACGAATCGTTCATGCCGCCGCTGGTCGTGCCGTGGTGGAATTCGGCGCGCGTCGTGCGCATGGCATCGAGGCGGGCGTGCTGGCGGCCCGCGCGGCGTTTCTCAGCGGGTGTGCATCCACCTCCAACGTCGAAGCGGGCCGACGGTTCGGGATTCCCGTGTCGGGGACGATGGCGCATTCGTGGGTGATGTCGTTTGCTGATGAGGCCGCCGCCTTTCGACAGTTCTCGGACGTGTTTGGGGGCGACGCCGTGCTGCTGCTGGACACCTATGACACCCTCGAAGCCGCGCGGTCCGTTGTGGCCGCCGGCCTGCGCCCGCGGGCCGTCCGGCTCGACAGCGGCGATCTGATCGCGCTTGCCGGCCGCGTGCGGGCCATCCTGGACGCAGGTGGCCTGCGCGACACGCGCACCTTCGTCAGCGGCGATCTCGACGAATGGCGCATCGACGACATCGTGCGAGCTGGTGCGCCCGTTGACGGCTTCGGTGTTGGCGCGGCGCTCAGCACCGTGAGCGACGCGCCCTCGCTGGGCGCCATCTACAAGCTCGTCGAAATCGACCGCGAGGGCGGGGCGGTGCCCGTGATGAAGCGATCCGCCGGCAAACAGACTCATCCGGGCCGAAAGCAAGTCTGGCGCATCTTCGATGGCGGCGCAGCGACTGAAGACGTGATCGAGCTGGCCGGTGAGGCACTCGACGTTCCAGAAGGTCAACCGCTCTTGAAGCAGGTGATGTCAGGAGGCAGGCGAGTGCATCCCTCGCCGTTACTGGACGATCTCCGCACTCGCAGCCAGGCCGCGCTCGCAGCCCTTCCCGAATCGGTCCGTCGACTTCATCAACCGGTCCGCTACAACGTGCGCTTCGGCCGCGCACTTCGTGCGATGGTTCAAGGCCTCAAGCCCAAAGCCCAAAGCCTAAAGCCTCTCTAGGGTCCTGGCGGCAATATTGCACCCACGCGAGCGCCTTGGGCAGCCAGCCACGCCGTCTGAGCCGTGCAGCTGGAATGACGGATGAGGTTTCCTCTATGGATATGGGCGCGACGCTGCGCGTTGCACGAGAACAGCGAGGACTTTCACTCGAAGCGCTCTCCGAGACGACGAAAATCAGCGTCACCGCACTCCGGGCTCTTGAAGAGAACGACATCCAGAAGCTCCCCGGAGGAATCTTCCTCCGAGGGTTTCTGAGGGCGTACGCGCGTGAAGTGGGGCTGGACGTCGAGGATACCCTCGGTCGCTACGTATCGCAGTTCGAGCCGGATCCCGCCGTGGTCTGTGAGGGGGCGGCTGATCTGAGGACCACCGGGTCTCGGGCCGACGATGCCAGGCCGCAGGTGAACGAGGTGCCGGCGACGGCCCTGCGGGGTGTGGTGGCGGTCGTGGCGATCGTCGTTGGCCTCCTGCTGTACATGATGCTGCGTCAACCGTTTGCACGTGACGAGCACGCTCGTCAGCCTCAGCCGGCCGCGGAACCGGTCGTCGCGCGTGCCGCGACCACCCCGGACACCTCAGACGTACGGGCTTCAACTGAGAGTGACACCCCCATGACGACGGCCGTCACGGACACCATCACGAGCGCGACGAGCACCACGGACGCCACGGGCAGTGCGAGCAGCACGGGGACTACGGAGACTACAGTCCCTCCGAACGCCACTGCTGCTACCACGGGTTCGCAGGAGCCAGGTGCGCCGCTTCAGACTGGCGATGTCGTCCGTCTGACCATCCAGACCGTTGGACCGTGCTGGGTATCAGCCGTGGCCGACGGGCGGACCGTCATCTACCGATTGATGCAGGCGGGAGAGCAACAGACGATCGAAGGGACCACCGACGTGACGCTTCTCGTGGGTGATCCTTCCACGTTTACCTTCTCGATCAACGGCCTCACGGGCAGGTCGCTTGGTCCTGCCGGAAGGGTCGCGGCAGTGCAGATCTCCCCGGACAACTATCAGGAGTTCGTCGAAACCGCGCCGACGCCGTAAGGTTCTGACTTTGCCACCAGGACTCACTTCACGTTCAGTGTGGGTCCGCTTGCGAACCTGAACACGAACCGCCGCCTTCGCGCTCTGCGCTTCGGCGAGCCTCGCCGTAGCCTTGGCGGAGGCGGGAGAACCGAGAACTGAGAAGTGTGAACGACACGCTCTATTTAATGAAGGTACCAGCCCGCAGCTCTGTGTAGGCCTGTCGCAGCTGCTCCTCGGTATTCATCACAATCGGCCCGTACCATGCAACCGGCTCTTCGATCGGTTCTCCCGACACGAGCAGGAAACGGATGCCCCGATCGGCAGCCTGCACGATCACGTCATCACCGCGATCGAAGAGGACGAGCGAGCGATTGCCGACATCCGCCGCCGCGCCTTCTGCGACCGCCGGGCCGATGCGATCGGTCTGCACCTCGCGTGGTTCCGACGCATCGCGGAACGTACCCGATCCTTCGAACACGTACGCAAACGCATTGCGCGTCGTCTCGACGCGCAACGACTTCCGCACGCCAGGCGGAACGAAGATGTCGAGATACCGCGGGTCGGCTGCGACACCGTCCACCGGCCCCGCCTTTCCCCAGAAGCTTCCACACACGATGCGAACCCGAGTCCCGTCGTCGTCGATCACTTCGGGAATGTCGGCGGCTTGCACGTCCTGATAGCGGGGGTGCGTCATCTTGAGTGCCGAGGGGAGGTTTGCCCAGAGCTGGAAGCCGTGCATCCTGCCCTGCGGATCGCCCTTGGGCATCTCCTGGTGGAGGATGCCGCTCCCGGCCGTCATCCACTGGACGTCGCCGGCGCCGAGGTTGCCGCGGTTGCCAAGACTGTCGCCGTGCTCGACATTACCAGCGAGGACGTACGTGATCGTCTCGATGCCGCGGTGCGGGTGCCACGGAAAGCCGGCGAGATAGTCGCTTGGATTGTCGTTCCTGAAATCGTCGAACAACAGAAACGGATCGAAATCGCTTGTGTTGCCGAAGCCGAACGCACGCTGCAGCCGCACGCCGGCGCCTTCCAGTGTTGGCTTGGATTGAGCGATGCGCTTGATAGGGCGAATGGACATACAGCCGTCCCTTGAATCCATCATCTCACGTGTTGTGCGTAGGTAGGCCTGGTGCAGCGCGGGGAACACGCAACGTGAGTGGACCCGGCGAAGGTAAACAGGTCTAACCTCGGCGCTCTCCGCCGCCCAGTTGTCTTGATGATGATGAATCCCGATTCCCGCCTTCGCTGAAGCTACGGCGGGCCGCCGTAGCCTTGGCGGAGGCTGGCCGGTGGCCGGGCCGCGCTGCGAGGGCTTGAGCGGCCGCAGCACGCCAGCTCCG
>JBOGIR010000568.1:0-7430 GCA_050742335.1 Vicinamibacterales bacterium | reverse complement strand
GCCCACTGCCCACTGCCTACTGCCTGCTGCCTACTTGGCCTCTGATGCCGAAACGCACTGACATCAAGCGCGTGCTCGTGATCGGGTCGGGTCCGATCGTCATCGGGCAGGCCTGCGAGTTCGACTACTCGGGTACGCAGGCGTGCAAGGCGCTCCGGGCCGAAGGTCTCGAAGTGGTGCTCGTGAACAGCAATCCCGCCACCATCATGACCGACCCGGAGATGGCGGACCGCACCTACGTCGAGCCGCTGACGCCCGAAATGGCGGAGGCGATCATCGAGAAGGAGAAGCCCGACGCCGTGCTGCCGACGGTCGGCGGGCAGACGGCGCTCAACCTGGCGGTGGCGCTGGCCGAGCGCGGAACCCTGGCCAGGCACGGCATTCGCCTCATCGGTGCGTCGATCGACGCCATCAAGGTGGCAGAGGACCGGCTGCTCTTCCGCGATGCGATGCAGGAGATCGGCATCGAGGTGCCCAAGAGCGGCATCGCCAAGACCGTCGATCAGGCGCTGGCGGTCGTAGACGATGTGGGGTTCCCGGCCATCATCCGGCCGTCGTTCACCCTCGGCGGCGTCGGCGGCGGCATCGCCTACAACGTCGAGGAGTTCCGCGAGCTGGCCGGCCGCGGGCTCGACCTCAGTCCGGTACACGAGATCCTCGTCGAGGAATCCGTCATCGGCTGGAAGGAGTTCGAGCTCGAGGTGATGCGCGACGTCGCCGACAACTTCGTCGTCATCTGCTCGATCGAGAACATCGATCCGATGGGCGTCCACACCGGCGACAGCATCACCGTGGCGCCGGCGCTCACGCTGACGGACAAGGAATATCAGCGCATGCGCGACATGGCGCGGCGCATCATCCGGCGGGTGGGCGTCGAGACCGGCGGCTCGAACATCCAGTTTGCGATCGATCCGGAGAACGGACGGATTGTGGCCATCGAGATGAACCCGCGCGTCTCGCGGTCGTCCGCGCTGGCGTCCAAGGCGACCGGCTTCCCGATTGCGAAGATTGCAGCCAAACTGGCGCTCGGCTACCACCTCGACGAGATCCCGAACGACATCACCCGCCTCACCCCGGCGTCGTTCGAACCGACGATCGACTACGTCGTCGTCAAGTTCCCGCGGTGGAACTTCGAGAAGTTCCCGCAGGCCGATCGGACGCTGACGACACAGATGAAGTCGGTGGGCGAGGCGATGGCCATCGGCCGCACGTTCAAGGAGGCGTTCCTCAAAGCGGTGCGGTCCCTGGAGCTTGGCAAGTTCGGGAGCCTGTTCCCGGTGGGACCCAACGACGCTTCGGACGAGGCCGAGGATGAAACGGCGCTGCGCAAGCGTCTGCTGGTGCCGAACGATCGGCGGATGTGGGCGCTGTTCCGTGCGCTGCGCCGGGGCTGGAGTGTGGAGACACTCCACGAGCTGACGAGGATTGACCCGTGGTTCCTGCAGCAGTTTGTAGAAATCGAGGAGCTCCGGCGCATGGCGGCGCTCGTCGAATTCCGCGAGATGTCGACCGATCTGCTGCGCACGCTCAAGCGCACCGGCTTCAGCGACGGGGAGATCGCGGCCGTGCACGGCGTTGGGGAAGAGCTGGTCCGGCAGCGGCGGATCGAGGAGGGGCTCGTCACCGCGTACAAACGGATCGACACATGTGCGGCGGAGTTCGAGTCGTTCACGCCGTACATGTACGGGACGTACGAGCAGGTGTGCGAGGCGGACCCGACGCCGCACAGGAAGGTCGTCATCCTCGGCAGCGGCCCCAACCGCATCGGGCAGGGCATCGAGTTCGACTATTGCTGCTGCCATGCCGTCTTCGGCTTCCGCGAGGAGGGCTTCGAAACGGTGATGGTCAACTGCAATCCCGAGACGGTGTCGACCGACTACGACACCGCGGACCGTCTCTACTTCGAGCCGCTGACGTTCGAGGACGTCATGGCGATCATCGAGCGCGAGCGCAGCGCCGGCGGCAGCGTCTCGTGTGTCGTCCAGTTCGGCGGCCAGACGCCCCTCAAGCTCGCGCTCGCGCTGCAGGACGCCGGCGTGCCGATCCTCGGCACCTCGCCCGATTCCATCGATCTCGCCGAGGACCGGCGGCGCTTTTCGCAGCTCCTGTGGGACCTGGGCGTGCCACAGCCGGCCAGCGGCACGGCGATTTCCATGGAGGAAGCGCGCGAGGTGGCCGAGCGCATCGGGTATCCCGTCGTGGTGCGGCCGTCCTACGTGCTCGGAGGGCGCGGGATGGCCATCGTGTTCGACGCGGGCGCGCTCGATCGCTACATGGTCGGCGCCGTCGACGTGTCGCACGATCGGCCCGTGCTGATCGATCGGTTCCTCGAGGACGCCTTCGAGTTCGACGTCGACGCGGTCGCCGATGCGTCGGGCGCCGTGGTGATCGGCGGCATCATGGAGCACATCGAAGAGGCGGGCATCCACTCGGGCGACAGCTCGTGCGTGGTGCCCCCGTTCATGGTGGCCGAGCGGCATCTGGTGACGATTCGCGACTACACGCGTCGGATCGCCCGCGCGCTCAAGGTGATCGGCCTGATGAACATCCAGTACGCCATCAAGGACGACACGGTCTACGTGCTGGAGGTGAACCCGCGATCGTCGCGCACCGTGCCCTACATTTCAAAGGCCACGGGGGTGCCGCTGGCCAAGATGGCGGCCCGTGTCGCCGCGGGGAAGATGCTGGCCGAGCTCGGGTTGGTCGAAGATCTCGACGTGCACGGCGTCTTCGTCAAGAGTCCGGTGTTTCCGTGGGTGCGATTCCCGGGCGTGGACACGATTCTCGGGCCGGAGATGAAATCGACGGGCGAGGTCATGGGCTGCGCGGAGAACTTCGGCGCCGCGTTCAGCAAGGCGATGATGGGCGCGGCGCAGCGGCTGCCCGAAACGGGGTGCGTGTTCATCAGCGTCAACAACAGCGACAAGCAGACCGTGCTGCCGATTGCGCGCGACCTGGCGCAGCTTGGCTTCGGGCTGACGGCGACGCGCGGGACGGCGGCGTTTCTCCGGGCGCACGGCATCGACGTCGATGTGATCTACAAGGTGAACGAAGGGCGTCCGAACGTGGCGGATCAGATCGTCAACCGCAAGATCGACCTCGTCATCAATACCCCGCTCGGCCGCGACTCGTTCTTCGACGATCGATCCGTGCGGCGCGCCGCCACCATGGCCCAGGTGCCCTGCATCACGACGCTGACGGGGGCGTCGGCGGCGGTGAGCGCGATCAAGGCGCTGCGCTCGCAGGCGCTCACCGTGCGGTCGCTGCAGGACTATTATGCGGGAGTGGAGACGGGGGCGTAGGCAAGTCACAAGTCACAAGGCACCAGAACCGGTTTCAGAACCATGTTGGCCGACTTCGCCACGTCGCTCCGCAAACCGGGAACTGACGCAGCAGAGCACGGTTTGCTTCGGACGTGGCGCAAGTCGGCTTCCGCATCTGGTTCTGAAACCGGTTCCAGGCACCAGGTGAGAGCCATGAGGAATGTGCCACGACGACGGGTGGGGTATGTGACGTGCGCCCTCTGCCTGTTCACCTGCACCGCTCTAGTGGCGCAACGGTTCCGAGCTACGGTCGAGACCGTTCAGGTGAGCGTGACGGTCACCGACGCCAACGGCCGGCTCATCACCGGTCTCTCCCAAGACGACTTCGAAGTCCTCGAGGACGGCGCGCCGCAGTCGATCACGGTATTCACCGACGAGCGCGTGCCCATCAGCCTGGGTATCCTCCTCGACGTCAGCGACAGCATGCGAGGCCAGCGGATAGCCGACGCCCGAGTCGCAGTGGATCGGTTTGTATCAGGGCTGCTCGAGGCGGGCGACGAGGCATTCATTGCCGCCTTCAATCACCGGCCGCGTCTTGTCGGTCCATGGACCCGTCCGCCGGCCGTCCTCGCAGGAAGGCTCAACGAGTTGTTTCCGTCGGGGAGTACGGCCCTCTACGACGCGGTGGTGGCATCGGCGTCACTCTTCGGCCGTCGCACGCACGCGCGGGCGGCACTCGTGGTGATCTCCGACGGCGTCGATACCGCCAGCGACGTGACCCTGCGGCAGGCGACCGACATCGTTCGACGCACCGAGCCGCTCGTGTACGCAATAGCCATTGATTCGGACGCCGTGACGGCGAACGCCCGGGTCAATCCCGATGCGCTGCGCGAGATGACCGCAACGAGCGGCGGCTACACCGAGGTGGTCCGAGGCTCGGGCGACCTGGCGCCGGCCACCGAGCGCATCGCGAACGAATTGAACAAGCAGTACACGCTTGGCTACGTGTCGTCGAAACCGCCGGACGACCGCTGGCGCGGGATACGGGTCAGGGTGAAACATCACGACTATTTCACGCGCGCGCGGCGTGGCTATTTCGCGGTTCGACCGTAACTGGACCCTACCTGACCCCGGCGCTCTCCGGAGCTCAGTTGTGTTGATGATGATGAATCCCGATTCCCGCCTTCGGCGGGCCGCCGTAGCCTTGGCGGAGGCTGGCCGGTGGCCGGACCGCGCTGCGAGGGCTTGAGCGGCCGCAGCACGCCAGCTCCCTGAGACGCACCCCACCGCGCACAGTCCGCGCGGCGGGGACCCCGCGCTGGCGGATTCCCTCAGCCTTCTCGCGCGGTCAGGCGATCCGTGTCGGCCTGACCTCCATAGGGCTTCATCATCATCAACACAACCGATCTCCGGTGTAAGCAATCTCCTCTGTGTCTCTGTGGCCCGTAGCTGAAAGGTGCCCTCGCGCTAAGCTGATAGTGTCGATCGCGAAAAACTTGCCATCCCCCCGCGATGGTTATGTAGGCAATTTCTGCCACATGACGCCGTAAGTCGTTGGTAATCCTCGTTCGCGCTCGGCGGGCGAGATTGCATGGCGACCTGGCGTGGCGTCGATCGGCCTGCTTCCTGCGCTGGCACTCATCGGAGGCGCGCTGTGCGGATTACGCTGGGATTCGGGATCGCTGCTGACCGCGTGCGCGATCCTGCTGGTGATCGCCGGCTGGGCGCTCTGGTACGTCAACCAGGTTCCTCGCCTTCTCGTACTCATCCTCACGTCCGGCTTCTTCTGCTGTGCGGCGACATTGGCCACCGACGCGCGCGATCGGGCCCTCCAGACACCGCTGCGTGCGGTGCTCGACCGCGAGTTCGGCGGCTTCGCGATCGACGCGGCAGACACGGCTGCCAGACACGATCCGGTCGGCATTCGCGCCGTGCTGACCGAGGATGGCACACGCCAGGACGACTTCACCACGTTGCGCGCGGTCGTCGTCGCAGTTCGCCTTCGCAACGAATGGCTCCCCACCACAGGCGGCGTCATCCTGACGGTTGGCGGCCGTCCATCGCCCGGACAGACTGCTGAGTGGCGGGCCGGTCGCACGATTGAGACATTTGCAGCCTTCCGGCGGCCGTCGCGGTATTTGAACGACGGTGTCCCCGATTTCGAGCGCCAATTGGCGCTGGACGGCACGACGCTCTTCGGGTCCGTCAAGAGCGGGCTACTGGTCACAGTGCGTTCGACTGGCGGCTTCGTATCGGAGATGACGGCACGGGTACGTCTTCACGTGCGGCGCAGCGTGGAATGGTGGGTGGCGCCGCACAGCGATCTGTCAGCCGCCATCGTGATGGCCGTGCTGATCGGCGACCGAACGGGTCTGCCCGATGAGGTGCGTGTGCGGCTGCAGGCGGCAGGAACGTACCACGTCATTGCGATCTCCGGCGGCAACATTGCAATCCTGACGGCGCTCACACTGGGCGTGCTCTTCGTCGGCGGCATCACGGGCCGCACCGCCGCTCTGGTCACCGTCATCGTCCTTGTGGCCTACGCAGAGGTCGTCACGGCAGGCGCATCGGTGTGGCGCGCCACGATCATGGCGATCCTGTATTTCAGTGCGCGGCTGCTCGACCACCGGAGTCCGCCGTGGCATGCCATCGCCATTGCGGCGGCCGTGGTCATCTGCCTGCAGCCTCTCGACGTACGAGATGTCGGTTTCATGCTGACGTTCGGCGCCACGATGGCGCTGCTCGAAGCCGCGCGAAGGACGGCGTCGATGACGTCGCGCTTCCACGCGGCGAGATGGTTGGTGGCCTCCCTTGCCGCCTCGACGGCTGCTGAGGTGACGCTGTTCCCGGTGAGTGCGTGGACGTTCTCGCGCGTGACGAGCGCCGGGCTCGTGCTCAATCTCGTCGCGGTACCTGCGATGGCCCTCGTACAGGTGTGCGGCCTGGGCGTCTGCCTGCTGAGCGGCGTCGAGTCGATCGCGAGGCCGGCCGGCTGGCTCGGCCATGCGGCAGCGACCGCGCTCGTGGACAGCGCGCGTCTGGTCGACGTGGTGCCGTGGCTAGCGACGCGCGTCCCCCCTCCACCTGGTGTGCTCGTGATGGCCTATTACGTCGGCCTGGCCGCGGCGCTGTCGGCACGACGCCTCGCTCGCGCGGGAGGACTCGTGCTTCTTGGAACGTCTGCCGCCGCGATACTCAGCGGTCAACCGGCGGGCTGGCTGCGGACGACACAGGATCCGCCGGCGCTGCGCGTCACCACGTTCGACGTGGGACAGGGGGACGCGACGCTGCTTCAGTTTCCCGATCGGTCGACACTTCTGGTCGATGCGGGCGGCACTCCGTTTGGCGGCGGGTCGTTCGATATCGGAAGCCGCGTGCTGTCACCCGCGCTGTGGGCGCGTGGGTTGCGGCGTCTGGACGCGTTGCTGCTCACGCACGGTGACCCCGACCACATCGGCGGCGCGCCGGCCATGGTTGACGACTTCGGACCTTTCGAAGTCTGGGAAGGCATTCCGGTGGCACAACATCGAGGCTTGCAGGCGGTGCTGCAGCAGGCGCAGGACGCCGGTGTGCAGCTCGCTCGGAGGGTCGCGGGCGAGGAGCGCTGGGTCGGTGGCGCGCGCCTTCGCGTGCTGCATCCGCCGGCGCCCGACTGGGGGCGCCCGCGCGTGCGCAATGACGACTCGGTCGTGCTGGAGGTGCTCTTTGGCGACGTCGCCATCCTGCTCCCCGGCGATGTGGGCGCCGCCATCGAACGGGCGATTCTGCCGCAGCTTACACCGGCCCGCATCCGCATCCTGAAGGTGGCCCATCACGGCAGCCGCACATCGACCTCTCGCGAGCTGGTGGAGCAGTGGCGCCCACAGATTGCCGTTATCAGCAGCGGGCGTGGCAACACGTTCGGCCATCCGGCGCCCGACACCCTCAGGCGTCTCGAGTCGATCGGCGCGGCCGTCTACAGGACGGACGTCGATGGGCAGGTGACCATCGACACCGACGGTGTGGACGTACGCGTCAGGACATATGTGGGAGGGCAAAGATGAACCACGAAGAGACTATGAGCGGGCCGCGCGATTAAGCTCCTTAGGGTGTTCAAAGCCAGAAGGAGGCTGTGATGATCGCAACAACCCGCCCAGAGATGAGTGTAAGCGAGCCGACGTTGTACGT
>JBOGIR010000567.1:0-7953 GCA_050742335.1 Vicinamibacterales bacterium | reverse complement strand
ACCCCTCACTCTCCAGCCAAAACCCGTATAGAGCACTTGCCCCGATGGCGGATGTCCACTGCCTAACTGCGGCCTGTCTCGGCTCTCGCCATCGGCACCGGGGTCGCTGGTTACAGCACGCCGTTCGCGCTTGCTGCTCGACTCGACGCTGACGTGCGCGGGGCCGACGTTCATCACGCGCGCTCCGCCCTCTTCGTAGAACATTCCTGCGTCGTTCACGAACGTCGTCAGAGCAACCCATTCGGTTCACTGTTCGGTTGATTGCCTCCTCCACTATCGCGTTGATGATTTCTTGCGTGTGCTGCTCCTGATGTCACAGTCACACCTCGCCCTCACGCTCTGTAAGGTGTTCTTTACAGAAGAATGAAGATGTCTCTCTCGAAGGACCTCTCCCTGTGACGGAGAGAGCAGGAATGTGTGAGGTCAGGTGTGACACCGACTGCCTACGCACACGTTGGCGGCAAGCCGCGCTGCACGTGCGGGCCGTCGCGCTCCGCGCCGTGAACCCGTGGCCGCACCCGAGGCAGACCCTCTCGTAGAAGGCTGGTCGAGGCTGCCGAGTGGCCCAGTAACGTCTGCGTTGACGCTCGGCATCGCGCTCGCGCTTCCGCTGCGCGCGGTCGACCGGCATCCAGGTCGGCGTCGCGGCTGCGAGTGCTCGTAGCTCGCCGGCCGTGTGCCCGTATCGCTCGAACCAGTCGAACACGTCTTCGGCATGCCCGAGGCCGGGCAGCATCAGCACCTTTACCGACATTGGCGCGACCTCGCCTGGCTCCAGCGCCACACCCAAGTCCGGAACATTGGCGTCAGGCCCATCCGCCAACGGCAACACGAGCCGCCAGCGGTGGATGGACGCCGCCACCTTGCTCGCTCCAGTCCGACCCGGCCGGTCGGCGTCGGGCAACACGACGATGTCCTGTCCGCCCACGCGCCAGAGCATCTCGCTCCATTCCTCCTGCCAGCAACCGGCACCGTTCGGCGGCGCGACGGCAACGAACCCTTGCTCACGGAGCTTGAGGGCGGCCTTCTCTCCCTCGGTGATGAAGACCTGCGTCGCGTCGATGGCCTGTTCGATGCCGAACAAGCCGGGCTTGATGCCATCGAGGCCCTTTACCCATCGGCCTGTTCCCGTCGGCCGTTGCCAGCAAAACCGCTTTCTCGGCCCGAACCGCAGCTTGCGCGCGTAGGCCACGCCGCGCAGGTCGCAGTATTCGTATTTGGCGACGCGTCGCTGGGGCCCGCCTGACAGTGCCGGCACCGGTCGGTCGAAAAGGTCTCGCGCTTCCAGTCCCAACACCGGCAGCACCGACGCGCGCGTGGTGCCCTTGCACGAATGGCAGTAGAGCAGCACCTTGCCCGGCACGTTTGTGATGAACAAACTCGGCTCTTTGTCCGTGTGCGCCGGGCACCGCGCGCGCCACTTGGCCGGGCCCACCGGTTTTGGATGGCAACCACGCGCGTGCAGCGCCGCCATCACCTTGTCGAGCGCAGCATCCCCTGCTACACTCTCTTCTGACATTCCGGTTCCCCAATCCCGGCCAGCTCCTCCCCAGGGCTGGCCGGTCGCGTTTTGTCGCTATCTCGCGCTTCGGTCGTCGGCAGCGAACGCGCTATCCAACGCCAACAGCACGAATTTCGTCATCGTGAATCCGCGCTTCTTCGCAAGGCGGCGAAGTGTCTCCTGCACCGCCTTCGTGCAACGCACGCCGATGAAGCCGTCGTCCTGTGTCACGCGTCCCTCCTCGGCCCCCTTCCATAGAAGTGCCCATAAACGGCAAAAGGCGCCGGCCCCGCGAAGCTGTGTGCTCGCGGAACCGACGCCTTCAAAGCTGCTCGTGGCGCGACGGTTCGTCGCCAATCACGCCCGGCACTCGTCGAGCGTGACCTCAACACACATTATGCGCTCTGTTTAACTGCATCTCAAGCGGCGACAACGACTCGTCGAGCGCGCCTGTTTGTTCAACGGTGGAACGACATTCGCCGTGCGCCGCCTTGGTCATGGTGACCGCTACGACTCGGTGTATCTCGATTCGCCGCTGGTGCCGTCGACGAGCCCTTCGAGGAAGGACCGCCGCCGCTTCGACGGGATGTAGTGCACCATCGGCGCGTCCGAGTGGCTGTCGTTGGCGAGCACCATCCGCAGCGTCGCCGTGGGCCTCGCTTCGTCTTCGGCCGTCACGTCGAGGATTGCACTCTCGTTCAGGTCGAAGGTCGCCAGGTGGTGCTGCCCCAGGTGGAAGCCGACGTCGTAGTAGCTGAAACGGCGGCCGTCCTTGGTGCCTCGCGCGGCCTCGCTGAGTTGCATCTTGAAGAACGTCGGAAATGGGGCATCGCTAAGTGGTCGCATCTCAATCTCTCCTGTCTGTATGCGTGTGTTGCCTGTCATTCACATCGAGTCTCCTTTGCGTGGGTCGTCGGGTTCCGCGCACCGGCATAGCCACTCGTCTAGCCAGACCGTGGAGAACAAAACGTTTCGTCCGGCGCCGATGCGCGCCACGCGGAGCGTGCCCGTCCGCGCGGCGCGATAAAGAATCTTCGTGGAGATGTTCCCAGCGTAGGCGGCCGCCTCGCGTGCCTTCAGCCAGCGCATCGCTGTCTGTGGTCAGGCCGCGCGCACAGCGGCGCGGTAGTCCTCGACGGCTTGCACGAGACGCGCCTCGAACGTCGTGGGGTCTACGAGTGCCGCCACGATGTTCGTGACAGTGTCTCGCTGCGGGCCGGCCGGGAACGCATTGCGGAGGACGCGCAGAATCTGCGCGACAGCGGCCTCGCCCCGGTCGTCTTCCTCCTCCTGCGCCTCAGGCGTCGTCGACATCGACGCCTTCGCCGGCCGTGGCCTCTTGACCTTATCGAGGGCGCCGGTCAGCGCCAGCTCCCGCTGCTCCTGCGGCGTCTCCCGCGTCAGCCGCCGAACCTTCCGCTCCGTCAGCTTGTCGGCGTTGTCAACCACGGTTGACAAGTTGCGGATGACCTCGGCGCCTTTCATCAACTGGTGCGCCCGCTGCCGCGTGAAGCCCCAGCGGGCCTTCAGGTAGGCGTCCCATGTCTTGTGCGTCAGCCGGTAGAGCTTCTTGCTGTTGATGGTCCGCAGTCCCTCGCCTGCCTTGCGCAGGTCGCCCTTGATTCCGTCGAGCGCATCGCGGGCTTCTTGGAAGGCTTTCTCCACCTCCCCTTCGTAGCGCGCGAGTAGCTCGCGCCGGTGCTCCTGACCGTCTACCCGAGTCCTCGGCACCGCCGGCGCCGGCGTCTCTGCTTGCTGCATCGCCTGGTTCATCAAGACCTCCCCTCACACCTGCCGCGAATTCCGCTTTCGGGGCCTCGGGACGGTGGAAGCTGCCAGAAGGCGCGAGCGCAGCGCCCGCAGAACAGCGCGCACGACTCGGTCGTCGTCGGTCACGAGGACCGCCCGCGCGTCCTCCGGTGTCGGACCTTCGAGCAGCGTCACGTAGAACCCCATCGTTACGATTCCTCCACATAGAGCGTGGTGAGGTCGTGTTGACAAAGGGGAGGCGAAGGCTGGCTAGCGTGTCGTGCGGCGGGTCTTCAGGTAGATGCGATGGAGGTATTGCCGCACGGCGGATTCGCTGATTCGCAGCAACGCGGCGACGTCGGCCCTCGACTGGTTCTGCCCCAGAAGCTGGAGGACCTCGCGCTCGCGGGGAGAGAACGCTGCAGCCCTCGGATGCCGCAGCAGGCCGGCGAGGCGCGTGGCCTCGGCTTCCCGGCGCATCGATGCTCGCTGGTCCCGAGCTTCGCGTGGCGTTAACCGTGCTTCGGTCAGCGCGGCTTCCCGAGTGGCGATCGTCGCCACGAGCGTGTCCGCACCGATGCCGGTTTCTCTCTTGCCCCGATCTTCCCTTTGCCCTTGACTCGGCGCCGACGCTCCCGCAGTATGGCGCGCATCGTGCGGCTCCCGTTTCGTCCTCCCCGCCTCCCCCAGTCGGTCGTCGATGCATTACACTTCAGGACGGCGTTCATGGGTCGTCGCGTGGAATCGTCGGTCGTCGTCATTGGGCTGACCGCTGCCGTGTGCCTCGGGCCAGGCGTGCTACCGAGCCAGGCGCAGCAGCTCAGGATTGAGAACGTGTATCCACGGCAGCTCCCGATCGGGCAGACCACCGTCATCCATGCCGTCGTCGCGACCCGGGACGATGTCCAGGGGGCGGACATCTCGCCGTCGCAGGGCGTCACGATAGCGCGCGTCGCGCGGGGCGAAACGTTTCAGGGCGCGCTCACCTGGTTCTCGCTCACGATCGAGGTCGCCAGCAACGCCGCAGCCGGCGACCGGGCCCTGGTGCTGCAGCTGCCCGCCGGGCGCACGATGCCGACCACCCTCACGATTCCGCCTCACGTGCCGCGCATTGCCGACCTCCGAATTCTTGGCGTCCGATCCGCTCCGCCCGCGATCGACCTCGAGGTGACCGCCACCGATGCATCTGCTGATCTCGGCGCCGCGCCGCACGTCTGGTTCATGGTGGCGTGTGGCGACATGCCGTTGCCCGGCGTCGTACGCGGCACAGTGACGCGGCAGGGCGAGAGCGGCGGTCTGATTCATGCCAGCGTGCCGCGTCCGGCCCTCGGGCGCGGTACGCCCACCTCGGCCAAGTGCGAGCTGCAGGTACGCGTCGCCGATGCGGCAGGTTTCGAGAGCAGCACGCTGACCACGACACTCGATGTGACGAACCAGCCAAGGGCGAGTCCTTGATATTCTGGCGAGGATGCCCCCTGGCTCTAGGCTCTAGGCTCTAGGCTCTAGGTTCTAGGCTCTAGGCTTTAGGCTTTAGGCTCTCGGCGTGTCGCGCGTGACTCGCGCCCGAACTGAGGTCTCTCTGTGTATCGCCGAAGCCGGATTGTCACATCAGAGTCAACTGCGTCGTCTGAGCGGTTGGAGGAGAAATTGATTATGCGCAGGCGCCTGGTGCTTCTCATGTCCACCGCCCTCGTCCTGGCCGTGGCGAGCTCGTCACTCAGCCAGCCGCCTTCGCCGCAGGCTCCGGCGAGCCTCGCCAAAGCGGAACGCGGAGGCGGGGAGTGGGCGGAGATCGTCAGTCAGGAAGAGCGCTTCACGGTCACCTTCCCCGCGCAGCCGACGATCGCGGAGACGACCTGGTTCTCGCAGTACGGCGCGGCCCTGCCGGCGCGCGTCTACAGCGCCGTCAAGAGTCAGAGTCGCTTCTCCGCGACCATCGTCAACTACAACCCGATCGAGCGGCTGCTCGTGGAGCGCTCACGGTCGTGCCCGCCCGGCGCCAACACCTGCCAGGGCATCGCGGACTGGGGCGTCGGGTACTGGAAGACCGACATCCGCGGGGCGATCTTCTATGCCATGTCGAAGTTCGTGGAGCGCGATGCCAAGGTGACGACGATTTCGTGGAACGGCATCGCGCTGGTACAGGGCGTCGAGATGCGACTCACCAACAACGCCGACCAGTCGCGGACGTTCGCGTCGATCTACATGCACGAGAATCGGCTGGTCATCCTGGAGGCGACCGTTCCTCAAGGCGACCCGCCGCCGGTGGCCTTCAACGAGTCGCTCAACTGGCTCGACGCGCAGGGACGACCCGTTCGCTACCAGACCACCTACGTCAACATCCCGGACGTGCCGAAGCCGCCGGCGCGCGGCGCTCCGGCGCCCCCGCCCGCCGTCTCACGCTGACCGCGGCGGACTCGCGGTCTACTTCGGAGCTCAGTCGTGTTGATGATGATGAAGCCCTATGGAGGTCAGGCCGACACGAGCCGCCTGACCGCGCGAGAAGGCTGAGGGAACATTGGGAATAGTGCGCTGAGCGACGGATCAGCGGCCCGATCGTCCCCTCGAGCGCCCGCGCGCTTTGCGTGCCGGAACGGCCAGCTTGACGGCTTTGGCCGCATTCAATCTGCCGTAGCCATACAACGGACTGTGGCCCGTGGTCCGATCGTACCGCCCCTTGGCCGTGTCGATCCGATCGCAGGCGCGCTTGAGGATGTCCTTGACCTGCTGGTACCGCAGCTTCTTGTTGCGCGCCAGGACGAGTGCCGCGACGCCCGCCACGCCTGGCGTCGCGCTGGATGTCCCACCGAAGCTGTTGGTGTAGTGGCCCGCACTGTCGCCGGCTGCCGTTGAGCGGCCGCGATTGTAGCCCGGTCTCCCGGACTGATCGGTTGTCCAGACGCCGGGCGTCCGGGGAGCCGGGTGATCGACGTTCCACACGCCGCCGACTGGCGGCGGGTTCGGCAAGCGCGTGACGGCATCCAACTGATCGTCGTCGCTCGGAAACGCGCACCAGAGCGCCTTGCCGGTGTCACTGTACACGCTTCGCGTGCCGCGGTCGTTGCACGCCGCCACGGCGATGACACCGCGGTGAGAGGCGTACCCGTCGTTGTCGACCGACTCGTTCCCGTTGCCTGCGGCCCAGCAGATCACGCAACCCTTGCCGCCGCGACCCGTCTCCAAGGCATACTCGATGGCCAGACGCGTGTTGTCGCCCAGCCGGACGAACGCACGGTGCGCCGGATCGGTGGGGTCGAACCAATCACCGTCGGTTGGACCCCAGCTGCACGAGATGACGTCGGCGCCGTTGTCCGCGGCCCACGCCAGCGCGTCCGCTTCCCCTTGGGACCCGAGACCCGACATCAAGCGAATGGGCATCAGCCTGGCCGCAGGGGCGACTCCAGATGCGCCCTTCCGTCCGTTTGCGCAGGCAACGCCTGCGCAGGCCGTGCCGTGCTCCTCGTCACGCGCCGATTGTGGCCGGGGGTCGGTCGGGTCCGCCACGCCTTCGGTGGCGTCACGCCCCGCCACGATCTTGCGCGCCGACCCGAACTCCTCGTGATCGATGTCGATACCGGTATCGATGACGGCGATCGTCATGCCCTTGCCCTTGCTGAGCCTCCATGCTCGAACGACGTCGGCGTGCGCAGCGATGGACACACCGCCGACCCGCGTCGTCTTCAGATGCCACTGTTGTGGGAACGCGCCGCGGAACTGCCGTGGGCGCACGAGTTCGGGATGGCACAACTCTACGCCCGGCACCGTCTGCAGCAGCTCGAGTGCAAGTCCGAAGACATCCAGCCCGATCCCTTCCCGCGCCTCGACGAAGTAGGCATTCGGAAGGTACTCGACCGGGCGCTTGATCCTGAGATTGTGTGCAGACAGCACGTTCCGGACCGCCGAGCTCTTCTGGGTGCGATCGAACTTGACGAACAGGTTCTCTGAGTAGAGCACGGGCTCCTTGATGGAGGGCGCCGATGGCTCGAGCGCCGTGACAGCCACCTGCGGATTGAAGACCGGATCGCCAAGCACCCGGCCGGCAAACCGTATCGCGGGTTCCAACTTGAAAGCAGCCCGCACGGCGTCGCGTTCTGCCTGCTCCCCGCTGCGGACGTGGAACACCTCGACGCCCGCATCCGCGAATCGCGTGACGAGCTCGAGGCGGTCGAGCAGCCGCCTCGAGGCGCCTGTCAACCGCGTCTCGTGGACCGGACTGCGATCTCGCGTGCGGACGGCCACCAGGTCTTTGTTCGTTTCGAGATCGAACCGTTCCCCTTGTCTCCCGCCAAACTGCACTTGCACTCTGGCCATGTCCCTCTCCTCTCATCCAGTCACGGGCTCTGCCCTAGCAGTCCGTGGCACAAGTCCCAACAGGGCCACAGAGGCACAGAGGCACAGAGAAAACATCTTGAACACTCTGTGTCTCTGCGTCTCTGTGGCGCATTGGTCACTTTCACCACGGCCTGCTAGACGTCTCGCCCCGCGGAGCGGGGCAAGAACATACTGCCACCTGGCGAGGCGGAGCCACATGCTCGGTGGTCTGAGGCGCAGCTTCACTGGGTATCCCGCAGAGTAAGATCTCCGGAGGCAGTGGCGATCGAATGGCCAAGTACCCGGCTCGCCTTCGCGTGGGTGCGGAGCAACACGCGCTCTTCGCGCACCGATCCGACCTGTATCCGGTTCGTACCCGGCCGGGACACAAT
>JBOGIR010000566.1:0-9440 GCA_050742335.1 Vicinamibacterales bacterium | reverse complement strand
GGTTACGTCTTGGAACTCGGTCTTCATTCGGGCACTAGGCTCTGGGCTCTAGGCTCTAGCGGCTCTGAGCCTAAGGCCCCTAGAGCCGAGAGCCCAGCGCCTAGAGCCGAAGTGTGATCTGCGAAAGGAGGGACTCGAACCCCCATACCCTTTCGGGTACCAGATCCTAAGTCTGGCGCGTCTGCCAGTTCCGCCACTTTCGCTCGACTCTGAGACTAACAGGGGGAAGGGGGGAGGGGAAAGGGGAAGGGATCAGGGGCGCTTCTGTTACTATCTTCGGCTGAATATGAGTCCAGGTCAGGCAAGTGACCTATTCCACGGCCTTTTCGAGTGGCGCCAGCAGTCCGGGAAGGGTGCGGGGCCTACGTTCGCCGTCACCCGAAGCGACCATGCCCTACGCACGGTTCCGTGTCCCGATACGGGCCGGCCGCTGCGCGTGGCCAGCGTGGAAGTGAGCGACCGCGGTGTGTGTCCCGCCTGTTGTCAGCTCGGCGCCGGGGGCTATGTCTCGTTCATTGGCGACTTACGCCTGGCGTTTGCGTGCCCGAGCTGCCGAAAGCTTATCTGGATGGCTGGCGCGTAGGTCCTTGATCGTGCTCGCAGGGAGCATCCGAATCGAGACGTCGTCCAGTCGTCGAGCGCGCGCGTTGGTGATGAGCAGTTCGTCCACCGGCCCTCGCAGGGCCGGTCGGGAGTTGATCGCGCGGTGGGCCGGCACGCGACGAATCGTCAGGCCCGCCATCCTCGCGGCCGGTGCCGTATAGCCTGCTTCGATCTCGGGCGCGCTCGAATTGGACAACAGCACCCAGGCGCCGCGACGGGCGGCGGACACGACCGCTCGCTGCAGGCGCCGGTGATCCAGAGCGCCAAAACCGGCCGCCGTATAGTGGGCGAAACTGGCCGTCCGGCTGATCGGCGCGTACGGCGGATCGCAGTACACGAAATCCCCCGGGCGCGTGGCCTCCAGTGTGTCGTCGAACCGTCCACATTCCAGGGCTACCTGTTCGGTCGCAAACGCGCGGGCCACGCTGCGGATGTGCTCCGGATCGCAGATGCGTGGGTCGGCATAACGGCCGGCCGGCACATTGAAGGCGCCGTGCCGATTCAGTCGAAACAACCCGTTGTAGCCGGTGCGGTTGAGATAGATCAGCATGGCGGCGAGCGCCGGCGTGTAGGTACTCGCCGCACGGTCGCCGAGGACGGCGCGGCCGGGGTTGAAGCGACCGTTACGGACGTCATAGTAGCAGGCACTGCCGCGCGCACGATGTTCCTCATCGAGCTCGGCGAGCGCGGCAATCACCGCATCGGCATCATCCCGGACCGTGCGGTAGCACCCGATCAGGTCGGGATTGACGTCCACCAGCCGGACGCGACGTCCCTCGAGCCGGCCCGCGGCATACAAGTCGAAGAACACGGCGCCACTTCCGACGAACGGCTCGATGTAGCGATCGAACTCAACGGGGTAGTAGCGGCGCAGGACCGGCAGCAGCTGCCGCTTGCCGCCGGCCCACTTGAGGAGTGGGCGGCCCCTGGGGAGCATCGACGCCTGACCAGGCACGGCTTCATTATCGGCGCGTGGCAGTTCGTGGCAATAGTCCCGGCCGGGCCACTCCGATCGAGTATTCTTCGACTCTCGTCGTTCATGACCATTCCGGTATGGGACTACCGCGCGGAGTACGAGGCCGAGCGCGACGACATTCTTGCCGCCGCCGACCAGGTGATGCGGTCGGGTCGGCTGA
Organism: Vicinamibacterales bacterium; assembly: GCA_050742335.1. Lineage (GTDB taxonomy): Bacteria > Acidobacteriota > Vicinamibacteria > Vicinamibacterales > UBA2999 > DATCJA01. The sequence continues at coordinate 7,701 of JBOGIR010000566.1, read as the reverse complement.
TCCTCGGTGAGAGCGTCCGCTCGTTCGAACAGGAGTTTGCGGCCTACTGTGGCGCCGGTCACGGAGTCGGCGTCAACAGCGGCACCGATGCGTTGACGCTGGCCCTCCGCGCGCTCGGTATCGAGGCGGGCGCCGAAGTCATCACGACCTCCAACACGGCCATCCCGACGGTGGCGGCGATTGTGTCGGCCGGGGGCATCCCTCGCTTCGTCGATATCGAGCCCGACACGTACCTCATGGACCTGTCGCGCCTCGAGTCGGCGGTCACGGCCCGCACGCGTTGCATCCTGCCGGTTCATTTGTTCGGCCAGTGCGCCGATATGGACGCGATCCAGGCGGTGGCGGCACGGCACGGCGTGCCCGTGCTCGAGGATTGCGCCCAGAGCACTGGCGCGGAGTATCGTGGCCGTCGCGCCGGATCGATGTCGCGGGTCGCGGCCTTTTCCTTCTACCCGACCAAGATTCTCGGGGCGTACGGTGACGGCGGAATGGCCATCACGTCGGATGTGGCGTTGGCGGCGCGCCTGCGGCGCCTGCGCGTGTACGGCACCGAGGGGGAGTACTACGCCGAGGAACACGGCTACAACTCCCGGCTGGATGAGCTCCACGCCGAGGTTCTGCGCCGCAAGCTGCAACGGATCGACACGTATATCGCGCGGCGTCGCGAACTGGCCGGCCGCTATGATGAACAGTTGCGCGGCGTCGGCCTCGCGTTGCCCGCGACGAGACCCGGCAGCCGCCACGTGTACTACTTGTACGTAGTGCGGCACCCGGCGCGCCACGCCATCATGCACGAGCTGGCATCCCGCGGCGTATCAACCGGCATCCACTACCCATGGCCGATTCACCTGATGCGCGGATACGCGCATCTCGGTTACCAGGAAGGCTCCTTGCCGGTCACTGAGGCGGCAGCGCAGGAGATCTTTTCGCTGCCGATGTACCCGGCGCTGACCAACGCGGAGCAGGACCGCGTGTGCGACGCCCTGCGGGAGATCGTGCCAGGGGTCGGGGCTCAAAGAGATGTCACGCGACTCTGAGCTTGAGAAATCGTCGTTCACACTTCTCACTTCTGGCTTCTCGGTTCGTGTTCAGGTTCGACCGCGCCCCGAACCTCGAACCCTGAACCCTGAACCTGGAACCCTGAACCGAACATGAACACGAACTGAGAAGTGAGAACCCAGAAGTGTGAACGACACCGTCAGTGATCAGTCCTCGACCGGCGCACCACACAAGGTCTTCATCACCATGTGTCCGAACATCAGGTGGACGTCTTCGCACAACTGCATGTCGAATGAGGGAACCCACACGGTATGCGTGGCGATCTGCTTCAATCGGCCACCGTCGTAGCCGACCAGGGCCAGCGTATGCGCGCCGGCGCCGTTGGCGTACTCGACGGCCTTGACGACGTTTGCGGAGTTGCCGCTGCCGCTGATGGCGATGACGAGGTTCCCAGGCTCGAGAATGGCCTTGAGCTGTCCAGCGAATATCTCCTCGTAGGCGACGTCGTTGGCGAAGGCCGTGACGAGGCCGAGGTTGTCGCAGAGGGAGATCCCGCGGAACTTTCGGCCCGTCGCGAGATTCACCATCTTGTTCCAGTCGGCGATGAAGTGGGAGGCGGCATAGGCGCTGCCGCCGTTGCCGCACGTGATGATCTGTTGGCCCGCCTCGAATGCGGCCCGCACCACGTCGATGCCGGCCCGGAAGGCGCCGACGTCGAGCTTCTTCGACAGTTGGCCGTGCGCCGCAAGGTACCGATCCACCGAAAAGCTGGGGCTCATGCTCAGTCCAGCGGCTGATAGAAGACGATTTGGGCGCCGGTGCGGTCGAACCGGAACTGCACAGGCTTGAGGTCCGGCAGCGTACGGCCGATGCGCACGTGAAGGTCAGGCGGCGCGAAAAACATCAGGAAACCGCCGCTGCCGGCGCCCAGGAGCTTGCCACCGTGCGCGCCGTTCGCGATACCGGTGGCGTACCAGTCGTCGATATCCGTGTCCGATACCGCACCGGCCATCTGGCGTTTCAGGCACCAGTTCTCATGGAGAATCGGTCCGACACTCTCGAGCTGGCCTGATTCGAGTTCCTTCTTCAAATCGAAGGCGAGCTGCACCATCCGTTGCATCAGCGGGCGATGGGCGGAAATATGCTCGCGCTGTTCCTCGAGGACCGTCGATGCCCGACGCGTGCGGCCAGTGTAGAGCACCAGCATGGAGGCCTCCAGCTCAGCCAGTATTGCCGGCTGACAGATGACGGGATCGACAGAGACCGACTCGTCCGGATGAAAGCGAATGAGGTTGAGCCCGCCATACGCCGCCGCGTACTGGTCCTGTTTGCCGATCGGCTCGCCGCACCGTCCGATCTCGATGTCGCATGCCAGCCGGGCGAGCCGCTCTTTCGACGCGTACTCGTTCCGGTACGCGAACAGCGCGTTCAGCAGGCCAACCGTGTAGGCGCTGGACGAGCCGAGCCCCGTGCCCTTCGACGGGATGTCGGCCATCGACGCGATCTCGATGCCGCCGTCGATGCCGGCGACGTCGAGCGCATGCCGGACGAGCGGATGCACCACCTGCTGCGGCGTCTCGACTTCCTCGGTGCGCGAATAGCTGATGCGGATCCGCTCGTCGAATTTCCGGTTGACGGCGATGAACATGTACTTGTCGATCGACGTCGACACCACCGCACCCGTTTCGTCACGGTAGAAGGCCGGCAGGTCGCTGCCGCCGCCGACGAAGCTCATGCGAAAGGGGGTCTTGCTGACGATCATGCGCCTGTCCAGGCGGTCACAATGACATTCGCGTGGTCGCGCGCCTTTCGCACGGGCTCGGATTCATCGACCGCGCGCGACGCCAGCAACGCATCGACGGCGGCATCCGTCTCGCCCCGCCAGCGGTAGTCTGCGCGCAGGCGTGCCATCCGATCCGGCTCGGGCACCTCGACGTGCACCCGTATGCCCGCCAGCTTCGACAGATAGGGGTCGATCAAGGCGGGCACGCCCTCGACGATGATCAGGTCGTCGGGCCCGATCGACACGTGCACCGGGTGGTCGTACATGGTCCGGCGTGCCCGGTCGTAGATTGGCAGCTCCAGCACATGCCGGTCGCTGGAAGCAACCATCGGTCCGACCGTGCCCACCAGACGGTCGATATCGAAGCGCGTGGTCACACCTGTTCCTTCGGCTCTTTCCCCATGCGGCTTCAGCCACGAGTCGAGCGGCAGCACGTGCGCGGTGCGGCCGAACGCCTGCACCTGTTCCTTCAGCACCTGCGCCACGAAGCTCTTTCCAGACCGTGCGAGCCCGCCAATCAACACGACTCTTGCGCCGAGCGCGGCAACGGCCACGGGGGCCGTCCGGCGACAGATGAGAGGGTGCCCCTCCAGCATCCACGAGACCGCTGCGTCCAGGTCCGTCACGACGTAGTCGGGACGAAAGGGATACTTCCCGTCCTGTCCGGCGTAGCCAGTACGCACCAGGATGGTCTTGAGGCCCGCTCGTCGTCCTGTCTCGATGTCGGCCGTGGAGTCACCCACGAGCCATGACGCGCGCCGGTCGACCATCAGGTCGCGGCAGGCGGCGTCGATCGATCCGGTGCGAGGCTTGCGACACTCGCACTGCACCTTCAGCTCGGGGACTTCACCGGGAAACCCGCTCTCGGGATGATGCGGACAGGCGTAGATAGCGTCGAGATACGCTCCCGCGCGGCCCAGCATGTGTGTGAGCCGCGCGTGAATGCGCTCGAGCCCCTCGGCCGTCACCGCACCGCGCGCGACTACGGGCTGATTGGTGATCACGACCGCGAGATGCCCTGCGTGGTTGAGTCGTCTCAGGGCCGTTGCTACTCCGTCGAGCAGTTCGACCCGCTCGGCCGCGTCGAGGTGATGGACCTCGCGGTTGAGCGTTCCATCCCGATCGAGGAACACGGCAGGGCGCAGCGCACGTCCGGACAGCCGCTCCGGCACCCCGGCCCTGATGTCACGCTCTACCTGGTCCAGCCTGTCAGGCGTGCCAATGTCCTTGATGTATTCAGGCGAGACGTAGCCAAACACACGGCGCCCTGCCTTCAGCATGGCCGGGAGGGTGTGCCTGGCGAGATCGCTGGGCGTCTCTGGCGAGGCCGTCCCTTCGAGCGCGCGCCGCTCGATCACGTACAGCGCGGCATTCACGAGATTGTGGTGGTCGCGCCGCTCGGAGTGAGGATACGGGTGCAGCGCGGTGACGAACCCCTGCGCGTCGAGCTCCACGAGATCGGAATCGCATGGATGATCGTTCGGGTGCGCGAAGAGCGTGACGTCCGCTCCACGGCTCGCATGAGCCTCCCACATCCGGCGCAGATCGACCTCCAGGTAGGTATCTCCGTAGAGCACCGCAAAGGTGTCGAGCAAAAGCGGCAGCGCGTCGCCCAGTGCCCCGCCAGTTCCTCGAGGCGTCTGCTCCACGGCGTAACCAAGCGACACGCCGTGCGCCGATCCGTCGCCGAAATGGGCGCGAATCACCTCGTGGGCATGGTGGACGAGCAGCAGGATCCGGGTGATCCCGTGGCGGCGGCAGAGCGCAATCTGATGTTCGAGCAGCGGCGCGCCGAGAATCGGCACCATGGCCTTCGGCAGGGGTCCGGTCCGCGCCTTCAGTCGCGTGCCAGGCCCCCCTGCGAGAATGGCCGCCTCGAACGCTGTCACCGCCGGCGATCGAAGATCCATTGATTGTCGAGAAGCCATCGGACGGTCTGCCTCACTGACGCTTCGATCGAATGTTCCGGCGACCAACCGGTATCCATGGCCTTGTGGACATCGAGCAGGACGAACGGGCTATCACCAATCCATCCCCGATTCCCGATGCCGAACTCGAGGCGCGGGTCGAGCCCCATCTCATCACAGATCCATCGCACGGACTCTCGCACGAGACAGAACTCCGGTACGCCGAGATGATAGACCTCGTACCGCCGTCCGCCGCTCCTTGGCGGCCGCGCCTCCTCGCCAATATGCATGACGGCACGGATGCCGTCCTCGACGTGAAGATAGCTCCTGCGCTGCGTTCCGTCGCCAAGAATCCGAAGACGAGTCGGCTCCGTGCGCAGCTGCTTCACGAAGTCGAACACGTGTCCGTGAGGGTAGCGTGGGCCCAGCAGCGACACGAAGCGGAAGCTGCAGCCCTCGAATCCGTATCCTTCGCAGTACGCCGCAATCAATCCCTCGCCGGCCATCTTCGAGGCGCCGTACAACGAGGTCTGCGCCGGAATCGGGCAGTTCTCCGGGGTTGGAAAGATGTCGGGCTCGCCTAGCGCTGCCGCGGAAGAGGCGAAGATGATGCGTGTGACACCGGCCTCGCGCATCCTTTCGAGGACCTCGAACGTTCCCACCGTGTTCTGCTCGAAGTCGGTGCGCGGCGATGCGAAGCTGCCACGAACGTCGGCGTTGGCGGCCACATGGTACACGGCGTCGACACCGTCCATCGCGCGGCGCAGCACCGGGACATCCAGGATGTCACCATGCACGAAGGTGAAGCACTCCGACCGGCGCGCGTTGTCGAGAAAAGGCTCCTGTCCGGTGGACAGATTGTCGAGGCCGATCACGACGTGCCCGCGGGCGAGGAGTGCGTCGGTGAGATGACTGCCGACGAACCCGGCGGCGCCCGTCACCAGATACTTCACGGGCGCGTCACCCCGGTGTTGGTACGGTCTGTTTCATCGCTGCGAGGCACTCAGCTGGGCCGACGGTTGGCGGCGCATTACGGCTGGCTGGTGCGAAAGCACAGGACCAGCCCGATCGCCAGCAGCGCGAGGTTGGTCGACGCGTTGGAATATCCTTCAGCGGTTGCAAAAATGGCTCCGATGAAATTCGTGACGACGGCAAGCAGGAACGCCAGCGCAGACAATGCCACGAGCGTCTTCGAAAGATTGAGCACAGGTGCCTCCTTGGCGGTCGGACGGGCTCCGGGCAACGCGCGGGGTACATAGCATCCTTTTCGGGCGAATCGCCACAGAAAAGACAGGTCTCGGCGCCAGGTCGCCGATCGCACCACGGATCCAGGCTGACGGGATAATGGAAGGCCTGCGTGAAAACAGTACTGCGGCACGTCCCGGGATTGCTCGTGACGTACCGACATCTGCAGCTTCTGTCCGCCATTGTCTACGAACGGTGGTGGGCCGATCGGCGGCGTGTGAACGACCGTGCCATCTTGAACGGGGAGTGGCATTTCGAGGCGCCTGCCGAACAGCAGCGGTACCGCGGCGTGTTGGCCGCTGTGGCTGCGCTTCGCGATCCCGCGTCGTGGGGCGACGTGCTCGAGATCGGATGCGCGGAGGGCCTGTTTACCAGGGAGCTCGTTCGGCAAGCGGCCTCGGTCACCGCATACGACGTGTCACCGGTCGCCTGCGAGCGTACAGCCCTGGCGCTCGCCGACGTTCGTGTCCGGTGTCTTGACATCGAGCGTGAACCGGTCTCCGAGAACTTTGATCTCATCTTCCTGATGTGCGTGCTCGGATCGCTGCACGGGCGTCGAACCCTCAGGCGTGTGAGCGCGAATCTGGCGAGCGCGCTGCGTCCGGGGGGACTGCTGATCTTCAACGAACTGCGCTTTCATGACGCGCGCATGGAAGGCTCCTGGTGGGCGCGTGCGTTCGTCGAAGGAGGGGTGCAACTTCTGAAGTTCCTCGACGGCCGCGACGGGCTGCGATTGATGCACCACGAGATGCATGCCGTTCACGTGATTGGGATTTACGAGAAGAAGCTGTGACAGCGGCGTCAGCGTGCTCGCACTCGTCGGAAGATCATCAGGTTCTCGTGATACCAGCGTTCGACGTCATGAGCCCTCGTCCAGCTGTCGCGCCAGCGTTGTGACTGCGCTACGGCGTGCTCGAAGCCCCGAGCCTGGAACTTGTCCGTCCAATAGGAAGGAGGTTGTTCGTTGACGTGGTCGGTCCCTCCCTGACCGGGCGGAGCCGCCGTGAATACCACGATCGCTGACAGGCGTGTCAGAAGATCGACGTACCGATCTGCGGTACTCGCCGGGAGGTGTTCCGCGACTTCCATGCTGATCGCGACGTCGAACGTGCCGGTGTCAACGTAGACATCTCGCTCCAGATCGAACTTCGCAACCTCGAGGCGCCGGGCGCGGCAGTACCGGAGGGCGGCCTCCGCATACTCGAGTCCATACACGCGGCAGCCCCTGTCGCGCAGGGCTTCGAGGAGCGCACCCGTACCGCACCCGACGTCGATGATGCGTGTGGCCTTCAACTCGTCGACGATTGTGTCTGCGATTCTCGCCGCGCTGCGGCGCGCCGGGCCTTCCACGCTCTCCTGGTAGAACTCCGCGTCGTAAATCCAATCGTGTCCGAGCAAGTGCGCCTTCAGTCGGCCGGCGGCGTGCGACGCTCGCACCGATGCCGGCACGAGGGCGCGATAGAGCGTCTTGACGATGGAATGCGGCCTGGGCATCAGCTCTCTGCACGTCTTGCGCCCCGATCCCTCCGCGTGCCGCGGGATGAAGGCAAGAGCCGGCTTCTGAAAGAATAAGGGCGACCCGCCATGAACGGAAGCCGTCCGGAACCGACGCCGCACGCGCTCTGGCGCGGGGCACGAGTGCTCGTCACTGGTGGAGCAGGGTTCATCGGCGCCAGTGTCTCCCGGGCGCTGCGTCAACGCGGCGTGCCGGACGACTGCCTCGTGGTTCCGCGGTCGCGGACGTGCGATCTCCGCGTGGCAGAACAC
>JBOGIR010000565.1:0-8804 GCA_050742335.1 Vicinamibacterales bacterium | reverse complement strand
CGGCTGGCGCGCTCGCGATCCTTGCCGCCAACCTACCCGCGATCGTGGCGCTCATCGGGGACGGCACGGTCCTGGCGATGGCCGTCTTCGTTGCCGCGGGACTCGCTGTCGGACACCTGTTAGGGGGACCGGAGCCCGGCGAGAAGATCGTGCTCGCACTCGCAACCGCTTGTCGGCATCCAGGAATCGCCCTCGCCATCGGAACGGCCACCTACCCGGAACAGCACCTGGCCCCAACCATCATTCTCTATCTGGTCGTGAGCGCCATTATTTGTATTCCGTACACGATGTCGCAGCGTCGACAGGTGACCAGGAGGGTACCGGTCACGTAACGCGGGCCCGCACTCCTGGCGCTTCACAAGGCCCGGCCCCCGAGGTGGACGACACAGGGACGCATCGCGCTGCGTCCCTCCGGCGTCCACCCGCCTCAATCCGAGAGCGGTTCAACCGGATACTTCTTGAACGAATGACGAACGGCCTTGCTCATTTCCTTGTCGAGATCCTTGTTGAGGTCGTCCGAATGTTCGGCGCGGTACACTAGGTCGCCGGAGTTGTTCTCGATGACATCAATCTTCACGATGCCCTCGATGTAGTTGTAGGTCCACACGCCGCCCCAGCCACCCCAGTATCCGGCGCGCCAGTATCCGGGGTATCCATATCCATATCCATATCCATATCCATATGGATAGCCCCATCCATTGCCGACCAGGACCGTTTGTTCGACCTCACGACTCGAGACCCGAACGGTCAGGTCCGCTCCGACGTCGGTCGGCTCGAGCCCGCGCGCTTGCAGCTGGCGCGTGACAGCCTCGCGCAGGCTGTTCTCCGCCAGCGTGTTGTCCTCGTCCACATCGCCGTAGGCGTCAATTGGCGGACTCACCTCCACAGTAAACGTCTTGTATGCGAAGAAGGGCTTGCCGCGATCGAAACTGACGCGTGTCTCGGCCATGGCGATCGTCGGAATGACCAGAAGCCACAAACCTGCGAAGATGTTCCGAAACATGATGACAGCTCCTCCGAGGGAGCCATCGAACGGGGTCGGGCCCCCTCCGTTTCACTCATTAAGACGCTCGCGACGCAGAAGGAGGTTTGAGCTCGACGCGGATTCCGGATCTGCGCCGAGCTTGGATTCGCAATCGCGTGGAACGAAGCGTGCTAGCAGAACCGTGACGGCTTTCGCAACGCGCGACGTACGTCCGGTGCGAGAGACAATCAGGGGCACGGGACGATTCGAGCTGAGCCGGGAAAGGGACACGTGCAGTTCGGATTCAAGGCCCACGGGGCGGCGGTTGCGCGGCACTGCGCGGCCCTCTTCATCGTCGCCCTCGCGGCAGACGCCACGGCGGCACAGCAATCCATCCAGGGGACCGCCACGTTTCAGGAGCGCATGGCGTGGCCCCCCACGGCGGTCTTCGAGGCGCTGCTGGAGGATGTGTCACGGGCCGACGCGGCGGCCGAAGTGATCGCGCGCACTCGAATCGTGAATCCATCCAACTCTCCGATCCGATTCGAGATCGCCTACGATCGCGCGCGCATTCAGAGCCATCACGTGTACGCCGTTCGCGCCAGGATTCTGGTCGACGAGCGGCTCATGTTCGTCACTGACAGTCCTATCCCGTGCTGACGCGCGGTTATGGCAACACCGTGACCGTGATGTTGCGCCGTGCCGGTGCCGGCCAGGCGACGCCTGCTCCTCAGAGCCCAAGCCTCTCCCTCGATCCGCTGCCAGCCACGTTCGCGGGTCTTCTGCCGTGCGCCGACTGTCCGGGTATCTGGTATCAACTCAACGTGTTCGCCGATGGCGTCTTCTTTCTGCGCATGACGTATCAGGACCGGAATGTCGCCGTCGACGAGGTCGGACGCTGGCTCCTGTCGTCTGACGGCAGGATCCTCCTGCTGAAAGGCGGGCGCGACGCGCCAGTGATGCTCGCGATTGAGGACCGGGACACGCTGCGGCTGCTGAGCCCGGAAGGAGAGGCGATCCCTTCGACGCTGAACTACGAGCTGCAGCGATCCATACGCGTCGAGCCGCTCGAGCCGAGGCTCAACCTGGATGGCATGTACGGATATGTGGCCGACGCGGGCGTCTTCACGGAGTGTCTGACGGGCCGGCGCCTGGCGGTGGCGCAGGAGCGCGACAATGCCGCGCTCGAGACCGCCTACATTCAGGCCCGACGGCAGGCTGGTGAGGAGATGAAGGTGCTCGTGGACGCCCGGCTCGTCGTGCGGCCGAATCCCGACACCGCCGCCGGCCAACCCGCCCTTGTCGTCGAACAGTTCATCAGCCTCACACCCGGCGACACGTGCGGTGTCCCGTTTGCGGCCGTGCCGCTCGAGACAACCTATTGGCGCGCGATGCAGCTCGGGGGGAAGCCTGTTCCGGCCGCAGATGCAAGTCGCGAGGCTCATCTCGTCTTCGAGCCGGGAGGTCGTGTGGCCGGGTCGGACGGCTGCAATCGCGTCGCCGGTTCCTACGAGCTGAATGGCGACGCCATCACGTTTGGTCAGATGGCGCCGACCCGGATGGCCTGTCCCGACACCAGTGAAACCGAGCGCGCGTTTCACGATGTCCTGACCCGCGCCAGCCGGTGGAGGATTCTGGGCGATCGGCTCGAGCTGTTCGACGCGGCCGGCACACGACTGGCGCGTTTCGAGCCCGCCGCCGGGAGGTGACGGTTACCAGGCACGAAGGCACATGACCCTATGGCAGCGAAGTCAATTGTTCTTGCGGCGCTGATTCTGGCCGGGGGCCTCACGACGGGCAGCGTGAGCGCGCAGGGGCCGGCCGGTGCCGCGGTCGAAGCCGAGATCGCCACCGTCCCGGTCGAGCTCGACGGCGCAGTGCTGTTCCGTGTGCGGGGAGCCTCGTCATTCCCCGCCGGCGTGCGCGCGCGTCGCATCCGGGAGACCCTCGAAGCCGTGGCGGGGGACCCCGCCATCTCAGTTGACGCGCTGCGGATTGTCGAGCGCGAAGGCGTCGCGCAGATTGTGGCAGGCGATCAGCTGCTCATGGTGCTCGTCGAGGCGGACGCGCGTCTGGAGCAGGTCCGGCTGGTGGAGCTCGCGACCATTCATCTGGCGCGCATGCGACAGGCGATCACTGCGTACCGCGCGGCGCGTTCGCCGGCCGCGCTGCAGCGTGCGGTCGTCAGGGCCCTGGTGGCGACGCTCATGTGTGCCCTGGCGATTGCCGTGGTGCTGCGGCTCTGGCACCGCGCGCACCACGTGCTCATGCACCGGCTGCAGCCGCACATCCATGCCATCGGGCTGCAGTCGTTCACACTGATGCGGGCCGAGCAGATCGCCGCCACGCTGCGAAGCGGCATTGGCGCGCTGCGGGCGGTCGTGCTCCTGGCGATCGCGCTCGTCTACCTGGGCTTCATGCTCGCCCAGTTCCCGGCGACTCGAGGACTGTCGGGGAACCTGGTGGCGCTCCTGCTCCGGCCGCTGCAGGTGATCGGCAGCGGGATCATCGAGAGTGTGCCAGGCCTCATCTTCCTCGCGGTCCTCTTCTACGTCGTTCGCCTGTCGCTCAAGCTGATCAGGCTCTTCTTCGACGCGGTGAATCGGGGCTCCGTGACGCTCACAGGCTTCGACCGCGAGTGGGCGCAGCCGACCTACAAGATCATTCGAGTGGCGGCCATCGCATTCGCCCTCATCGTGGCCTATCCGTATATTCCTGGATCCGGATCGGACGCCTTCAAGGGCATCTCTCTGTTCCTCGGCGTCATCCTGTCGCTTGGATCCACCTCGGCCATCTCCAACATCATCGCCGGTTACATGATGACCTACCGCCGCGCCTTCAAGGTGGGCGATCGAGTCAAGATCGGCAACTCCGTCGGCGACGTGGTCGAGATGCGCCTTCAGGTGACGCATCTGCGTTCGTACAAGAACGAGGAGCTCATCATTCCCAACTCGCAGATTCTGACGAGCGAGGTGCTCAACTACAGCTCCATCGCACGAACCCGCGGCCTCATTCTGCACACGGAGGTCGGCATCGGCTACGACACGCCGTGGCGGCAGGTGGAGGCCATGTTGATCATGGCCGCCGAACAGACACCGGGGCTGCTGGCGGAGCCGCGCCCGTTCGTGTGGCTGAAGAAGCTGGGGGACTTCGCCGTTACCTACGAACTGAACGCCTACTGCCACTGCCGCGACGTCAAGGCCATGGGCCATCTCTACACCGAGCTGCATCGGCATATCCTGGACGTGTTCAACGAGTACGGCGTGCAGATCATGACGCCGACGTACGAGGGCGACCCGTTCGAACCGAAGATCGTGGCGCGCCAGAACTGGCACGCAGCGCCGGCGCCAGTTCGGGCCGAGCCGGACAGCCGTCCGGAGCCTGTCCGGCGCTCCAGCTGATCCCGTCTCCTGGGTGTTCGTCGCTTCGGCGTGTGCGCGCCGCGGCCAGACCGCGCGATGTCGCGGGTCGCCGGTGTCGGGCCGGCGCTCCCGCGGAGCGGCAACCCCCTAACTCCTCCTGGACGCACCAGATGCGGCCGATGCTCTCGAATCCGACCGAGCGGATTCGATGTTGCACTTCGACGCGCCAGCATCCATCCACCTCATGGGACACGGAGTCCGCATCGCATGGTTCCTGCTCCTCATGGTCGGAGTCGCGATCCCGCGCGGGGCCGACGCCGCCGATCAATCTAGCCTATTCCATTCCAACTTCATGGTCTGGTTCTGACATGCGCGCGCACGCCACACGCGGACCGTTTCAACGAGGTACGCCCATGATCGATCATCATCCACACCGCGCGGCAGTCCTGCTGGGCCCCTTCCTCTACCTTTCGCTCCTCATGGCCGTCCACTCCGGCCCGATGACCGCGCAGAGCTACGATGCCGCGAACGAGTTCAACGACTCGCACTTCCACCTGACGAACTACATCCAGGAAGGCATCAGCATCCCGGACTTCCTCGAGATACTGGGCACGCGGGTGGGTCGCTCCACGCTGTTCGGGATCCCGCTGCAGCAGCAGTGGTCGTACGCGAACTCGGGCGACTTCGCGCCAACCTACTACCTGCAGACCGACGCACCCCTCTACTACTACTCGTTCACCGACGCGTACATGGCCACCCTGTACCGCTCACTGCCAAAGAACGAGCAGGCGCGCTTCGATCCAATGATCACCGGGTTCAACCCGGCGGACATGTACGGGGTGGATCACATCCGCCGCGTGCTGACCCTCTTCCCAGGCGTCTTCACCGGCATCGGTGAGTTCACCATTCACAAGGAGTTCGTCTCGGCCAAGGTCGCTGGCGGGACGGCGAGCCTGACCAATCCCGCCCTCGACCGCATCCTGGACTTTGCCGGCGAAACCGGTCTGGTCGTGCTCATCCACAACGACATCGACGTCCCCTTCGCGAAGAAGGACACCGAGCCCGCGTACTTGAGTCAGATGAAGGCGCTGCTCGAGCGCCATCGGAACGTCTCGATCGTCTGGGCGCACCTGGGCCTCGGCCGCGTCGTCCATCCCGTGCAGGTATCGGCGGGAGCCGCACTGCGCACGCCGACTCACGTCGATCTCATCGAAGCAATGCTGGCCGATCCCGCGCTCGGTCACGTGAACTTCGACATTTCGTGGGACGAGGTCGCCAAGTACGCGGTGGCCTCACCGCAGACGATCGCGCGCGTGGCGGCGATGCTCAACAGCTACCCGGACCGGTTTCTGTTTGGCACCGACACCGTCGCGCCGGCCGGCCCCGCGCCGTACTTCGCGGTGTTCGACATGTGGGCGCCGATATGGCGGCAGCTCACGCCGGAGGCCAGCTACAAAGTGCGGAAGGGCAACTACGAACGGATCTTCGACGAAGGGCGCCGGCGCGTCCGTGAGTGGGAGCGGGCACACCATCGTCGGCAGCGTTCGGCTTCAGCCGGACCGGGGACGCCGTCGTCTTCCGCGATGTCGGGCGGCAGGAACCCGGTGACCGGCAAGCAGGTCATGGACAGCTCTCGAGCCGCTCAACCGCGCCCCGTGATGGCGCATATCGCCGAGCATCGGCGTCTCTTCTCCACACCTCGTCGGTCCGCGCACTGACACGCTGCGATCGACCAGAGCTCTGACCAATGCTTGGTCGATCCTGACCACATTTCGTCTGATGGGCGCTGACCGCGCTCTTTCCAGTGAAGCAGGTTATCGGTGAGCCGCGGCCAAACGATTGCACATGCTGTTCTTGGATTTCTGGAGAATACGACGATGAGTTCCAAGCAACGACTCACATCAGGATGCGTTACAGGTCTGCTGTCAGCATGGTGTGGCGTGATGATGGTTCCGGGCGATACGTTCGCTCAGGCATGGCCAGTCGTGCCAGCAAACATGCAGGTGCCCGCTCCAGCTGCCCAAGGTTCGCGCATTGCGCCGGATCAACTTGATTCGTTGGTCGCGCCCATTGCCCTCTATCCGGATCCGCTGCTCGCACAGACGCTGGCGGCTTCGACGTATCCGCTCGAGCTCCTCCAGCTTCATCAATGGCTCGCGAAAAACCCAGGGCTCAAGGACAAGGCATTGCTCGATGCCGTGGCGCGGCAACCGTGGGACCCGAGCATACAGGCGATGGCGGCGCTTCCCGACGTCGTCAAATGGCTGGCGGACGACATTCAGTGGACAACGGACCTCGGCAATGCATTTCTGGCACAGCAAGCCGGTGTAATGGCCGCGGTGCAACGTATGCGGGAGAAAGCACAAGCCAACGGACATTTGCAATCGACCCCGCAGCAATCGGTGGAAACGAAGGTCGTCGAAAGCCAGAGCGTGATCGTGATCGAACAGGCCGATCCGCAAGTCCTGTACGTGCCGTCGTACAACCCGACGGTCGTATATGGTGCGCCGGTCTATCCATACCCGCCGATTTACTACCCGCCGGCCGGCTATTACGCCGGGAGGGCGCTTGCATTCGGTGCTGGAGTGGCCATGGGGTCGTTCTGGAGTGGCGGCTGGGGCTGGGGCGCCAATTGGGGCGATGCCGACATCTCCATCAATAGAAACAACAGCTTCAACCGGAACACGAATATCAGCGGGGTCAGGAACGCTAGCAACACCTGGCAGCACAGGGTAGAGCATCGCGGCGGTGCCCCCTACCGCGACCGCGCCACCGCGAACAGATATGGCGGGACGGCGCGGGGCGAGTCCCTGGCCAATCGCCAGGCCGGCGCCAGACAGCAGGTGAGCCGTCAGGGCGGCAACCTGCGTAGCGGTGCCGTTGGCAGCAGTGGCGCTGGCGTCGGCAGTAGGGCGGGGAGCGGTAGTCTGAGCAGTCGGCCCAGCGGTAGTGGCATCAGCGGGGGTTCCGATCGCATTGCAGGCCGCGATCTCTCACGGAGCGGTGGCAGAAGCTCAAGCGCCTTCGGCGGATCATCCGACAGATTCAGCGGATCGAGCGCGCGCGCCAGCAGCTCCCGCGGCTCGTCGAGCATGCGGTCCGGAGGCTTTAGTGGCGGTTCCAGGAGCGGCGGCTTCAGCAGGGGCGGTGGCGGCGGGCGCTCGCGCGGCGGCGGACGCCGATAGGTGAGACCGATTGCGGGTAGGGGACTTCAAGGAGCAGCGATCATGAGAACAGTGCCCGCGACACACACCCTCTCCAGTCTTCGAAGGATTGCCAGTGCAGCGGTGGTCGTCTGCATGACCGCCGCTCCAGTCGCCGGCTCGCAGCAGGCGACCAGTGGCGCTCCGGCTCGCACGTCTACAGGTGCCAGGACCTTCGCGTCTCCTCAACAGGCTGCAGATGCGCTCGTCGCGGCGGCCGAGCAGTTCGACGTGGGCAGACTCATCGAACTGTTCGGTCCCGAAGGTGAAGACATCGTGCTGTCTGGTGAGTACGCGCAAGACCGCCAGCGAGCCGAAGATTTCGCCGCGAAGGCCCGCGACAAGATGAGTGTGTCCGTAGACTCGAGGACCAAAACCCGCGCGTTCCTGATCGTCGGCGACGAGGACTGGCCCTTCCCCGTCCCAATCGTGAAGCGTGGTCGGCAGTGGTCCTTCGACGCCAAAGCCGGCCGGCAGGAGATTCTGTACCGTCGCATCGGCAGCAACGAGCTGGATGCGATCCAAATCTCCCGCGGGTACGTGGAGGCTCAGCACGAATACGCGATGCGGACGCGCGAGGGCTACGACGTGAACCAGTACGCGCAGCGCATCATCAGCACTCCGGGCACACAGGATGGCCTGGTCTGGCGAAAACCTGACGGCACCTTGGATGGTCCCATCAGCGAAGAGATTGCTCGCGCCATCGAACAGGGCTACACCAGTCGTACTGACCCGTACCACGGCTACTTCTTCAAACCCTTGAAGGGACAGGGGCCGGCCGCGCCGCTTGGAACGATGGACTTCGTCGTGAACGGTGCGATGATTGGCGGCTTTGCGCTGGTGGCTGCTCCGGCTGAGTACGGGGTGACTGGTGTGAAGACCTTCATCGTCAGCCACGATGGCGTTGTGTACGAGAAGGATTTCGGGCCGGCCACGCTGGCCGAATTCAAGAAGATGAAACGTTTCAATCCGGACAGATCCTGGAGTCCTGTGACAGGGGATTAGAAACCTTCGAAGAAATTGCTTCGCGAACTCGCGGCTCGTGTTCCCACTGGGTCAATGCGATCTGTCAGCCTGTTGTCGAGATCAGCAGGAGTTTCGGGGCGACGGCTGGCCGACCTCCTCCTCTTCAGCGTCACGTCGGCCGAGTTGGCGATGCTCGTCCTCCAGATGCCGACGTTCGCCCTCATCGATTGGGTCTACGTCTCGCAACATCTGCTAATTCTCGCGATCGCCTTCACGCGGTACGCGCCCCAGGCCCGGGATTACTCGCTC
>JBOGIR010000564.1:0-8593 GCA_050742335.1 Vicinamibacterales bacterium | reverse complement strand
CGGGTGGGGAAACCCGGCGACAGGACCCGGGGAGCGTCAACTCAACTGGCCTCGGGCAGCCTCAGGAGTAAGGAGTCTCCATGCGAATCGTCACGTCCCTGACCCTCTCGCTGTGCCTGATCGCGCTCTTCGCCTCCGTCAGGCCCGATGCCGCCGATGCCGTCATTCGAGGCGTCGTCACCGACGGCGGCGGGAAGGCCATTCCGGGTGCGCTGGTCAAGGCTTCTCAGAGCGCCAGGAGCGTCTCGAGGTACACGGCAGCCGATGGGCGCTACGAACTGACGGTCTCGCCGGGGCAGTACACCGTGTCGGCCGAAGCGTTCGGCTTCGGGCCGCAGCGGTCGTCCAGGGACACGGCCACAGACGCGGCGCTGAATTTCCGCCTGACGCCCAGCTGGAGCGTGGCGCAGCTGACGGGCGCGGACGTCGATCTCCTCATCCCGGATCACCCGGCGACGGAGCTCCTCAAGTCCGCGTGCATCAACTGCCACGCGCTGGACGTGATGCTGAAGCACCGCGGCTTTACCGCGGCGCAGTGGCGAGCGCTCGTCGAGAAGCCGATGACGCAGAGGATCGGCCGCGGTCCGTATGGCGCCAGCGAGGCGGAATGGAAGGTACTGACGGGCGAGCTGGAGCGGTGGTTCGGCCCCAAGGCGCAGTACTTCGGGCCGAACGCCGAGCCACCGACACCCGAACAGCTCCGCCGTCCAAAGCTGGCGCCCGACGTGGCGAATGCGACGTTTGCCGAGTACCGGTTGCCCAACCCGCGCTCCATGCCGCACAGCCTTACGGTGGATGGCGCGGGCAAGGTGTGGCTCGCCGGATGGGACAGTGCCACCAACGCGGTCCTGCGCTTCGATCCCGCGACGGAGAACTTCAAGGCCTATCCCGTGCCGACGCCCGACGCCGTGCCGCACACGCCGTGCGTCAGCCGGGACGGGCGCGTCTGGATGGCGCTGAATGCCCGCGGCGTGGCGAAGGCGGCGATGATCGATCCGAAGACGGACACGCTCGTCGAGATCACGTGGGAGGGCAAGGCGCCGGGGACGCACAATTGCCAGGAAGATCGCGACGGCAATCTGTGGTTCTCGTCGCTCGGCGAGACCGATGAAGGCTTCTACGTCTACAACCCGACGACGGGGCAGTTCCGCAGCTACAAATACCCACTGCCGGCCGTGTATCCGCCTGGATCCAAGGCGCTGCGCGACCGGGCCGAAGGCGATCCGCTGCCGCCGGTGCGCGCCGGCCTGTACGACGCGAAGGTCGATTCAACCGGCAGAGGGTGGGGAGTGACGTACTCGATGGGCATGATCGTGAGCGTCGATCCCGGAACGGGCGCGACGAAGGAGTACTTCGCGCCCGACACGCCGCACATCCGCGGTGTGTTCGTCGATTCGAATGACAACGTGTGGTTCGGCGCGTTCGACAATCACAAGCTCGGCAAGCTGGATCCGCGGACCGGGCAGTTCACGCTCTATCAGCCGCCCACGCTGAAGGCCTCACCCTACGGATTCGTCGAGGATCGGCGGACGGGATACCTCTGGTTTGGCGATCTGAACGGCAACAACATGACCAGGTTCGATCCGAAGACGGAGACGTTCGTGGAATATCCGTTCCCTAGCCGGAACGTCAATCCCCGCCTCGGCATCGGCATCGATCCGCAGGGGCGGATCTGGTTCACCGAGTTCATGAACGGGTACATCGGGGTGCTGGATCCGGGCGATCGCGCCCAGCTGACAAGCCTGCGGTAAGGCGGTTCCCCGCTGGTAACCCAATTGTATGCTTGTGATTATCATGATAATGTAAAGTAGATGTTCGGACGTGGCCTGCGCCTTCCACTTGCCGGTACCGAAACGTTCTTCCTGTGGGGACCCCGGCAGACCGGCAAAACCACGCTGCTTCGCAAGGCCTACCCGAACGCCTACTGGATCGACCTCCTCAAGGCTGATGAATTCCGCCGCTACGTCGAGCGCCCGGAGCTTCTACGCCAGGAGCTGAACGGCCGGCCGCCTCCCTCCCAGGTCGTGATCGACGAGATCCAGAAGGTACCGGCGCTCCTCGACGAAGTGCACGGGCTGATCGAGCGGCGCGGCGTGGTGTTCGCGCTGTGCGGCTCCAGCGCGCGCAAGGTGCGACGAGGCGCGGCCAATCTCCTGGGAGGGCGTGCGATCCGGTACGAGCTCTTCGGGCTGACCGCCGAAGAGCTCGGTGGAGCGTTCGATCTCGATCGGATCCTCAATCATGGCTATCTGCCGAGGATCTACGTGGCCGAGCGTCCCCAGCGCCTGCTCTCGGCCTACGTCGCGGACTACTTGAGAGACGAGATCGCCGCGGAAGGGATCGTTCGCACTCTGCCCGCGTTCTCGACCTTCCTCGACGTGGCGGCGCTCTCGGACGGCAGCCTCGTGAACTTTTCGAATATCGCGCGGGATTGCGGGGTCTCGGCGCCGACCGTCAAGAGCTACTTCGAGATCCTCGAGGACACACTGCTCGGGCGTTGGCTGCCGGCGTACACGAAACGTCCCAAGCGCCGGGTTATTGCCGCATCCAAGTTCTACTTCGCGGACGTCGGCGTCGTGAATCAGCTCGCCCATCGTGGTCCGCTCGTCCGTCGTGGCGAGCTCTACGGCAAGGCATTCGAGAATTGGGTCCATCACGAACTGCGGGCCCACATCGCCTATCGCGAGCTCGACGTGCCGCTTGCGTACTGGCGCGTGGCCAGCGGGATCGAGGTGGACTTCGTGGTGGGGGACCTCGCGCTTGCGGTCGAGGCCAAGGCGAGCGAGCGGATCTCGGCCGATCACCTGAAGGGGCTCAGATCGGTTGCGCAGGATCACTCGCGGATTCGTCGTCGCATCGTCGTTTGTCTGGAGCCGAAGCGCCGAAAGACCGACGATGGGATCGAGATCCTGCCGGTGGCGTCATTTCTGGAGGAGCTACGTACCGGCCGGCTCCTGTGAAGGCGCCCCATCCACGTATAATCCCGCCACTACCTCAACACCATGTCTCTCGCGCCTGGCACGCGCATCGGGCCCTACGACATCACCGGCACGCTCGGCGCCGGGGGGATGGGTGAGGTGTACCGCGCGCGGGATACGCGGTTGAAGCGCGAGGTCGCGCTGAAGATCCTGCCTGAGTCGTTTGCGGCCGATCCGGACCGCCTGGCGCGGTTTCAGCGCGAGGCGGAGGTGCTCGCCTCGCTCAATCACCCGAACATCGCGGCGATTTACGGCGTCGAAGAAGGTCCGGCTTCCGCCTCCGGTCCGGCTTCCACGTCCGCTGCGGCTACGGCGGACAAGGAAGCCGGACCCTACGTACGAGCGTTGGTTCTGGAGCTGGTCGAAGGGGAAACGCTTGGGGACCGGATCGCGCGCGGCGCGATTCCCGCAGACGAGGCGTTGCCCATCGCGCACCAGGTGGCTGAAGCGCTCGAAGCCGCGCACGACCGTGACGTGATTCACCGCGATCTGAAGCCGGCCAACATCAAGGTCACACCAGGCGGGAGGGTGAAAGTTCTCGATTTCGGGCTGGCCAAGATGCTCGAAACGGCCCGCCCGGCCGATTCGTTGTCGATGTCGCCGACTCTCAGCATCCATCCAACGTATGCAGGCGTCATCCTCGGCACGGTCGGCTATATGAGCCCTGAGCAGGCGCGGGGCAAGCCCGTCGATCGGCGGACCGACATCTGGGCGTTCGGGTGCGTGCTCTATGAAATGCTGACCGGCCGGCAGGCTTTCGACACGCGCGACACGGTGTCGGACGCCGTGGCGGCGATCCTGACGCGCGCGCCGGATTGGAGCGCGCTGCCGGACGAGGTGCCCCTGTACCTGCGGCGATTGCTCCGACGATGCCTGCAGAAGGATCCCGCCCGGCGCTTGCACCACATCGCCGACGCGCGTGTGGAGCTCGAGGACGGGTCCAGCGAGCCTGGTGTCGCCGCACCGGCGGTCCCTCAGCGTCCGGCAGCAGCTGCGCGGTGGCTGCGCGCACTTCCCTGGACCGTGGCGGCGCTCGCGCTGGCCGTGGCTGCCTGGATGCTCTGGAGCCGACCGGGGCGTCCGGCTGCCACGGGCCAGTCAGTTCTCCGACTCGAGGTCAATCTACCGGCCGGTGTCGAACTGTACACGGCATCGCCACGCCCGGTTGCAGTGTCCCCCGACGGAGCCCGCATCGCTTTCGTCGGCGTCCGCGGGGGCAGTCGTCAGGCGTACGTACGCCGGCTCGATCAGTTCGAGGCGGTCCCGGTCAGAGGTACTGATGGTGTCACCTCGTTGTTCTTCTCCCCGGATGGGCAGTCGATCGGTTCGCTCACTGCCGCCGGACTGCTGAGAACCGTGTCGCTCGCCGACGGCCTGGTGACGACGGTGACTGATGGCGCGACGTTTCTGTACGGCGCCGCCTGGACCGGTGACGATCGCATCGTCTTCGTTCGGGGTGGAGCCTTGTGGCAAGTCCCTCGTTCGGGAAACACGGCCGAGCCACTGACCACGTTGGGTGGGGCGCAGGGCGACACGCTCCATGCATGGCCGATCGTGCTTCCCGACAGCGGGACGATCCTCTTCAGTGCGCGCGCGAGCAACCAGTGGCGTATCGACGCACTGACCTTCGCGAGCGGCGAGCGCCGAACCGTGGTGGAACGCGGAACGCAGCCGATGTACGCCGCCAGCGGCCACCTGATGTTCTTCCGGGACGGCGAGTTGCTCGCCGCTCCATTCGATGCTGCGAGCCTTGGGTTGACCGGGCCCGTCGTTCGCACCACGATCGAAAGCGTTCCGATCAGCGTGCAGGGCACACCGATTGTTGACGTGTCGCCCTCCGGGACGATGGTCTACGCTCCGACCGGAGCGTTAAGCCGTCTCGTCCTGGTGTCGCGGCAGGGAGCAGAGCAGCCGTTGAATGAGACGCTCCGGCCGTACGGCAACCCACGCCTGGCGCCGGACGGCAGCCGTGTTCTGGTTGAGGGCGGCGATTTGTGGATTCAGGACGTGGCGCGTGCCACGTTTACACGGATCGCGTCCAGAGAAGACGTCTTGTTGGGATTCCCGATTTGGATGCCCGACGGCCGCCGTGTCGTGTATCGAACGCCTGGCGGCCTGCGCCTGCAGGACGCGGACGGCGGCAGCCAGAGTGAGGTGGTCCAGGGAACGTCCGAATTCGACTACCCGGGATCGATGACGCCTGACGGCGAGACGCTCGTGTTCCTGCGCAGCTCGCAGGAAGGCTTGTTCGACATCTACGCGGCTCCCCTTCGCGGCGGCGGCAGCGTCCGGCCCGTTCTGGCTACAGCCGCGTACGAAGGCGGAGCACGGTTGTCGCCGGATGGCCGCTGGCTGATGTACGTCTCGAACGAGTCGGGGCAGAACGAGGTGTACCTGCGTCCGTTCCCGGGGCCGGATCGACGCTGGCAGATCTCCACTGAGGGCGGGACACAAGCCGTCTGGAACCCGAGCGGCAGAGAAGTCTTCTATCGCAACGGCGACAAGATGATGGTGGTCGGCGTATCGACGGCGCCCGACGTCACGCTCTCGGCGCCGCGGCTCCTGTTCGAACAGGCGTACGCGTTCGGAGGCGGCATCACCATCGCCAACTACGACGTCACGCGCGACGGTCAGCGGTTCATCATGGTCAAGGACGAATCGACCGCCGGCCGCCTGAACGTCGTGCTCAACTGGTTCACGGATCTCAGTAGGCAGTAGGCAGTAGGCAGTAGGCAGTACACCGGAGATCAGTTGTGTTGATGGTGGCGAAGCCCTGTGGAGGTCAGGCCGACATGGATCGCCTGACCGCGCGAGACGGCTCTGGGGATCAGCCAGCTCACGGAGCTGGCGTCAGGCGGCCACTCGCGGCGTCGCAGCGCGGTCCGGCCACCGGAACCGGGATTCGCCACCATCAACACAACTGATCTCGGGGGGATCTGCGCTTTCTCTTCCCCTTGCCGCTATGATGTTCCCGTCCCCATGCCACGTCCCCTGCGTCTGGCCTTTCTCGGCTGCGGCTTCATCACGCGCGTCCACAGCCGGCATCTGCGTGCGCTCGGAGGTGATGTCGTATCCGCGTACGCAAGCCGCGATCGCGCCCGCGCGGAACAGTGCCGGCAGCGGTACCGTGGGGTGACGGCATACGGCAGCTACGCTGCCGCCATCGACGATCCACAGGTCGATGCCGTCGTCATCGCTGTCCCACCGCGCTTCCACCTCGATCTCACGCTGCAGGCGCTGCAGGCCGGCAAGCACGTCCTGGTGGAGAAGCCGGCGTATCTGCGCATGGCCGACTACCGCACGGTGGCCGACGCGCGCGATCGCGCCGGCCGCGTGGTGCTCGTCGGCGAAAACGACCACTACAAGCCGCTGGCCGTCGGTCTGCGCCGGCTCCTCGCGGACGGTCGCATCGGTGACATGGTGTTCGCGCACTTCACGAGCATCGTCCGGCGACTGAAGACGGCGGACGACTGGCGCAACGACGAGACGATCGCCGGTGGCGACGCGTTCTTCGAGGAGGGGATCCACTGGCTGCACATGGCCGCCAGTCTCGGCCCGAGGATCGTCATGGCCCATGGGTATCGGCCGTCCGTGTCGCGCGACGGTCCGGACAGACGCGTCAAGAGCATGATGGTGGCGTTCCAGTACGACAACCAGGCAGTCGGCGCCCTCTATTACTCGCGCGAGATTCCGTCGCTCCTGCGCGGCATCAGACTGTCCAAGCTGTACGGCCGCAAGGGCATCATCACGTTCGAGTCGAACGGCCTGTTCATCCTGGTCAGGGGCACCGGGTGGCCGCGATTGATGTTTCCCGGCTTTCGCGATATTCGCGGCTACCAGGCCATGTATCGCGATTTCGTGGCCGCTATTCGCACCGGCCGTACCCCGGAGATGAGTCTCGAACGCGCGATGGACGATCAGCGGCTGATGGACCAGATTTACGCCAGCGTGGAACAGGGCGCCGCGCTGGCGGTGGGCTAACAGGCCGTGGTGAAAATGGCCAAGGCGCCACAGAGACGCAGAGACACAGAGTTTTCAAGATGTTTTCTCTGTGCCTCTGTGGCCCGGCTGGGGCTTGTGCCACGGACTGTTGGGATCAAGTACAAGGTGCAAGGTGCAAAGTGGAAAGTAGGGGTGGGGAACTTGATCTGTGAGCGCGCGCGCGAATAGATGCGGACTGCAGCGTACGACATCGTCATCATCGGCACCGGTGCCGGCGGCGGCACGATGGCGCACGCGCTGGCCGATTCAGGCGCGCGTATCCTCGTGATCGAGCGCGGCGATTTCGTCCCTCGAGAGGAGGAGAACTGGGACCCAGAAGCGGTGTGGAAGCACCTGCGCTACCGCGTGCGCGAACGATGGGTCGATCGCAGCGGCCAGGCGTTTCAGCCGTATACGCACTACTGCGTCGGGGGCAACACCAAATTCTGGGGCAGCGTGCTCTATCGTCTCCGCCGCGAAGACTTCGAGGCGATGGATCATGTGGACGGGCTTTCACCCGCCTGGCCCATCGACTACGACACGCTGGAGCCCTACTACGACCGCGCCGAGCGCCTCTACCACGTGCGGGGGCAGCACGGGATCGATCCCACCGAACCTCCGCGGCGCCCATTTCCGTACGAGGCGGTGCCGCACGCGCCGGCCATCGCGGCCATCGTCGGGCAACTGCGAACGCTGGGGCTCAATCCGTCGCCACTGCCGCTGGGGCTCCTCAGGCCTGGCGACGACACCGGCTGCATCCTGTGCAACACGTGCAACTCGTTCCCCTGCAAGGTCCACGCGAAGAGCGACGCGGATGTCTGCTGCATCCGCGGCGCGATCGGACAGCCCACCGTGACGCTCTGGACGCGCGCGTGTGCGCGCCGGCTGCTCACCGATCCCACCGGCCGAAGAGTGGAGGCACTCGAGGTCGAGCGGGACGGCGACATCGTGCGTGTCGAGGCGCCGCTCTTCATCGTGTCGTGCGGCGCCGTGAACTCCGCGGCGCTCCTGCTGCGCTCGGCTACCGACAAGCATCCGGACGGCCTTGCGAATTCGTCCGTGCTCGTCGGCCGTCGCTACATGGCGCACCTGGCGACGATGATGCAGGGCTTTCATCCGTTTCGGCGGAACGAGACGGTGTTTCAGAAGACGGTCGCCCTCAATGACTACTACCTGCGCGGCCCCGACGGCGGGCATCCGCTGGGGCAGATTCAGTCGCAGGGTCGGACCCACGGAGTGATGGCGCAGACGGTGGCGCCGTGGATTCCGCTGTGGGCTTACGAAGCGTGGGTGGCGCGCGGGGTGGACTGGCTGGTGGTGTCCGAGGACCTGCCGAGGGACGACAACCGGGTCACGGTGGAGCCGGACGGCCGCATCCGGCTCCATTATCGGCCCAACAATCTCGCACCACACCGCCGGCTCGTCAGGGAGATGAAGCGGATTCTGCGGCGGCTCGGCTTTTGGGTGGTGGTGGCGCACTCGCATCGCGACAGGAATACGACGCACCAGTGCGGCACGCTCTGCTTCGGCTCCGATCCGCGCACCTCGGTGCTCGACTCGTTCTGTCGCACGCACGACGTGGACAACCTGTTCGTCGTCGATGCGTCGTTCTTCCCATCGTCGGCCGCCGTGAA
>JBOGIR010000563.1:0-21657 GCA_050742335.1 Vicinamibacterales bacterium | reverse complement strand
GAGCAGCTGGTCGAGCGCCGCCAGGTGCGCCACCCGGAAATCGCTCAACGTATGGTAATTCACCGAAACGCCACCCCGAATCCACCGATACGCGTCATGGCTGACACACAACCGATCAAGTTCGCGGGCACTGCCGACCCCGTCGATCGTGGCATACAGCCACAGCGCGATCAGGATCTGCGGATCGACCGGCGGCCGACCGGCCCGGCCCTCGCGGGCTTTGATCGTGGCGTAGAACGCCGTCAGCTTCAGGCCCTCGACAAATCGCCACACCAAGCGCGCCGCGTGGCCCGGGGGCAGCAGGGCCTCCAGATCCGTTGGCGTCAACTCGATCTGGGTCCGATTCGCCGTCTCATACCGCGCCGGCGCGTCGCCACCGACCTCCGGTGGCGTGGCCAGCGGTACACCAGGCAGCGCCGGGGAGGTGGGGTCACTCATGCTCGCAGGATCGACCCGCTTCGATCTCCGCACAAGACCAAAATGCATCGCATGTACGATTTCTTCACAGGCTCTTCAGCCTGCGCGGATCGGCACTACGCGGTCACCGTGTCCATCCGGGTCTCCACGTACGGCGCTTCGTTGACTTGTGGCGCTTTGCGGTTGGCCGCCACCATCCACCACTCGCGGGCCGATGCGGCAATCACCACCACGACGACCGCCATGAAGAACAGGGCGAGCGCGGCGTCGAGCCGATCGTTGAAGATCATCCGCGCGGCGTCCGGATTCGTGGAGTTCGCGAGCGAGCGCGCATGCGCGAGGAAGCCGAGCGCCGGCAGCGGCGAGAACACCTTCTGGTAGCCGGCGGTCAGCGTCGCCGACGCCAGCCACGCCAGCGGCAGAAGCGTCACCCAGGCGTGCTTCAGCTTGCCCATCTTCACGAGGATCGTCGTGACGACGCACAGCGCCACCGCGGCCAGCAACTGATTCGCGATGCCGAAGAGCGGCCAGAGGGAGTTGATGCCGCCAAGAGGATCGATCACGCCCTGATAGAGGAAATAGCCCCAGGCGGCGACGACGAGCGCTGACGAGAGGAAGATGCTCGGATACCAGGAGTAGCGACCGAGTGGCGCGTACACGTGTTTGAGGAGCTCCTGCAGCATGAAGCGGCCCACCCGCGTGCCGGCGTCGACGGTGGTCAGGATGAACACCGCCTCGAACAGGATGGCGAAGTGATACCAGAGCGCCAGGCCGGCGCCGGTGAAGACGCCGCCGAGGATGCCGGCCATGCCGACGGCGAGACTCGGTGCGCCGCCGGTGCGCGACAGCAGGGAGGCCTCGCCCATCTGCTCCGCGAGCAGGGTCATCTGCTCCGGCCGCAGCACGAAGCCCCACTGGGCAATCGCCTGTGACGCGCTTTCGGGCGTCGTCCCGAGGATCGCCGGGCCGACGTTCATCGCGAAGTACACGCCAGGGTCGAGCGTGGCGGCGGCGATCATGGCCATCAGGCCGACGAGCGACTCCATCAGCATCGAGCCGTAGCCGATCAGCCGGACGTCGCTCTCGCGCTTCACCAGCTTCGGGGTGGTCCCGCTCGAGATGAGGGCGTGAAAGCCCGACACGGCGCCACAGGCGATCGTGATGAAGGCGAACGGGAACAGCTTGCCGGCGAACACCGGTCCCGTCCCGTCGATGAACTGCGTGATGGCCGGCAGCTTCATCGGCGGCATCAGCAGCACGATGGCCGTGCCCAGCACCAGAATCGTCCCGATCTTGAGGAACGCTGAGAGATAGTCGCGCGGCGCCAGCAGGAGCCATACGGGCAGCACCGACGCGACGAAGCCGTACACCATGACGGCCCAGGCCAGGTCGGTCCCGGACCAGGTGAACGCAGCACCCCACGCCGGATGCTCGGCCACCCACTGGCCGCCGAGGAGCGCGGCCATCAGCAGCACGATGCCGATCGCGGTGGCTTCGGCCACCTTGCCTGGCCGGATGTTGTTCATCCAGGCGCCCATCAGGAGCGCGATGGGAATGGTCGCGGCGATGGTGAAGAGCCCCCACGGGCTGTCGCGCAGCGCGTTGACCACGACGAGCGCGAGCACGGCAAGGAGGATGATCATGATCGCGAAGACGGCGATCATGGCGGCCATGCCGGCGATCGGGTTGACTTCGTCTTTCGCCATCTGGCCGAGCGACTTGCCGTCGCGGCGGACCGACGCGCACAGCACGATCATGTCCTGCACGGCGCCGCCGAGGACGACGCCGGCGATCAGCCAGATCGTGCCCGGCAGGAAGCCGAACTGCGCCGCGAGCGTCGGACCGACCAGGGGGCCGGCGCCGGAGATGGCCGAAAAATGGTGGCCGGCCGCCACCCACTTGTTGGTCGGACAGAAGTCGCGGCCGTTGTCGAGCCGCTCGGCCGGGGTGGCGCGACGGTCGTCGAGGCCAAACACGGTATAGGCGAGGTACCGGGAGTAGAACCGGTAGGCCACCAGATACGTGCACACCCCGGCGACGACCAGCCACCCGGCGCTGATGGTTTCTCCCCGCGACAGCGCCAGCATGCCGAAGCCGGCTGCGCCGAGTGCGGCAACGGCGACCCACATGACAACGGAAAGGAGGTTTTTCATGATTTTTGGCCTGCGGAGCAAAGATCCGCCCTCTGCGTCCCGCGCCAGTCTCGGCGATGCGGAGTGTGTACGTCAACTGTCCCGTCTTTGGGTCCCGTCTGCGGGCCAGAATTCGTGCGAATGAGTCAAGTTTCCTACCAGCCTTTCAAGACGTCTCGCCCGCACGGAGTGCGGGGCAAGCAGACACTGCCACTAGCGAGGCGGAGCCAACAGGCTCGGCGGTCTGAGGCGCAGCCTCGCTAGGTGTCATTGAAACACGCACGCAGTCGTGCTCCAATACCCGCGACGAAACGAGGCAACATGGCGAACTGGTTTGCGAGCATGAACGTGCGCGAGCGGCGGACGTTCTGGGCCTGCTTCACCGGATGGGCGCTGGACGCGATGGACGTCCAGCTCTACGCGGTCGTCATGCCGACGTTGATCGCGGTGTGGGGCTTGTCCCAGACGCAAGCCGGCACGCTGGCAACGGCCGCATTGCTGTTCTCCTCCGTCGGCGGCTGGCTGGCCGGCATTCTCGCCGATCGATTCGGCCGCGTCGCCGTGCTGCGGATCACCATCGTCTGGTTCGCGCTGTTCACGTTCCTGTCAGGGTTCACGCAGTCGTTCGAGCAGCTCCTGTTCACCCGCAGCATGCAGGGGCTTGGCTTCGGCGGTGAATGGGCCGCCGGCGCCGTGCTCATGAGCGAGGTCATCGACAAGCGGGTCCGGGGCCGCGCCGTCGGCAGCGTCCAGAGCGGCTGGTCGGTTGGCTACGGCACCGCCGTGCTCCTGTTCACGATCGTGTTCAGCGTGGCGCCGCCGGAAATGGCGTGGCGCTATCTCTTCTTCCTCGGGCTGCTTCCCGCATTCTTCGTGCTCTGGATCCGCCGTTACGTGGAGGAGCCGGTCGTCTTCCGGGAGATGCGCGCCACGACGCCCGGCGGCCGCAGGTTTCAGTTCCTGGAGATCTTCGGCCCCGGGCTCCGGCGCCGCACGATCCTCGCATCGATGCTCGCGGCCGGCGGCCTGGGCGGGAACTACGTGGTGCTGACCTGGCTGGCCACGTACCTCAGGACGGTTCGCGGCCTGTCAGTGCTCGGGACCGGCGGCTATCTGGGTTTCAACATCCTTGGTTCGTTCCTCGGCTATGTCATCAGCGCTCATCTGAGTGACTGGCTCGGGCGCCGCAAGACCTTCGTCATCATGGCGTGCGCCGCGGCCGTGACCGTCGCCGCCTACACGCTGTTACCGCTCAGCAGCACCGCCGTGCTGCTCCTCGGGTTTCCCCTCGGCTTCTTTCAGTCAGGGATCATTGCCGGGATGGGCGCGACGTTTGCGGAGTTGTTCCCGACGCGGGTCCGGGCAACCGGACAGGGATTCTCGTACAACACGGGCCGCGCCGTGGGCTCGCTGGTGCCGGCGCTCGTCGGCATGCTCGCGGCAAACCTGGGCCTCGGAACGGCGATGGGGCTGTGCGCGGCCTGCGCTTATATGCTCGTCCTGGTCGCGACGTCCATGTTGCCCGAGACGCGGGGGCGCGAGCTCGAAAGCTCGGTCGAGGAGCATGCAGCGGGCCCCGTCCCGCGCTATGCGGAAGGTCGTACGTAGCGTCCGCCTTTAGGAGCTGAGCGCATAATACGAAGGCTCAAGGAGAACGCACCTGAAGAAAAGGATCTCGTTCGCGATGGTGGTCATCGGAGTCGGGCTCTTCGTCCTTGGCATCTCAGCTTACGTCCCAGCTGGTTCAGGAGAGTTTGCTGGCTGGTCCACAAGTTGCCAGTACGCGATGACTATCGGCGCGATGCTGGCTGTTGGTGGCTGGCGACTGCCTTGAGCCTGTCAGTCAAACTGAGACAGTGCCCCTTTAGGCGGACGTCGAGACCCGGCTGAAGCCGGGCACTAGGTACTCAGCCGCCGATCCGGCGTGATCTGACCCGGATCCGTCACCAGCTCCAACACCGCCGAGCGGCCCGCGGCGCACGCGCGCTCGAATGCAGGCGCAAACGCGTCCGTCGTTTCGATGCGCTCGGCATGGGCGCCAAAGGACCTGGCCAGCGCCACGAAATCCGGGCCGACCAAATCGGTTCCCGAAACTCGCCCGGGGAAGCGCCGATCCTGGTGCATGCGGATCGTTCCGTACATTCCGTTGTTGGCGATGAGGACGATGACACGCGCGCAGTACTGCGCCGCGGTGGCAAGCTCCTGCGCATACATCAGGAAATCGCCGTCGCCGGCGACGCAGACCGTCACGCGCTCGGGATACCGCAAGCTGGCCGCGATCGACGCAGGGAAGCCGTAGCCCATCGCGCCGCTCGTCGGCGCCAGCTCCGTGCGCGGCTGCCGGTACGTAAAGAACCGGTGCACCCAGACGGTGAAGTTCCCCGCGCCGTTCGTGACGATCGCGTCCGCCGGAAGGTGTGTCGCCAGGTGCCGGATGACGACGGCCAGGTCGACGCCGCGGCGGGGCCCGGCCGCCGGTACCTTGATGAACTTCTCGTACTCGTGCCGGGCCGATTCGGTCCAGGCGTTCCAACGCGGAGCACTGATGGGCTCCAGTTCCGCGAGCCTGATCGCCGCCGCCGACGGTGAGGCGGCGATGGCCAGATCGGCCTGGTAGACACGGTTCAACTCGGTCGGCTCGGGGTGCACATGCACGAGTCGCGCGGCCAGGCGCGGCGGCCGGAGCAGCGAGTACGTCATCGTGTTGATATCGCCGAGGCGCGTGCCGAGGGCGATGATCAGGTCCGCCGCCTTCATGCGCTGCTGCAGGTGTGGCGGCAGGCCGAGGCTCAGATGGCCCGCATAGCAGACGTGGTCGTTGTCGATGAGGTCCTGGCGCCGGAAGGAGGTCAGCACCGGCAATGCGTTCGCGTGTGCGAAGCGGGCGAGCGCGGCGCACCCCTCGTCGGACCAGCACGAGCCGCCCGCAATGAGGAGAGGCTGGCTGGCGCGCTCCAGCTCGTCCCGCACCGCAGCGAGGTCGGCCATACGCGGCGCCGCCTGCACCGCGCAGAACGGTCGCGTGTCGGGCGCTGAGGACTGCTCGGCCAGCACGTCCTCCGGCAGCGCCAGGACGACGGGCCCCGGGCGGCCGGACGTCGCCACCTGGAAGGCGCGCAGCAGGTACTCGGGAATCCGATCCGCCGTCTCGATTTCGGCCACCCATTTGGCGATCGGCGCGAACATCTGCCGGAACTCGACTTCCTGGAACGCTTCGCGGCCCCGCACATCGCGCTGCACCTGGCCGATGAACAGGATCATCGGCGTTGAATCCTGGTACGCCGTGTGTACGCCGACGCTCGCGTGCGTCGCACCGGGCCCGCGCGTGACGAAGCAGATCCCTGGCCGCCCCGTCAGCTTGCCATCCGCTTCCGCCATGTTGGCTGCGGCGCCCTCGTGCTTGGCGACGACGACGGCGATCTGCGGCGTGTCGTAGAGCGCGTCCAACACGTCGAGATAGCTTTCGCCGGGCACGCAGAAGAGGCGGTCGACGCCGTGCAGGCGAAGCGCGTCGACGAGAATCCGTCCGCCGGGGCGGGCTCCAGGGGTTTCGGACATTGATTCGCTCCTGTCGTTCACACTTCTCGGTTCTCTGTTCTCAGTTCGTGTTCACGTTCGGTTCAAGGTTCGCGTGTTCAGGGAAAAGTTCGAACCTGAACACGAACCGAGAAGCGAGAAGTAAGAAGGGTGAACGACACGTTCGCTACTCGCCGCAAGTGATCTCTGGGTTAAATCGTATGTTTCAGATACACCGTTCGGCTCTCGGTGTAGAAGTCGAGCGCCAGTTGTCCCTGCTCCCGCATGCCGAAGCTGGATGCCTTCGTCCCGCCGAAGGGCAACTGGTACTCAACGCCCGCGGTGGGCAGGTTCACCGTGATCAGTCCGGCCTCGATGCGATGGACGAACTGATGCACGCGTGACAGGTTGTTCGACACGATCGACGCGGACAGGCCGAACTTCACGCCGTTCGCCAGCCGGATGGCATCGTCGAAGTCCTCGGCGACCATGAGCGCGAGGACCGGTCCGAACACCTCCTCCTGCGCGATCCGCATGTCCCGCGTGACGCCGCCGAAAATAGTGGGTTCGATGAAGTAGCCCTTGTCGTACCGTCCGCCACTGAGCCTGTTGCCGCCGTAGAGCAGCGTCGCCCCTTCCTTCCTGGCGATGTCGATGTACGAGAGGTTGGTCCGCAGCTGCGCGTCATCGACGGCGGGGCCCATGTCGATGCCGGGCTCGAGTCCGTTGCCGATCTTCAGGGCGCGCGTCTTCGCGATCAACTTGTCGACGAGCGTCTCGTAGATCGGCCGTTCGACGATGGCGCGACTGCATGCGGTGCACTTCTGGCCGGTGGAGAAGAAGGCGCCGTTGACGAGGATCGAGGCAGCGTAGTCGAGGTCGGCGTCGGCGAGCACGATGGTCGGGTTCTTGCCCCCCATTTCGAGCTGGACGCGCAGCTTGCGCCGCGTCGCCTTCTCGTAGAGCAGATTGCCGACGTCGGTGGAGCCGGTGAACGAGAGCGCCCGCAGCGCCGGGTGCTCGAGCATGGCGTCGCCGACCGCGCCGCCGCCGCCGGTGACGAAATTGACGACCCCCGCCGGGACGCCTGCCAGCTCGAGCGCCTGCACGATGCGCAGCGCGCTCAGGGGCGCGAGCGACGCCGGCTTCAGCACCACGGTATTGCCGGCCACGAGCGCCGGCGCCATCTTCCACGCCGGGATCGCACTGGGGAAGTTCCACGGCGTGATGAGACCGACGACGCCGAGCGGCTTGCGGATCGTGAAGCAGAAGACGTTCTCGCGTTCGGAGGGGATCTGGTGGTTGAACTGTCGCGCGCCTTCGCCGCCGAAGTAGCGCAGGATGTTGATCGTCCGTTTGACCTCGCCGGTCGCTTCCGGCAGCGTCTTCCCCTCTTCGCGCGTCATCTCCTCACCAAGCGACGCGAGCTTGGATTCGAGCATCTCGGCGGCCTTGAACAGGTATTCACCGCGCCGGGGCGCCGGCAGCGCCGCCCACGCCGGCTGCGCGGCCGCCGCGGCGGCGAATGCGGCATCGACGTCGTCGGCCGTCGACGCCTGGAACAGGCCGACGATCTCGTCGACGTTCGCCGGGTTCACGTTCGCGAACGACTCCTTGGTGCGGCACGCTACCCATTCGCCGCCGATGTAGTTGAGGTACTGGCAAGGCATGAGGTCCTTGTGTGTCGCTCTATTACGACCGCTGTGAATTCTGTTGACGTGCCGTCAGCGCGCGCCCTATCGTGCAATATCGTTCGGTCGTGCCGGGCAGCGCGTATTGTTATTAGCACGGTTGTTTCGTCGCACGCACAACGAATCGCGGGGGACAACAGATTATGTGGGGAGTGCAGTTCCGCGTTGAGCCTTAACCTATGAAACATTCATTCCGTCTTGCATCGCTGCTTCCGTTCGGCATCATTCTCGCCATGCTCGTGTACCCCAGGATCGTGGCCCAGCAGCCCGCCACACCGCCGGCACCCGCCGCACCGGTGAATGCGCCGATGCCGCCGATCCTGCAGAACTACCAGCCGGTCACGGCCGAGCGGTTGCTGAATCCGGAGCCGGGCAACTGGCTGCAGATTCGGGGCGCGTACAACGGGTGGGGGTACAGCCAGCTCGATCAGATCACGACTCAGAACGTGAGACAGCTTCAGCCGGTCTGGGTGTTTGGCACCGGCGCCGTGAACGCCCACGAAGCGGTGCCGCTCGTGAACAACGGCGTGATGTACGTCTCGGCCCCTGGCAATCAGGTGATCGCGATAGACGCCGTGAAAGGAACAGTTCTCTGGCGCTACAGGAAACCGTTGCCACAAGGCGCGATTGTGATGCATCCGGTCACACGCGGCGTCGCGCTCTACCACGACAAGGTGTTCTTTGCCTCCAACGCGGGCATCCTTATCGCGCTCGACGCGAAGACTGGAGAGGAGATCTGGAGCACGGAGGTCGAAGACAACAAAAGGGCGTACTACCTCACGGCCGCGCCGCTCGTTGCCGATGGCAAGGTGGTCGTGGGAGTGTCTGGTGGCGAGTGGGGAATCCGGGGGTTCGTTGCCGCCTATGACCCCGATACCGGGAAACAGGTGTGGCGCGCCTACACGATCCCGGCACCGGGTGAGCCGGGCAGCGAAACCTGGCCCAAAGGGGATCAGTGGAAGAACGGCGGCGGCCCGACCTGGGTGACCGGCAACTACGATCCGAAAACGAATCTGATCTATTGGGGAGTCGGCAACGGCGGTCCGTGGATGGGAGATCTTCGTCCCGGCGACAACCTGTACCTCGCGTCGACGCTCGCCCTCAATGCGTCCACCGGCAAAATCGTCGGCCACTTCCAGTACGACCCGAACGAGTCGTTCGACTGGGACGAAGTGTCGCCGCCGCTCCTCATCGATTACCAGCGGAACGGCCGGACGATTACCGGGCTCGTCAACTTCGCTCGCGACGGCTACGTCTTCTTCCTCGAGCGGACGATCGGTAAGATCAACTTCGTCGAGGCGAAACCCTACGTCTACCAGACCGTGTTCAAGGGTGTGGATCCTAAGACCGGCAGGATCGAGTACAACCTGGATCACAAGCCGACGACCAACAAGGTGACAGAGATTTGTCCTATGTGGGTTGGCGCGAAGAACTGGCAACCGGCGGCTTTCAGTCCAAGGACGCGGCTGGTCTACGTGCCGACCTCGGCAAACCTCTGCAGCAGACTAGCTGCAGGACCGGCGCCGACCTACCGCCAGGGCATGACCTACACGGGCGGGCGCAACACCGTGTTCATCGTCCCCGGCGCGGATCACGTCGGGGAGCTCCAGGCTTGGAACGTCGATACCGGCCAGAAGGTGTGGACCCACAATTTCACGCATTCGAGCAACTGGGGCGGCATCCTGGCGACCGCCGGCGGTGTGATCTTCAGCGGCGGAACGGCTGACCGACTGTTCAGGGCCTATGACGCGTCAAGCGGCCAGGTACTCTGGCAATTCCCGACACAGTCCGGGGTCGAAGGACCACCATCGACCTTCATGGTGGATGGCCGCCAGTACGTGGCCGTGCTGTCGGGCTGGGGCGGCGATGCGCGGGGGGTTCAGGCGCAGCTGAACAGGATTCGTCCCGGAGAGTTCCCCGAAGTGCCCGACGGCGGAGCGATCTGGGTGTTCGCGCTGCCGTCATCTGCGCTGTCCGCCGCCGGGGCCGCGCGTTGACGCTGAACTGTCGCACGTGCACCTCGCGCCGCACGATCTTGAAGGCCGGCCTCGGTCTCGGCGTTGGACTCGCGTTGGACCCCGCTGGGGCTCTGGGCCAACCGGCTGGAGCCTCTCAACCGCCGCAGCCAGGCGATCGCCTCGTGAAAGACGGCGATGCCGCGCTCACACCGCTGACCGCAGCCGACATCACGTTGAACGCGTTGGCGGTAACGGCGTGGCCGTTCGACCTTGCCAGCAAGACCGTTCGCAGCGCACTGCGCACGAATCTCGTACTACTGGTGCGCCTCGTGCCGGAGACGCTGAGCGCGTCAACGCGGCGGGCGTCGCTCGATGGCGTGGTCGCCTACAGCGCCCTCTGCTCACACGCCGGTTGCAACCTGACGACCGATCAGGACCTGGTCGTGTGCGATTGTCACGGGTCGGTATTCGATCCGAAGGACGCCGGGAAGGTCGTCGAAGGCCCCGCGTCCCGG
Source organism: Vicinamibacterales bacterium (assembly GCA_050742335.1). Taxonomy (GTDB): domain Bacteria; phylum Acidobacteriota; class Vicinamibacteria; order Vicinamibacterales; family UBA2999; genus DATCJA01. The sequence goes on along the minus strand of JBOGIR010000563.1, from coordinate 11,428 downwards.
CCACTACCAATCCTCCCGCTGAAGATCGTGGATGGCGCCCTCGCCGTGGCCGGGCCCTTCTCGGCACCGATTCAGTTCGATCAGTAGCGGCCTATTTCTCCGGTCTTCCGCGGACGCCTTCTTCCACGCTGAACGACCAGTCGAGATCCTCGGACTCGACGATGAAATACGCCGGGCGCGGCTCCTCGGGGATGTAGAACTCGCCGCGGCCGGCTCCCCGATGGTCGGCCGCCACCGCCAGCTCACGGCCGCTGACGGCGCTGTGAAACGTGAGTCGAAACGTGCCTTCCCCGGCCGACGCCTCGTTCCGCGTCTCCCAGCGGACGCGGACGACACTCCCCTCGACGAGGAACGATTCGGTCTGCTCGCTTCCCCGGCCCGACCACGATCCGAGGTTGCGCCATCCAACAGCAGTGGATCCCCGCGCTGCCGATGCGGGCGCCGACGATGGTGGCGGCGCACACGCGATGGCCAGCAGCGCGGAGGAAGCGACGAGAGCGGCTACGACCCGCGAGCGCCGCCTTCCGATCGCGAAGCTCCACCGTTCCGGGTCGTGGTGCTGCAGATAGTCGCGGCGCGTGATCCACCCGAGAATCATACCTTTCGTGATCCACCACTTCTCGGGACGGACTGCGAAACGTGGGCGATGACCAGCCCGACGAGCGCGACGCTGGCAGCCCCGTGCAGCAGGTAGGTGATGCCCCAGGTCGCGTCGCTGAACAGATACGGATTGCGTGGAAAGAGAGGCGTGCGAATCCGCGACATCATCAGGATGCCGGTGACGACCTCACGCCGGGCAGCACGCCGCCCTGCGCATCGTTCACGATCCCGGCAATCACGCCGTTGGTCTGCGCCGCCGCGGGGGAGGCGAAGAGTATCGCCGCAGCGCACACGCACGGGAGCACTGCAATGAGGAGCGTCCACGTCCGTGCCGGAGCACCGAATCGAGACATACGACCTCCTTGAGAACCGTTCTGTGCGCGCTAACCGGAACAGGCTGAAGAATCCCTGAAAAGGTCAGGGAAGCGGTTATCTCCCGGTACTTGGCGGAACGGCGGGCTCCCGCCCCCGCCAGATCTCTTGCAGACGCCCCAGGTCCCGGTTGTTCTCACAGAGATGCTCGAGCAGCTCCGTGTCGGGCTGGAGGACAAGGCGCATCGTCTCCGCCGTCCAGGGCCGCGAGTACGCCTTCGGGTCGTCGATGGACACCGCGACCTCCATGGAACCGAAATTGACCCGGCGGAAACGCTCGGTCGTGCGCAGCGCTTCAGTGTGCGGGTGGCCGTCATTGTCGAGCCAGCTGCCTTCCTTGAAGCCGGCGGTGTCGACGACGAACGTCTCCCCCTCCCACCGGCCGACCGAGTATCCGTAATACTGCGGGTTGGGATCGACGGGCAGCGATCGTCCGTCGGTGTGAATCTGGCGATACATCGTGAATTCCTCGTACAAGTGGACGATCACGACGGGCGTCTGGATGAGCTTGAACCCGTACGGCGACGTGAGCCCATCGGGCACACCGTGCGGCAGGCAGTAGGTCATCGGCCTGTCGTAGCCGTGCGTGGCCATGCGCCGCTTGTACAGCTCGGCCGCCCACGGCAGCATCGGCGCCTCCACACCCTTGGGCAGTAGGTTGGCGTTGGGATTGTGGCGCGAGTTATCGAGGCGCCAGATGCCGGAGTGATCCGGCTTGCCGTCCGCCGTGCGGGGCGGCGGCGCCGTCAGGTTCGGTTTGCCGTCCGCAGTACGCGGAGTTCCGGGAAGCGGCAGCGACAGCCACTGTGCCGCGGCGGGGCCTCCCGTGACGCAGATCAACGCGAGCGCAAGCATCACACCGCGCCAGGCGGTGATTCGATAGATCCGCATTTAACATCCCTCCAGGAGCCCGACGACCGACCGCCCACGAATCACAAACGGCACAAACCCGCGGGGGAGTCGAGGGGGCGCCATCCTACGAGTTGAAGCTGAAGAAAACTGGGGGCGCCGAGCTACTGCGCCGGCTGCACTGGCGAGCCGGCGAAGAGCCGCTGCCCGGTGCTGGTCAGCACGACAGTCTGGGCGTTGGCGTTGGGGCTGCCGTCGCGTGCCTGACGGGCCTCGACCGCCACCACGTCCCCAACCTTCATCGAGTCGCGCTTCCAGCCGGCCCGCAGCAGGTTGTTCGGGCTCGCCATTTCCAGTCCCCAGTTGGTCACCGTGCCGTCCGGGTTCTTCACATCCATGAAGAACCAGATGTGGGGATTGGTCCACTCCAGCTTCGTCACCGCACCGGTCAGCTTGACGGGCTTGTTCTCGTCGAACTCCGCCGCGAACGAATGATGCGCCAGCGCCCGCCCGGACGACGCGGCGATCGAGGCAATGCACAGGACAATGGCGAGCCTTGTACTCATTACTGTCTCCCTTTGGTTGATGGAGAGCCTTTCTGCTGTCCCCAGATCTTCTGCAGATTCGGCAGGTCCCTGTTGTTTTCACAGAGATGCTCGAGCAGCTCCGTGTCGGGCTCCAGAAAGAGGCGGATGGCGTCTGATGTCCAAGGCCGTGAGTACGCCTTGGGATCGTCGATGGTGACGATGAGCTCCATGGAGCCGAAATTGACCCGGCGGAAGCGCTCGGTCGTGCGCAGCGCGTCGGTATGCGGGTGGCCCTGGTTCGTCAGCCAGCTGCCTTCCTTGAAGCCGGCACTGTCGGCCACGAACGTGTCGCCTTCCCACCGGCCGACCGAGTACCCGTACCACGTGGGGTTCGGATCGACCGGCAGCTGCCGCCCGTCGGTGTGAATCTGCCGGTACTTCGTGAATTCCTCGTACAGGTGGACGACGATGTTCGGCGTCTGAACGATCTTGAAGGGGTGTCCATTCACGAGCATCGCGTCGGGCACGCCGTGCGGCATGCAGAATGTCATCGGCACTTCGTGGCCCATCGTGGCCTGGCGCTTCTTGTAGAGCTCCGCCGCCCACGGCAGAAACGGCGCCACGACACCATCGGACAGCAGGTTGTTGACCCAGCGGTAACTCTCGGCCTTCCAGATCCCGGACAGATTCACCTTCCCGTCCGCCATGCGCGGCGTGGACGCCTTCAAGTAGGTTTTCCGTCAGGCGTGCGCGGAGTCCCGGGAAGCGGCACCGACAGCCACTGTGCGGCAGCGGTGCCTGCCGTCGCGCAGACCAACGCGAGCGCAAGTATCCCACCGCGCCAGGCGGTGATTCGAAAAGTCCGCATCTGATCATCCCTCCAGCAGTCCGACGACCGCCCGCCCACGAACCACGAACGGCTCAAATCCGCGGGGGAGCCAGCCGGCGCAATGCTACGAGCCGAAACTGAAGAATAACTGAAAAGGGAACGGGACGAGGGTACCCAACATGGTGTATCTTCCCGCCCATGCGGACAACACATCGACGTTTCGTCGCCGTCACACTCATGGGCGCCGCGTGCGCCGCGGCGCTCGGCTTTAGCTCGGTTGCCGCGCGGGAAACCGGCACGGTCGCCTCGAACTTTGTTTTCGATGGGACCTGGCCGAAGCTGCCGCTGCCGAACAAGTGGACGTTTGGCGGGGTCCAAGGCCTCGCCGTGGACAACGATGACATCATCTGGCTGCTGCACCGGCCCAACGACCTGAATGAGACCGAGAACTTCGCCAGCCTCGACCCGCCGCAGGCCGAGTGCTGCGTGAAGGCACCGGCGGTCCTGGCGTTCGACCAGCGCGGCAACCTCGTGCACGCCTGGGATTCACCGCAGGGCCACATGCTGATGGTCGACTCGAAGGACCAGGTCTGGGTGGGTTCCGATACGTTCCGCATCTACACCAAACCGGGCAAGCTCGTCGCCGAATTCCCGCGGTCGCCGCAGCGCCCGGCAGGGCGCGGCGCTCCGCCGGGACCCGCCATCCCGGCCGGTACCGAACTCCTCGTCACCGGCGTCGAGGGAGCGTCGCTCGACGAGGCGGCGCGTGAGGTCTTCGTGATCGACAACTATCTCGCCGGCCGGGTCCTCGTCTTCGACATGGACACGTTCACGTTCAAGCGTGGGTGGGGCGCGTACGGCAAGCCGCTCCGCGAGATTGCCCCGATGCCGCGGCCGAAGTACGACCCGAAGGTCCCGCTCACGACGTACAAAGACTTCCTCGGCCACGTGACGGTTCTCGTGGCCGGCAGTGACGTCTACGTCGCGGATCGGCAGGCGAACCGGGTCCAGGTGTTCACCAAGCCGGGCAAGTTCGTGCGCGAGTTCCAGGTGGCGCCCGAAACGCTCGGCGACGGCTCCGCTGTGGGTCTCGCGCCCACCAGGGATGGCCGGAGCCTGTTCGTTGCCGATCACATGAACAACGTCGTGTGGCTCGTGGACCGGCGGACCGAGAAGGCCACGGCCCGCATCGGCTACCTCGGACGCAATGGCGGCGGGTTCAACGCCCTGCACATGGTCGCCGCCGACTCCAGGGGGAACCTGTATACGGGCGAAGTCGATCCGAATAACCGCGTGCAGCGATTCCTGCTGAAGTAACTGCTAGAAAACGAAGACCGCGCCTGAATCGCGGACCGAGTTGTCGTTCTGGTTGCCGTCGATGCCGGACCCGCCGTCTTCGCCGTTGGCTGCCACGGCCATCGTCGTGCCGTCGGCCGAGAGCGCCACGCCGCTGCCGAACTGATCGTAGGCCTCGGCATTCGGCGCCTTGACGTAGGCGTCCTGCGTCCATCGGCCGGCGCTCCGGAGAAACACGTAGACGGCGCCTGATTCCGGCGCGGTGAAGTCCTGCGGGTTCGCCTTGAAGCCGCGCCCGCCGCCGGTCTGGCCGGGGGCACCGGCGGCGAGGACGCTGCCGTCGCGGCTCAGCGCTAGGCGGATGCCGAAGAGGTCCGTCGGTCCGATGTTGAACGACTTCACGTACGCCTGCTGCCCCCAGCCGTCCCCGGTCCGTCCGAACACGTAGATCGCGCCTGCGGATACGAGGTTGTCCGGCTTGCTGGACTGATCGCCGTCGATGCCGCGCGTCAGGTTCGTCTCGTCGACGGCGCCGACCGCCAGCGTGGCGCCGTCGGCGCTCAGCGCAATGGACGACCCGAAGGCGATGTTCCGGACGGTGTTCGACGCCTTGACGTAGGACTCCTGCGTCCACATGGCGCCGCGGCGGACGAACACGTACGCCGCGCCGGAATTCGGCGCCCCTTCATCGGACACGCCGTTGACACCCTTCGCGCTGCCGTCCTCGTCGTAGCTGCCGACGGCCAGCGTGTTGCCGTCGCCGCTCAGCGTGATGGAGAAGCCGAAGCGGTCGGCCCCCTGCGCATTCGACGGCTTGATGTAGGCCTGCTGCGTCCACGTGGACCCGCGGCGGACGAAGACGTAGGCTGCGCCGGCATCGGCTGCGGAATTGTCCGCCTGATTGCCGCCTGTCCCGCCGAAACCGCCCGGCGAAGGCGGATCGATGCCGGTGGCGGCGCTCGCCTCCGACTGGGCGCCGATCGCGAGCGTGCTGCCATCCTGGCTGAGCGCGACCGACCAGCCAAACTGATCGCCGGCGTCGGCGTTCGACGCCTTGATGTAGGCCTGCTGCGCCCAGGTGGTGCCGGTGCGCGCGAACACGTAGACCGCGCCCGCCGCCTCCGCAGAGTTGTCCGCCTGATTGCCGCCTGTCCCGCCGAAGCCGCCCGGCGAAGGCGGATTGACGCCGCGCGCCCCGCTGTCCTCGAGCGTCGCGCCCACCGCTAGCGTATTGCCGTCGCCGCTCAGCGCGATGGCGATCCCGAACCTGTCGGACGACTGGGTGTTCGACGCCTTGATGTAGGCCTGCTGCGTCCAGCGGCCGCCGGAGCGGACGAACACGTAGACGGCGCCGGAGTCCCAGGCCGACTCGTCCCTCTGGTTCCCGCCTGTCCCGCCGAAGCCGCCCGGCGAAGGCGGATTGACCCCGGTCGCGCCGCTGTCCTCGTGCGGCGCGCTGACGACCACGGTGTTGCCGTCCGCGCTCATGGCGAGGCCGACGCCGACGAGCGGATCGCCCCTTCCGATCCGGTCGTCCTCTCCGGGGTTCGACGCCTTCAGATACCGAATCGCCGAACTGGGCCTGCCGGCGAAGTCGAACCGCGACGCCTGCTGCCGCGCAGCGGCCGTGCCCCCGACCCAGCTCATGCCCGCGGCCAGCGCAACGTACGCTGCTGCTCTGATCTTCATGCCGCCTCCTTGATGACGTTCGGCCTCATCTTACGTGCGTACCGCGCCCAGTCCCCCTCGATAATCTGCCGCCAGTACAGCCCGCGAGATGAAAACCCGAGACGGCATGACCCTTTTCTTCGAGTTCCCGGCGGACATCCTCCGTCACCTCGAGGTCGTCGACGACGAGTAAGATTCACATCTGCGCCGCGTGTCAGGTTCGGGGCAGAACCTGAAGGTTTCCTGAAAGCGTAAATTAGGGTTGAGCGACATGGCTGTCACCATCGACGTCCGCGTGATTCCGCGTGCGGCACGGTCCGGGCTGGCTGGCATCCGTGATGGCGCGCTGCTCGTCCGCGTCAACGCGCCTCCGGTCGAGGGCGCGGCCAACGCTGGGTTGATCGAGGTGCTCGCCAAAGCATTGCGGGTGCCGAAAGGGGCGGTGACAATCGTCTCGGGCGAACGAAATCGCCTGAAGCGCGTACGCGTGGAGGGTGTCACCGAGGAGTTCGTGCGTGCAGCCTGCCAGCTTCCTGATTGAGCATGCGGACGTCATCGCCACCTGTGCGGGCCCGGCGCCTCGGCGCGGCCCTTCTCAGGGTGCCGTCTCGCCGCTCCGTGATTCGGTCGTAGCGGCGCACGAAGGCCGAATCGTCTTTGTCGGACCCCGGGCCGAACTTGTCGATCGCGTCAGCGTGCTGAACACGGCCATCCGCGTCGACGCACGCGGCTGCACGGTGGTGCCGGGCTTCGTGGATGCCCACACCCACGTCGTCTACGCCGGCGACCGGCGGCAGGAGCTGCAGCAACGCCTGGCCGGCACCACGTACGCCGGGATCGCGGCCGCCGGCGGCGGTATCGCGCAAACCGTCCAGGCCACCCGCGCCGCGTCGGAGGACGATCTCGTGGCGTCGGCACGCGCGCGGCTCGACGAGATGGCGGCATGCGGCACGACAACGTGCGAGGCGAAGAGCGGATACGGGCTCACCGTCGAATCAGAGCTACGGCAATTGAGGGCCATCCGCAGGCTCGACGCGGAGCATCCGATCGATCTCGTCCCGACGTTGCTCGGCGCGCACGATGTGCCCGACGAGTACCGCGCCCGGCCAGACGACTACGTCGCGCTCGTGGCCGACCAGATGATTCCAAGAGTGGCTGAGGCATCGCTGGCCGAGTGGTGCGATGTCTTTTGCGAAGCGGGCGCCTTCACACCCGGGCAGTCAGAGCGCATTCTGTCGGCTGGCGCCCGTGCGGGCTTGAAGCCGCGGATCCACGCCGACGAACTTGCGGCAAGCGGCGGCGCCCTCGTGGCCGCTCGCGTGGGCGCGCGCTCGGCGGATCACCTGATCTTCGTTGACGAGCGCGGCGCCGATGCGCTGGCGGGCGCGAACGTGTGCGCCGTGCTGCTTCCGATCGCCGCACTGTACCTGAAACTCGGGCGGTATGCGCCTGCCCGCATGCTGATCGACCGCGGAGTCGCCGTCGCGCTGGGCACCGACGTCAATCCGGGCGCAGGCCTGTCGCCCTCGATGCCGTGTGCGATCGCGCTGGCCTGCTTCGCGATGAACATGACATTGGACGAGGCGCTCGTGGCCGCAACGTTGAACGCCGCCTGGTCGGTCGATCGCGCGCACAGCGTCGGCAGTCTCGAGCCCGGGAAGTTGATGGACGCGGTCGTCGTGAAAGGGGATCTGACGAACCTCATCCGTGTCGGGGCGCCGATTATTCGGATGGTGATCAAGCGCGGACAGGTCGTCTTCCGGGCAGAATGAGGTATGGCCACGAGCGACCCGCCTCTGTCCAGCGCCGCGTCGTATGCAGACATGACCGTCCCGGACTTGCTCGACGCGTTTGCGTCGAATGAGCCGGTGCCGGGTGGAGGATCGGCGGCGGCGCTTGCCGGCGCGGTCGGCGCCTCGCTCCTCATCATGGTGGCCGGGATCTCCAGGACGCGGACCGGAACGCCCGAAGAGGCCGCCGATCTTGCCGAAGCGGCAGCGCGGCTTCGCCCCATTCGCGACACGCTGGCCTCGCTGATCCAGCAGGACAGCGATGCGTACTCCGCGGTTCTGGAAGCCACGCGGCTGCCGAAGGGGACGGATGCAGAGAAGCGCGACCGCAGTACTGCCATCGAAGCGGCCATGCGACAGGCGACCGACGTGCCTCTCGAGACGATGCGCTGCTGTCAGCAGGCGTTGCGGGGGGCGGTGGTGGTGGCGGCGAACGGCAACCGCAATGCCGCCACCGATACGGCGGCCGGCGTGGAGCTGCTTTCCGCGGCGTTGCGCAGCGCCGGCCTGAATGTCGACGTCAATCTCGACAGTGTGTCTGACTCGGCATTCGCATCGCGTGTCGCAGAAGAGCGCAGCGAGCTTGCCGAGGACGCCGAAACAGACGCGCGACACGCACTGGAAGAGCTCGGGTTCAGACGACCCTGAAGTCCACGCCGTTCTGTCACGTCTACGGGCCACAGAGACACGGAGACACGGAGGCAATTCCTTTTGGTTGATTTACTCTGCGTCTCTGTGACTCTGTGGCCTGTCGACGTGAAAAATGCGTCAATGGATCTGGTGCAGGATGCGGTTCCAGCGGATGCCGGTCAGGAGATTCGATCCTTCGCCGAATGAGAAGTAGACGAAGAGCGCCTTGCCCTTGACGTACTCCTCAGGCAGGAAGCCCCAGTAGCGGCTGTCCTGCGAGTTGTCGCGGTTGTCCCCCATCATGAAGTACTGCCCCGCCGGGACGGTCACCGGACCGTACTGCATGCGCACGTCGAAGTCGAACGGCCCTTCTTCGTCCGACGGCGTGAACAGGTACTGCACATACGGCTCGTCGATCGGTTGTCCGTCGATGTACACCTTCTTGCTGCGCAGCTCGATCGTTTCCCCCGGCAGGCCGATCACGCGCTTGATGAAATCGCGTTCGGGATCTTCCGGATACTTGAAGACGATGATGTCGCCGCGCCGGATCGCGTCGATGGGGAGCAGCATCTGTTCGAGGCCGGTGAGGGTGGGCGCATAGGCGAACTTGTTCACCAGCAGGTGATCGCCGATGAGCAGGTTGTTCTCCATCGAGCCGGTGGGAATCTTGAAGGCCTGCACGACGAACGTGCGGACGAAGAGCGCCAGGATCACCGCCACACAGATCGATTCGAAGTACTCTCGGGCCGTCGACTTCCGGTACGGCCGGGGAGACACGGCGTCTACCTTCCCGCTTCCCACCTCGCCCTCCTCTGTCCCGCGGAGGCCTGAAGGCCTCCGGCTACCATGCTGATCCCTGATCCCTGATCCCTGATCCCTATTCTGTCCCGACCTTCAGCACGGCGAGAAACGCTTCCTGCGGAATCTCGACCCGGCCGACGCGCTTCATCCGCTTTTTGCCTTCCTTTTGCTTCTCGAGCAGCTTTCGCTTGCGGGTGATGTCGCCGCCGTAGCATTTCGCGAGCACGTTCTTCCGCAACGCCTTGACCGACTCGCGCGCAATGATGCGGTTGCCGATGGACGCCTGTATGGCAATCTCGAACATCTGCCGTGGAATCAGCTGGCGCATCTTGGACGCCAGCGCGCGTCCGCGTTCGTACGCCGCGTCCGTGTGCACGATGATCGACAGCGCATCGACAGGCTCGCCGTTGACGAGGATGTCCATCTTGACGAGCGGCGACTCCCAGTAGCCGGTGACGTGATAGTCGAGCGAGGCGTAGCCGCGTGAGATCGTCTTCAGGCGGTCGTAGAAATCCATGACGACCTCGTTGAACGGCAGCTCGTAGGTGATGAGGACGCGGTCCGACTTCAGGTATTCGAGCTTCTGCTGGACGCCCCGCTTGTCCTGGCACAGCTTCAGAATCGAGCCGACGTGCTCCGAGGGCGTCAGAATCATGGCGGTGATGATCGGTTCCTCCAGCTTGACGATTCGCCCCGCGTCGGGCAGCTTGGCGGGGCTGTCCACCTCTCGCACCTCCCCATCCGTCGTCGTCACGCGGTACAGAACCCCAGGCGCGGTGGTGACGAGATCCATGTTGTATTCACGCTCGAGCCGTTCCTGCACGATTTCCATGTGCAGCAGGCCGAGGAACCCGCACCGGAAGCCGAAGCCCAGCGCGGCGGACGTCTCGGGCTCGTAGAAGAACGAGGCGTCGTTGAGGCGGAGCTTTTCCAGCGCCTCGCGCAGCTCGTGGTACTGATGGCTTTCCACGGGATACAGACCCGCAAAGACCATCGGCTTCAGTTCCTTGAACCCCGGGAACGGCTCCACGGTCGGCCGCGCGAGCTCGGTGACCGTGTCGCCAATCTTGGCGTCGGCGACACGCTTGATGTTGGCGACGAGGAACCCGACCTCTCCCACGCCGAGCTCATCGACGGGGAGCGCTTTCGGCGAAAACACCCCGAGCTCGTCGACCTCGTAATCCTGTGCCGTGGCCATCAGCCTCACCTTCATCTTCGGCCGCAGCACGCCGTCAATCACTCGCACGACGATGACGACTCCGCGATAGGCGTCGTACCACGAGTCGAAAATCAGCGCCTTGAGCGGCGCATCGGGATCGCCTGTCGGCGGATGGAAACGATGGACGACGGCCTCGAGGATCTCCCGCGTGCCGGTTCCCTCCTTCGCGCTCGCAAGCAGCGCTCCGGCGCTGTCGAGACCGATGATCTCCTCGATCTGGCGTTTGCACTCGTCCGGCTGTGCACTCGGAAGGTCGATTTTGTTGATGACCGGGATGATGTCGAGGCCGTCGTCGACGGCCAGATACGCATTGGCGAGCGTCTGCGCCTCGACGCCTTGCGCTGCGTCCACCAGCAGCAGGGCGCCCTCGCACGCGGCCAGCGACCGTGTCACCTCGTAGCTGAAGTCGACATGGCCCGGCGTGTCGATCAGATTCAGGACGTATTGCTGGCCGTCCTGCGCGGTGTAATTCAGGCGGACCGGGTGTGCCTTGATGGTGATGCCGCGCTCGCGCTCGAGGTCCATGGCGTCGAGCACCTGCGCCTCCATATCGCGGGCCTGCAGCGCGCCCGTGAGTTCGAGGAAGCGGTCGGCCAGCGTCGACTTGCCATGGTCGATGTGCGCGATGATGGAGAAGTTGCGAATGTGAGCCTGATCCATTGAGCGGCGATCAGGAGATTATACCTGTCGGGATGAAGAGCCCCTGTTCGTGCGCCACCTTCACGGGCCACAGAGGCACAGAGACACAGCGAGTACGTAGTGTCCGGCTTTAGCCGGACCGTCACACAGGAGCCGGACCGCGTGACGTACGTGGTGTCCGGCTTCAGCCGGACCGTCACACAGGAGC
>JBOGIR010000562.1:0-8015 GCA_050742335.1 Vicinamibacterales bacterium | reverse complement strand
TGTCGACGAGGACGGGCGCGTCGAAAGCGTGAAGGTCCTGCGGTCGCCCGGTGTGTTCGAACAAACGGCGCTCGACGCGGTGAGGCAGTGGCGATATTCGCCGGTGGTGCTGAACGGCCGTCCCGAGAAGTTCATCCTGACCGTGGTCGTCTCGTTCCGCCTGGAGAAGTGACACGGCCACGAATGCCATTCGCGCGGTCGGGGCCTGATGATGGGCCCAGCTCTACCAGCGCCACGCCAACGCAGCGTCAGAGCGGCGAACTCCGCTGAAACACCCTGAGGCGTGCCGTGGATGCCAGGCGGGCGACAAGAACGACCGGCGCCGCGCATGCGAGAAGGAGCGCCGCGGCGATTGGGAACAGGTTGCCGAGTCGGTCAGCGATATTCGGATAGATGAAATAGGAGACCAGTTGTGAGAGTGCCAGCGTTACCCCAACGAGTCCGGGGTTGGAGGGCGCAATCAGCCCCAGGAAAAATGCCGCCGCGTACAAAGCCACGAAGTACCAAGGGTTGACTTGGTCCGAGAAGTTATCGCGAAGACTGAAAGCCTGCGTCCCGAACCAGACTGCGACGCCGAACACAGCAGCCAGGCAGCACGCTACGCCGGATTTCCACATGGTTCACGAAGCCATCGGGCGGCCGCTTCAGCCTCGCGCTGGGGGAGATCCTCAGTCACCAGCGCCCCCAAGATCAATCACCTCAAACGGTCTCAAGACAGTCTCGCCGCCGTTAGCTGACTCGGTGGATGGCGTTGGCATCGAGCACGAGAGCGCGACCGTTGCTGCAACGGCGATCACCATAAGCCGGCAAGAGGAACTGTGCATGATTACTGATCCTCCCTCCCAGGATCCGCCGCATAACGCCGTGCGTTCACCAGCGGCCGCCCAGGATGGCACCAGCGGCCGTCTGGCGCAACGCGTGTTAGACCGCGTCGCTTCACGTCGGAAGCTGGTACCAATAGTCGTTGATGACCTTTGTGAACCGCTCGCTCCCCTCGGAGATCCACAGTGACAGCGATTGGCCCTCGGAACCAGACCAAGCGATTCCCAGCGCGTACCAGGCTCCGCGCTGCAACGCACAGACGATATTAAAGCCCTCTGGCGAGAGTACGCCGCCGTCGTCGGCCCTCCAGAGATCCTCACCCGCTCCCCGAAACTCCGCTGGGTAATCCGCAAACATCGCCCGAGTACCGTCCACGAAGACGAGACTGGCCAGCGCGTCCTTCTCGCGCCGTTCGAACTCGAGGAGGGCGATCTGCTGTCCCGGAGCCAGCCGCGCGATGGGCCAACAATGGACCACCCTCCGGCTGCGAAGGGTGCCGAACCGATCACGCTGGACACACGCACCAGATCCTACCGGCGCGGCGACGCCAAGTACCCGGCTCCCTGCCAGGAGCGGCCCGCCGGCGAGAAAGCAGGTCGCCTCGCGATCGGCCTTGCCTGTCAGGAGGCTGAAGACGCTCCCAGCCAAATTGTCAAAGTTGTAAGGTGCCTGTCTTCCGTTGTGACCTTCGCGCTCGACCTGCCGGCGCTCGAACTGCACGGGGAAGCGACGGCCGCCACTGCACAGCGCCGTCTTCAAGAGCTCGGGCTGCGCCAGGTTGGGAGTGAGAAGGAGTCGTGTGCCACTTTGATCGAGAAGCCCGAAACCGCCTTGGCCTTCCGTCGCACTCGGGAGCTCCTGGGCCTGTCCGCCGCTCACAGCAACGATCGAGAGGCAGAGAAAAAGGCCGGTCAGACCTGTGCGAAGGTTCATAGGTGTTTCGGTCATTGGCCCGTCTAACCAGTCGTAACGCGCAGGGCCACGGAAGGTCGTCAGCTCGGCAGCCATACCGAGCAGTGCTCGTCCAGCCGTAGCTCCCTGGCAGCGACGAGTTTACGCCTAAGCGTCGCGCTGGATCACCTGGCGTATCTGGTTCGTGATAGTCCATTACCACGCAAGGTGCACACCCGGAACCCCCAACGGCTCCCCGGGGGGCTCAGCGTACGAGACGCGCCCGCTAATCTCGTCGGCGTGGGCCTGATTGGCCGATTGCTTGAGCGCGTCGGCCAGCCGGTTAGCGCCGTCGATTGGGTCGGCGACAGAAACCGCGCTTCGAAAAGCGATCCCCTGGACTAGGCTGTACACGAAATCCTGCCGTGTCAGCAGGTATTCGACGATCGATTGGTAACCGATGATCACGGAGGACCAGACCGAGGTCGTGACGTTTCTGGCGTCGCCCACCACCCATGCGGGTGCGACGGTCGAGCGCATCGAGACGCACGCCTCGATCGTGTTTCTCGCGGGCACGCGCGCCCTGAAGCTCAAACGCGCCGTCCGCTACCACTATCTGGACTTCTCGACGCTGGCGCGGAGGAGGGCGATGTGTGATGCGGAGGTGCGTGTCAACCGTCGCACGGCGCCGGCGCTGTACCGCGGTACCGTGGCTGTGACACGAGAATCGGACGGGTCGCTGGCGCTCGGCGGGCGTGGCACGCCGGTAGATTGGTTGGTTGACATGGTCCGCTTCGACCAGGACGGACTGTTCGATCGACTGGCGACACGCGGGGCCCTGGAGATCGGGTTGATGCGCCCGTTGGCATCCGCGATCGCGCAGTTCCATCTGGCCGCAGGGCGGCGCTCGGATCGCGGCGGCACGTCGGGCATGATCTGGGTCGTCGATGACAACGCCGCGGGCTTCGCCGACCAAGGGGCCGGCATCCTCGATTCCGCCGCCTGCGCCGCAGTCACGAGCGATGCGCGCGCAGCCCTCGAGCGCCATGGCGCACTCCTGGATGCGCGACGCGACCGGGGACTGGTGCGCGAGTGCCACGGCGACCTTCACCTTCGCAATATCGTCCTGATCGACGGCCGCCCGACGCTCTTCGACGCCATCGAGTTCAACGATGACATCGCCTGCACCGACGTCCTGTACGACCTGGCGTTTCTCCTCATGGATCTGTGGCGGCGGCAATTGTCGCGGCATGCCAACGCCGTCTGGAACGGCTACATGGCCGAGGTGCCGGACCTCGAAGGTGTGCCGCTGCTGCCGCTGTTCCTGTCGTGTCGTGCTGCCGTGAGAGCGAAGACGAGCGCGACTGCGGCCAACCTTCAAGCCGACCCACGACTTCGCGCTGAGTTGCAGGAGATGGCCCGAGACTATCTGGCGATGGCGCAGAAGCTGTTGCGCCCACCGGCGCCGTGCCTCATTGCCGTTGGCGGTCTCTCGGGATCCGGCAAGTCCACCCTGGCACTTGCGCTCGCACCGCTGGTCGGTGCGGTTCCTGGCGCGCTGGTGCTCCGGAGTGACGAAATCCGGAAGCAGTTGTGCAGTGTCGCACCTCTCCAGCGTCTGGGCCCGGAGGGCTACACGCCCGAGATCTCTCGACGCGTGTACGCCACCATCGCCGACCGCGCGGACCTCGCCGTACGTGGCGGTCATGCCGCCATCGTCGACGCAGTGTACGCACGACCGTCGGACCGAGAGGCCATCGCGCAGAGAGCCGCCGACGCGGGAGTGCCGTTCGTCGGCCTGTGGCTCGACGCGCCCGAGTCGGTGCTGGTTGCACGCTCCGAGCGGCGTCGTCTCGATGCCTCTGACGCTGATGCCGATGTGATTCGGCGTCAACTCGCTCGTGACACGGGTGCGATCGCGTGGCACCGGGTGGAGGCCTCATCCACACCGGAGAGTGTGGTGCAGGAGGCCACGGCGGTGTTGCGTGACCGTTTGAAGGATGGAATGTTCCGCCTCGAGTCGCAGGCCGCATAGCAGGCTGTGGTGACACTCACCAACGCGCCACGGAGACACAGAGACACGGAGCCTTTTCCTGATGTTCTTTCTGGGCCTCTGGGCCTCTGTGCCTCTGTGGCCCGGTCACAGGACTTATGGGGCTGAATAGGCCGGGGACACGGTGACACCTCAGGATCTCGGACGGGACGCGGTGGCGGCGATGGCGGCCGTCGCCGATGCCGTGCACGTTGCGCGGGCTGTTGAACGGGAGGCAGCCATCGGCGCGCTCGTCAAAGACGATGCGTCGCCCGTGACGATTGCCGACTTCAGCGTGCAGGCGCTCGTCGCGGCGCGATTGAGCCGTGACTGTCCGAACGATCCGTTGGTGGCTGAGGAAGACGCCTCGGCGTTGCGCGCCCCCGATGAAGCTCGCCTCTCGGCTCGCGTCGTCGACTTCGTGCAACGAGTCGAGCCGGATGCTCGGCTCGACCGCGTGTTGGACTGGATCGATCGCGGCGGCGGCGCACCCGGTCGTCGATTCTGGACGCTGGACCCGATTGACGGCACGAAGGGCCTGCTTCGTGGCGGGCAGTACGTCATCGCGCTTGCGCTGATTGTCGACGGAACCGTGGAGCTGGGCGTTGTCGGGTGCCCGCGACTGACGCTCGACACGATGCCGGGACGCGCCGCCCCCTTTTCAGCGGCTGAGCGTGCGGCTGGTGGCATCGCTGTTGGCGTCCGCCATCAGGGATCCTGGTGGGCGTCGTCAGATGACGGACTCCTCGTACGGCTCTCGGTTTCAACGGTCGCCGATCCGGGCCGCGCGCGAGTCCTGCATTCCGTTGAGGGCACCCACAGCGATGCAGCGCGGTGCGATCGGGTGCTCAGGACCCTCGGTGTCGACCCGCCGCCACTGCTGATGGACAGTCAGGCCAAGCACGTGGTCCTCGCAAGTGGGCAAGCCGACCTGCTGCTCCGACTGCCCCAGAGCCGGGGCTTTCACGACACGATTTGGGACCAGGCGGCCGGTTCACTGCTGATTGCGGAGGCGGGGGGACGCGTGACGGACGTGCATGGTCGCGCGCTCGATTTCTCTGCAGGTCGCCGTCTGCTGCGGAACGACGGGCTCGTGGCGTCGAACGGACTCCTCCACGACGCGGTATTGGCCGCCCTGGGTGCCGTGTCGTCGTGAGCCTGCCCGCACGGCTCACGTCCACGCACGAGACGCAGTTCGCGCTTGGCCTCGTTCAGGATCGCTCGTCGTACGTAGTGTCCGGCTTTAGCCGGACCTCGTGGCGGCCAGCTGCGTACGGGGGTCACCGCGAATCGCGTGCCAGGGGCAGTTCAGGTACGGTACTGCCGCTCGTGCTGCTGTTCGCGGGCGACGAGCGCGACGAGCTCGCTTTGTTGCGCCGTCAGGTACCCGAGCACGTCGTCGAGCGTCAGGATGCCGACCAGGCCGCCGGCCGGATCGACCACCGGGAGACGCCGGATCCCATGCTCGTGCATCTTGTCGAGCGCCGCCTCAACGGTCTCGTGTTCCTGGGCGGTCACCAGCTCCGAGCTCATCACGTCGCTGACGAGCAGACAGTCGAGATGCTCGGGATCGCCGGCGACGACGCTGATGACGATGTCGCGGTCGGTGACGATGCCAATCGGCACATGCTGCCCACCCCGATTCTCGATGACCACGAGGTCGCCGACGTGGGATGTGCGCATCCGTTTGGCGGCGTCGACAATCATCTCGCTCTTCGGCGCAACCACCACTTTGCGGGTGCAGAGGTCTCCAACGGTCATGATGTATCCTCCTGAGGCCGCGTCATGGAATCCAGGCGCAAGGGGGATACCAGACGTACCCCGACCGCTGGCTGGAGAAATCACGCGACACTACTGAGACCGGTGAAGGCCCTGCGGGGAATCCTCGAGCGTCGCAGCGGAATTATTCGCATCGTGCGCGAGCACCGACGGTTGAGCACGACACTCGAGGTCTCGAGCACAGATCGAAGAATCGTTGATGACGCCTTCTGCTTTCCCGTTCGCCAGCCCGACGGCCGCATCGAGGTCGTACGCGCGTGGCGCGCCGAGCACAGCCATCACAAACTGCCGACCAAGGGCGGCATCCGGTACAGCGCGGCTGTCGACGAGTCGGAGGTGAAGGCGCTGGCCGCGCTCATGACCTCGTGGACACATTTTCCCCACGATGCCGACATTGGCGTCGTCGGGACTGGACCGACCAAGGCGGAAGCGTTCCGCCAGGCCGCCATCGCGCTGACCGGGGTCATCACCGATCCTCGGAGCGTGCGGCCGGTGATGGAGGTCGCGGTCGAGTGCCGTGCGCCCACGGACGAGCTGCTTCTCATGGAGTGGCTGAACACGCTGGTCTATGAGATGTCGGTTCGGTCCATGCTGTTTGGTGACTTCGCCGTGGAGCTTGGCGATGGTGAGCTGCATGCAGTGGCGAAAGGGGAACCGATCGATCCCGATCGACACGAGCCGGCGGTGGAGGTCAAAGGGGCCACTCTGACGGCGCTCAGCGTGGCCTCGGTTGCCGGCGGATGGCGCGCGCAGTGCGTGGTCGACGTGTGAGACGAGGGCTCGGACGGAGAAGGCCCTCGACGTCTTGAAAGGCCAAAAGTCATGCAAACGAGTCAAGTTTTGGACGGGCCTTTCAAGACGTCTCGCCCGCGCGGAGCGCGGGCAAGCAGACACTGCCACTAGCGAGGCGGAGCCACTCCTCCATGCTCGCTGGTCCGAGGCGCAGCCTCGCTAGTCTCTAACGGCCGGCATCATGAGCGACAGGATCGTCCGAATACTCGCTGGGTTCGCCAGCATGGCGTTCGGTTCCTCCTCTGGCTCGCCGGCCTTCGGCCTGGGGGATGGTGAGGAGGAACGTACTCCCGGAACCCAGGTTGCTTTCGACCCAGATGTGCCCCCCGTGTGCCTCGACGATGCCGCGGGTAATGGGTAGCCCCAGCCCCGCTCCGTCGCGAGCGCTCTTCCTTGCCTGCCAGAAACGATCGAATACATGCGGCAGCTCGCTTGCCGCGATGCCGCAACCGGTGTCGGCCACGCGGAACTCCACATCACGTTCGCCCGGTGTTGCGCTGATGGTGATGCGACCGCCCGCCGGCGTGAACTTGATCGCGTTGCCGATCAGGTTCTCGAACACCTGGAGGAGTCGGTGTTGATCTCCCCAAATGTCGGGCAGCTCGCCCCTCAGGTCGAGTCGCACGTCGAGTGACGCCGACGCTGCGAGCGGCCGCTGCGTCTCCACTGCCTCGAGCAGCAGCTGGCGCGCGGGAATCCGCGCCCGATCGAGGCTGAGCTGCCGGGCCTCGATTAGCGTGACGTCGAGCAGGTCTTGGATGAGTCGTCTCATGCGGTTGGCCGCACGGTGGATGACCTCGCTCGACTTCTGATTGCGGCGGTCCGGCTCAGGCCCGCTCCGACGCAGCGTCGCGGATTGCATCAGGATGACGGCCAGCGGATTTCTCAAGTCGTGGGCGACCACTCGGAGCACTTCGTCCCGGAGCTGGGTGGCCTGGACGGCCGCCTGGTAAAGGTGTCCATTTTCGATTGCGAGCGCTGCGCGCTCGGCGAACGCTTCGGCGAGTTGAACGTCGTCAGGCCCGAACAGTCGCGACGGCGTCGACGAGATGATGAGGAGGGCACCGAGGAGTTGTCCGCGAATCAGGAGCGGCAGCGCCATCATCGACTTGGGATCGACTGCACGGAGTAGGCGCAGGCGTTCCGCGCTCTGCGCAAACGACTCGAGGTCTCGCGGAGTCAGCCGTTCGACGAGGAACGGCCGTCCGCTTTCGTACACCCGCCTTGCGAGATGCGGCCGGCTTCGATCGACCGGAAGCTGTTCCAGTTGGAGCGCGAGCGCCGCCTGTGCTGGGTCCGCGCTGACAACCTTCAGGCGTCCGAGTCGTTCGTCGCCTTCCAGGATCTCGACGATGCACCAGTCCGCAAGATGGGCCGCCAGCTGCCCCACGGTCGCCAAGGTCTGCTCGTAGTCGAGTGAGGAGGCCAGCACCGCCCCCGTCTCGGACAGGAATTGTTGCGCGTGCTCCTGGCGCTCGCGCGCGGTGATGTCCCGGAGCGCCACTGTGAGGATCGTGCTCCCGTCGATCTGCAGCTTGGAAATCGCAGCCTCCGCCGGAAACTCCTCACCGCTCTTGCGCCGGCCCACGATGGTCGCGACGCCCTCTGCCATCTGACGTGCGGTCACCGGCCCCATGGCGAAGCTTGCGACGTGCCGGCGATGCAGGGCGTGGAGCCGTTCGGGCAGGAGCACGTCCAG
>JBOGIR010000561.1:0-1552 GCA_050742335.1 Vicinamibacterales bacterium | reverse complement strand
GGGTTCGTGTTCATCGTCAGACAGGTGAACCAGATGTTGTCGGCGTCGATCACCGTCCGTCCAACCGGGTGCTCGTAGACGTCGCCGACCTGGAAGTCCTCGAAGACACGGCCGGTCCAACCTTGCTTCAGCGCCATCCATACACCTCTGATATTTGACTCTTGCCTAACGGGCCACAGAGGCACGGAGGCACAGAGAAACCGTTTGGAAAACACACTCTGTGTCTCTGTGGCGTGTTGGTGACTTGGACCACGACCTGCTAAATCACTGCCTCCCTTTGCCAGCTCGCGACGAGGTCGCGAGCAAAACCCAGCTCGTCGAGAATGGCGGAGGTGTGCTGCCCAAGTGCCGGCACATCGCCCATCACCGGCTCGACACCTTCCATCTGCACAGGCGGCGGCAGCGCCCGTACAGGGCCCGCCTCCGAGCCTATGTCCGTCCATCGGCTGCGAGCCGTGAGTTGCGGGTGCTCGATGACCTCGCGCACAGAGTTCATGCGGGCGCACGCAACCTGCGCAGCCTCGAGCTTCACCGCAACCTCCTTGGATGACCACGTGCCGAACACGCCCTCGATGAGCGCGTGAAGCGCCTGCCGATTCTGCACGCGGAGCTCGTTGGTCCGAAACCGCTCGTCGTCCTCGACGTCAGGGCGGCCCAGGACCTCCACGCAGAAGCGGCCCCACTCGCGCGCGTTCTGAACGGCCAGGTAAATGTGGCCATCGGCGCTGCGGAACGGTCCGTAAGGCGCAATTGACACGTGGTTCGGTCCACTGCGCCGCAGCTCCTGGCCTGTATACGCGGTGTGATAGAGGGGGAATCCCATCCATTCGGCCAGCGCGTCGAACAGCGAGATGTCGATCGTCGTGCCGGCTCCCGTGGCGTGACGGCGCAACAATGCCGTCAAGACCGCGGAGTATGCGTACATGCCGGCGGCAATATCCGCGATGGAAATCCCGACGCGACACGGCGTCTCGTCCGTGCCCGTAAGCGACACCACCCCGGCCTCGCTCTGCACCAGCAGGTCGTACGCCTTCTTCGAGGCATACGGCCCCGCCGTCCCGTAGCCGGAAATGTTGCACACGATCAGCCGCGGGTGACTCGCGCGCAGGGTGGACGCCGACAATCCGAGGCGGTCGCTGGCGCCGGGCGCCAGGTTCTGCACGAACACGTCGGCGCGCTGCAGCAGCCGCTGCAAGATGCCGGTCGCGGCACGGTGCTTGAGGTCGATCGTGAGCGACTCCTTCGACCGGTTAAGCCACACGAAGTGCGCGGAGAGCCCCTTGACGCTCGCGTCGTACGCCCGCGCAAAGTCGCCGCCATCGCGGCGCTCGATCTTGATGACGCGGGCGCCAAGATCGGCGAGCTGGCGCGTGGCGAACGGCGCCGCAACGGCCTGCTCGAGCGTGACCACCGTGATTCCGTGAAGCGGACGCGTCGCCTCCACGTCAGCGCCCGGCGTACCGGGCCGCCAGCGCGAGCGTGCGGCGCGCACGTTCGACGACGGGCAGCTCGACCATCTGGTCGTCCATTCTCGTCACGCCTTGGCCTGCCG
>JBOGIR010000560.1:0-6343 GCA_050742335.1 Vicinamibacterales bacterium | reverse complement strand
GGAATCGTCAGGTTGATCCGGTACCACGTCATGAACAGGCCGCCGCCGCCGCGCCGATCGGCCAGCGCCTTCGCCTCGATGATCGGCCACGACGAGTCGTCAAAGCTGGCGTCGCCCGCTTTCGGTTGGACGTCGTACGACACCTTCCACGGATCGGCATTTGCCCGCGGCGGCCCTTCGACGATGCGGGCATCCATGTTGCGCCACTGGGCGCCGAAGAGCGCCACCCCTTCCGTGGTCATGACATCGACGGCATGCGCGGGCGTCCCGGTTGGCGCCAGTTTGGGCCGCGGGGCGGGCGTCGCGGGAGCCGGCGCCTGCCCGGGCTGACTTCGGGCAGACGAGGCGCCGGGCTGCGCCAGAAACGAGGCGGCAATCAGCCCGAGGATTGCAGCAGTGGTTCGCATATCGGCTACTCCCTGTCTTGGCGTTCCGTAATGACGCTGACGTATTGTACGGGCCACGGAGACGCGGAGGCACGGAGAAGACATCTTGAAAAAAACTCTGTGTCGTCCATGGCGCGCATTAAAGACGATTCAGCGGCGCGCCGCCAGCCCTTTTTTCCAACCGGTTCACACCCTGGCCGCACGTGCGGCGCTCGGCCGGGCCGCCGGCTTGTACATGACGCCGATCACCGCCCCGACGAGCAGCAGCTCGACAAATGACGCGATCGAGGTGAGGACCCCGATTCGTCCATCGACATTGAGCGAGGCGTACAGGAAGATCGAGACGAAGCCGGTCATGAAGATCGCCAGGAGCAACCCGAATCGGAGACCCTCCTGGACGCCGCTGCCACCCTCATAGCCCTTCGCGTACATGTAGACGAGGGCAAACATCGCCAGCAGCCCGCCGGCCAACATCAGCGGCGTGTTGGCGTTCATCGCCGCCTCGGACCGAAACACGCCCGGGTGCCGCGCGAACTCGCCCCCCAGCATGTTCATCCAGACGACCAGCGCGTAAATCGAGTCGACGACCCAGGTCACCACCGCTGCAAGCGCCAACCGCTTGTAATCCATGGCATCCTCCTGTGGTCCGAATTGACGGATTTCCGAACTGACGCATTGTCGTCGAATTTTCACGTTGGTCAATCGGCAAATCTACAACGGCAAATCCGTCATTCCGTCATTCCCTCATTCCGTCAATCCGTCAATCCGTCAATTCGTCAATCCGTCAATTCGTCAATGCCGAGTTCACCCTATACTGCTTGTGCAGCATGCGGATCCGCTTCGTGACGGTCTTCGCGGCCACGGCGCTGGCGGTCGCCAGCCTGGCCTGGGCGCAGTTCGGCCGGGGGGGCAACGCCAGCATCAACGCGCACATGGCGCGGCCCGACAGCTTCGACGGGCAGTTCCACTACTGCCGCGCGGCGTATCGGGTGAATCCCGCGGGCGACGGCGGGGGCTGGCTGACGGACTATCCGCTCGCCGATATCGACCTGATGATCCGGCTCTCCGAGCTCACGAGGATTCCCGTCAGCTTCGACGCCACGCGCCAGCCGCGCCACCTCATCGTGCGGCTCACCGACGATGAGCTGTTCCAGTGCCCGTTCATCATGATGCAGGAGGTGGGCACGCTGTTTTTCAGCGATATGGACGCCACCCGTCTCAGGACCTATCTGCTCAAGGGCGGGTTTCTCTGGGTGGACGATTTCTGGGGATCGTACGCGTGGGACATCTGGGCGGCGCAGATTCGCAAGGTGCTGCCACCGAGCGAGTTCCCGATCATCGATCTGCAGCCCGATCACCCCATCTATCACACGATGTTCGACCTCAAGGGCGTGCCGCAGATTCCGAGCATCAACTTCTGGTACGGCAGCAGGGGGGGCACGTCGGAACGCGGCGCGGACAGCGCCCAGGTGCACGCACGCGCCATCGCGGACGGGAAAGGGCGCGTCATGGTGCTGATGACGCACAACACCGACGTGAGCGACTCGTGGGAGCGCGAGGGAGAAGACCCGCAGTACTTCTACAGTTTCTCAGTGGACGGCTATCAGGTGGCCATCAACGTCGTGTTGTACGCGATGACGCATTAGAAAGGCTCTGGACTTTGGGCCTTGGGCTTTGGGCCTCCAGCCTGGAGCCGAGTTCATCGCCTAAAGCCTAGAGCCTAAAGCCTAAAGCCTAAAGCCTAGAGTCACACTCGAAAGTACTCCGGCGCCGCGCCCTGCATCCACTTGATATTGCAGCCAAGGCTCGGCCGCTGATCGGCCGGCACGGGCCTGCCGGCGAGCAGCGCATCGACGGCCTCCTTCAGGTCCTTCCCCGTCACCGGCACCGGACTCTTTGGCCGGCTGTCGTCGAACTGGCCGCGGTACACCAGGCGCCGCTGATCGTCGAACAGGAAAAAGTCGGGTGTGCAGGCGGCGCGAAACGACCTCGCCACCTCCTGGGTGTCGTCGTAGAGGTAGGAGAAGGTGTATCCGACCTCGCTCGCTTCCTTGCGCATGCCGTCCGGACCGTCGTCGGGAAACGCGGTCACGTCGTTCGAATTGATCGCGATCACGGCGACCCCGCGCTGCTGGAAGTCCTGCGCCAGTCGTGCGAACTCGCCGCGCACGTGCCGCACGAACGGACAGTGGGGACAGATGAAGGCGACGAGCACGCCTTTCGACCCTCCAAAGTCGTCGGACGTGACGGCCTTTCCGTTGAAATCGCGCAGCCGAAACGGCGGAAGTGTGGTTCCCAGATCTACCATCGTCGAAGGTGTCGCAGCCATGCACCGTATCGTAGCTCAAACCAGTCAAGGGCTGCCCTAGGCGCGCGTCGTATACCGGCGAAGCGCGCGGAAGGCCGTCAGCATCTCCGCATAGCTGAAGCCGGCGTTCCGTCCGCTCGGGTTCGGCAGGACGAACACCGCGGACCCATTCATGCGCTCCTCCTGCAAGCCGAGCGATACGGCGCCTGTGCGATCCGGAAACAGTGCGCGAAACACCGTGACGCCCACGAGCGCGACGACGGCGGGCCGGTAGCGCCGTACCTTGCGCCGCACGCGCGCGCGTCCGGCCGTGAACTCCTCACGCCGCAGCGTGTCCATGCCCGGCGTCGCTCGCGCAACGAGGTTCGTGATGCCGTAGCCCCATTCGGGCAGGCGTCCGTCATCGACATGCGTCATCGGCTCAGGGACCAGTCGTGCGTCGTACAGCAGCTTCCAGAACCTGTTCGAGTAGCCCGCGAAGTGGTGACCGGTCAGCGCCGAACGGATGCCGGGATTGATGCCGACAAACAGCACCCGCACGCCGGGCCGGATACGATCGCGAAGCGGAGGGAGCACAGTCGATATAATCCGGCTCATGGCGCAGTGGCTGGTGAAAGAAGAACCCGATCATTACGGCTACGATCAGCTCGAGCGCGACCGCACGACCGTCTGGGCCGGCGTGCGCAACCCGCTCGCCCAGAAGCACCTCCGCGCGATCCGCACAGGCGACCGCATCTTCTACTATCACACCGGCAAGGAAAAGGCGGTGGTGGCGACCGCGCGCGCGCTGAGCGACGCCTACCCCGACCCGTCGGACGCGTCCGGCAAGCTATACGCCGTCGACATCGCCCCGGACAAGAAGCTGGCGCACCCGGTGACGCTTGCGGCCATCAAGGCGGACCGGGGGTTCGCGTCGTTTCCGCTCGTCAGGATGTCACGACTGTCGGTGATGCCGGTCACCGACGACGAGTGGAGGCGGATCGTGGAGATGAGTAAGAAGTGACGTTCGTTCTTGCCTTCACGAGCGCCCTCATCGCATCCGCGCTCGTCTTGCGGGCCCAGGAGCTGCCGCACATCCTCGTGTCTCGTCAACTTGCCGAGCTCGAAGGCCTCGCTGCCGGCGAGACCGTGCGGTTGGCCACCGATGCGAAGGGTACGAACGCGCGCGAGTTTCGCGTCGCCGGCATCTATGAGCCGACACCGGACCCGGCACGGCTTGGCAACGTCCCGCGCGAGGTCCGGCTGCACCTTCCCGACCTCCTCGCCCTCACGCTCGAGCCCGCAGGCGCAGAGCACGTCGACACCATCAACGTGGCGCTCGTCAGTCCCGGGTCGTCGGCCGCATTCGCGCGCGACGTGAACGCGCGCACGCCGGGTGTGGTTGCGCGTCCGGCCGAAGGGGCCGCGGGCCAGGGCAGCACCTTCGTCGTGATCGAGCGGTTTCACCTCGCGATCGCCGCCGTCACCATCGTCGCGGCCACGGTCTTCCTGCTGGCGCTCACGATCATGCTGGTGGACGAGCGCCGAGAGACCATCGGCGTGTTGCGGCTGATTGGCCTCCCCGCGCGCCGCATCCTCATGCAGGTCCTGTTCGAGGGCATTCTCATCGCAGGCGCCGGCGCCCTGTTCGGCCTCGTGCTGGCGGTCGCGTCCGAGGGGATCATCAACCGCTTCTTCCAGTGGCGGTACGACACCGCGCTCATATTCGTGCGCGTCAGTCCGGATGTCGCCGCCTTCTGCCTCGCCGTCGCGATACCCCTGGGTGCCGCGGCCACCGTTGCGGCATCGTGGGCGCTGCTGCGCCGCGGTGGACTGAGGCTGGCTCGCCGATGACGGTGCTCCCCTTCGCCTGGCGCAGTCTCGTGCGCCAGCCGGCGCGCTCGACGCTTGGGATTGCCGGCGTCGCCGCGGTCGGCGCCCTGCTGTTCGACATGCTCCTGCTCTCGGAGGGCCTCGTGCGTTCGATGCGCGAGCTGTTCGAGCGCCTGGGCTTCGACATCCGCATCATCGCCACGGACCAGCTGCCTGGCGGCAGCCCCGACATCAGCGACGGCTCGACCCTCGCGTCCAGGATTGCTGCGCTGCCATCGGTGCAATCAGTCCTGACGATCCGAACCGAGGACGCCGACTTCGAGCGCAGCGCAACCGCTGCGAACGACGGCTCGATTCTTGGCGTCGGCACCGGTGCGCCACCTCCCTGGACGATTCTCCGGGGGCGCGACCCGCAGGCGACATACGAGCTCGTGCTCAACCAATATGCCGCGCAGATGCTGAATGCAGAACCGGGCGCCACGGTTCGCGTGCGAGCCACGTGCGTCGGAGGAGCAGGGATCCCACCGGCGACTGCGTTTCGGGTCGTCGGGATCGCGGAGCTTCCGTTCGAGACGCCCGAAGAACCGGCTGCTGCCACGACCGCCGCCAGCTTGTCGGAGGCGTGCGGCACGCCACAGGCCGATCTCGCCGATTTCCTCGCTGTCACATCCGCCGGCGATGCCGACGCCGCAGCGGCGGCCATCGCGGCCCTGTATCCCGAACTCCGCGTCTTCACCAACGAGCAGGCGATCGGACAGCTCCAGCGAGGCGGTTTCACCTACTTCCGCCAAATCTCCACCGTCCTGACGACGATCACGGTGACGTTTGCGCTGCTGCTCATCACGGTGTTGCTCACGGTGTCGGTGAATCAGCGCCTCGGTGAAGTGGCGGCGCTGCGCGCACTGGGGTTCTCCCGAAACCGCGTAGTGCTGGATGTCCTCTGCGAGTCAGCGCTCATCGTCGGCATCGGCGGCCTCCTGTCGCTACCGCTCGGTGCGCTGCTCGCCACGTGGCTCGACGCCATTCTGAAGACGATGCCTGGCATCCCCGCCCAGTTGCACTTCTTCGTCTTCGCGCCGGAGGCGCTCCTCATCCACGGTGGACTCCTTGCCGCCACCGCCGTCGCCGCTGCGCTCTACCCGATGTACATCGTCGCGAGACTCCCCATCGCCGCCACGTTGCGGAACGAGGTGATCTCGTGAATCGTGTCGTTCACACTTCTTGGTGCTCAATTCTCGGTTCGTGTTCAGGTTCGGTTCTCACGGGAACCATGCGCGAGCAGAGGCAGGGTGCTTCTCGGTTCGTGTTCAGTTGGTTCGCCCGAAGTCCGGCTGATGCCGGACACTACGTACGAATACGCCACGGCGTACGCAATGCAGGTGGACCGAACCCGGAACCCGGAACCTGGAACCTGAAACGTGGAACCGAACGTGAACACGAACTGAGAACGGAGAACCGAGAAGCGTGAACGACATCGTTCTGTCGGCTATCAACGTGACCCGCGTGTTTCCCATGGCGGCGGGACCTGTCGTGGCGGTGCGCGACGTGACGCTCACCATCGGGCAGGGGGAGCACACTGCCATCCGCGGGCCGTCCGGCTGCGGCAAGTCGACGCTGCTGCACATGCTTGGCTGCGTCGACACGCCTTCCTCCGGGACGCTGATGTTCGAGGGTCACGACGTCGCGACGCTGGACGACCGCGCGCGCAGCCTCCTTCGGCTGCGACACATCGGATTCGTGTTCCAGCGCTTTTTTCTGCTGCCGATGCTGACGGCAGCCGAAAACGTCGAACTGCCGCAGTCGGAGGCGGGTGTCCCCAAGAGCGAGCGCCGCCGGC
>JBOGIR010000559.1:0-8720 GCA_050742335.1 Vicinamibacterales bacterium | reverse complement strand
GGGCAGTGGGCCGCGCGTGGCGATCGGCGACAGTGCGAGCCGAGCCACAAAGACACAGAGGCACAGAGAAGGCCAAATGGACTCTGTGTCTCTGTGACTCTGTGGCGTGTTTCATATGACTAGCGCTTCTCCATGGCATCCAGAAACTGCTCGAACAGGTAGTCGGCATCGTGCGGGCCCGGCGACGCCTCGGGGTGGTACTGAACCGAGAAGATCGGCTTGGTCGTATGCCGGAAGCCTTCCACGGTGCCATCGTACAGGTTCAGGTGTGTCACACGCACGTCTGCGGGCAGCGAGTCGGGATCGACGGCGAAGCCATGATTCTGCGACGTGATTTCCACCTTCCCGGATCTCAGCTCCTTCACCGGATGGTTGGCGCCGCGATGGCCGAACTTGAGCTTGAATGTGCCACCGCCCACCGCGAGGCCGAGCACCTGATGACCGAGGCAGATGCCGAACATCGGCCGATCGGCGTTGACGAGCTCACGGACGTTGTCGATCGCATACGTCAGCGCCGCCGGGTCGCCAGGACCGTTGCTCAGGAAGATGCCATCCGGATCGGCCGCCAGCAGGTCGCGCGCGGGCGCATCGGCGGGAAACACGTGGACATCGCACCCGTACGCGTCGAGGCGTCGCAGAATGTTCCACTTGATCCCGAAATCGTATGCCGCCACCCGCAGCCGCCTCGACGCCCGGCGCGCTGGGGGGAGGCCGAATTCGGCATGATCCGCGTTGCCGGAGGCGGGCGCGCGGTCGCGCCAGGCGTACGGACGACCGCACGTGACCCCGCGCACCAGGTCCGACCCTTCCATCCTCGGAATGGCCCGCGCCTTCCCGACCAGTTCGTCGGGATCGGCCGGCCCGGTCGCCACAACGCCGCGCATGACGCCCGCCGACCGCAGGACGCGCGTCAGCGCGCGTGTGTCGATATCGCCGATGGCCACGATGTTGTGCTGAATCAGGTAGTCGCGCAGCGTCCCTTCGGCGCGCCAGTTGCTCGCCAGCGGCGACGCCTCGCGCATGACGAACCCTGCCACGTGCGGCATCTGCGATTCGGCGTCGCCGGGAGCGACACCGTAATTACCGATCTGGGGGGCCGTCATGGTCACGATCTGCCCTGCGTAGGACGGGTCGGTGAGCACTTCCTGGTACCCGGTCATGCTCGTGTTGAACACGACCTCCCCAGCCGACTCGCCCTGCGCGCCCGCGGCGACGCCGCGATACCAGGTGCCGTCTTCGAGTGCGAGGATGGCGTTCATTCCAGCGAGGCTCCGAGACGAAGGTGCGCGCCCGCTTCCACTTCGACCGATGTAATCCACGGACGGTGCCCTGTCAATTCGATCCGCACGCGGCGCGTGCCAAGCCTGACATCGTTGATCGTCACCGGCGTGACACCCACGCGGACGTCATCCAGGTAGACGGTTGCGCCGGCTGGGCGTGAAGCAAGTTCCAGCATGGCAGGCTTGGCTTGGGCGGAGGGCGTGGCCGCCCCACTGAGGAGGCCTCGTGATGGAGTACGCGGCGCGTCGGGCTGAGTCCGCGTGGTGGTGGGGCGAGCCTGGCCGGGTTCGCCAGACGGACCCGGCAAGGTTGGCGCCACGGGGTTATCTGGCACCTCGGTCACCGGTGATTCGGTAATCACCGCGGGCGGTGCGGGTGAGACGTCCTGAGCAGGCCGAGGGACATCGGTGACACGCGGGGGAGGCGGTGGCGCCAGACGCTGGCCCGATAGAAATCCGCCGACGAATCCGCCCAGCAGTCCAACCACGAGGATGCCTGCGGTAATACCGCGGTCGGAATCGGAAGACGACGAGGCCCGCTGAGGTGGCGGCTCTTCGTCGCGCTGCGGCTCGACATCGTGCAACGGCAGATCGATCTCGGGCGCCGACTCGGTCGAATCGGCGCGCGCATCGAACTGGAAACCGTGCCCGGTCAGTGGCGGAACTCCTAAAGTGGAAGCGCGACGGCGTGGATCAGGTCCACGGATCGTAGCATGTGAACTCCTGCCGAACCAGTCACGGGCCCTGCCCTTGAGATCGCAGAGCCCGTGACTGGTTGGCAGTGTCTCTTGGCGCGCTCCGCGCGCGGAGCGTTACGTGTGGCACGTCGCTGCCTTGACAGTGCGCGCGACGCTCTGCGACAGTACCATCCGGTGCTTACGCACACAGGGCTTTCAGACACCGCACGCCGCCTTCCATTCGAGATTCGCCGTTTTCCGTGGATCAAGCGCCTCGCCGCCGACTACGCGTTCGAGTACGCGCGCGTCGCCGACTTCTTCGCCGGCAACCCGGCCGAGCCGGCCGCGTGGCGTGACGCCATCGAGCGCGCCCAGCGCCATCCGCGCGATCGCGCCTCCCTTGCCAGCCTCGTGCAGGCGCAGCAGCACCGGCGAGGTGCGCCTCCGGAGGCGGTCGCCGCAGCGGCGCGTCTGCGCGACCCGCATTGCGTCGCTCTCGTCACCGGACAGCAGGCAGGGCTCTTTGGCGGTCCGCTGTTCACCTTGCTCAAGGCAGTAACCACGATCCGGCTCGCGACGCGCGTGGCCGAGGCGCACGGCGTGCCGACCGTCGCAGTCTTCTGGATTGACGCAGAGGACCACGACTGGAACGAGGTTCGATCGTGCGGTGTGCTGGACGGCGCGCTCAATCTGGCCGAGGTGAGCCTTGGCACGCTGCCGGGAGCCGGTGAAGGACCCGTCGCACGGGTCCGCCTGGACGACTCGGTACGCGAGGCCATGAACGCCTTGACGGGGCTGCTGCAGCCGACCGAGTTCACGCCCTCGGTGCTCGACGGACTGCGCGGCGCATACCGGCCAGGGGCGGGCATGGCCGACGCCTTCGGCGGCTGGCTGGAGTCGATCCTCGGCCCGCACGGGCTCGTCGTATTCGATTCGTCCGATCCTGCCGCGAAACCGCTTGCGGCGGCGCTGTTCGCCCGCGAGATCGAGCAGGCGGGCACGGCATCGCGGCTGGCGACTGAGGCGGGCGCGCAGCTGGTCGCGCGCGGCTATCACGCGCAGGTGACACCGCAGGACGGTTATGCGGCGCTCTTCCATCTGGATGGCGCGAGAACCCCGATCCGGGCAGACCAGGCGCGGGGGTGGCTGGACCTGGTGCGAACGCAGCCGGCCGAATTCAGTCCCAATGTGCTGCTGCGGCCGCTCGTGCAGGACGGGCTGTTCCCGACGGCCTGTTACGTGGCGGGACCCAACGAGCTCGCCTATCTCGCCCAGCTTCGCAAGGTATACGACGCCTTCGGCGTGCCGATGCCGCTCATGTTTCAGCGCGCCACGGCAACGCTCGTCGATTCGAACGCGATGCGATTCCTCACGCGTTACGACGTACCGCTGGAGTCGCTGCGCCAACAGGATGAAGGCGCGCTCAATCAGCTGCTCGAGGCGCAGATCCCGCGGGCGGTCACCACGTCGCTCGACGAGGCGGTGCGCGTCGTCAGCGAGCGGATGGAGCTGCTGGCCCGAACCGTCGCCGAGCTCGATTCCACGCTCGAGGGGGCGGCACGATCGGCGGCGGGTCGCATGCACGACGACCTGAAAAAGCTGCACGCCAAGATCGTCCAGGCCATCAAGCGCAAGGACGACACGGTGCGCCGGCAGTTCAGAAGCGCGCAGGCACAGGCGTTTCCTGGCGGCCAACCGCAGGAGCGGGCCGTCGGCTTCGTCTACTTCCTCAACAAGTACGGTCCCGGCCTGGTCGATCGGCTGATGGACGACCTCCCGTTGGAGCAAGGCACGCACTGGGTGATGACGATTTGAGGCGCACCACCGCGTCCAGGCCCGCGTGGTTCCGATACGCCCTCTCTGCAGGAGGAGTCCTGGCCCTCGTCCTGGTGGGGACGCTCGCGTACTACTACATCGCTTTCGCTCAGCTCATCGACGAGCGGCTCCATGGCGAGCGCGAACGGACGCTGCCGCGTGTGTATGCGCGCCCCTTCGTCCTCTGGCGCGGGCAGGCCCTCACCCGACAGGACCTGGTCGCGCGACTCAACGATCTCGGATACGCCCAACGCGAGCGCGCAGACGCGCCAGGCGAATTCGCGGTCGAGCGCACCGCCATCGCCATCAGACCACGGTCGAGCGATCTTGGCGACGAGGTGGTTCGCGTGTCGTTCGGAGGCGGCATCCAGCGGATCGACGTGGGCCGTACCCAGCGCGACGCCCTTCAGCTCGACGCGCCGCTGCTGACGGCGCTCATGGGCAGCGGCGGCCGGGAGAAGCGCCGCAGCGTGCCGCTGTCGACCATTCCGCTGTACGTCCAGCAGGCCGTACTCGCCATCGAGGATCAGGGCTTCTACTCACACCCCGGCATCAATCCGATTCGGATGCTGGCCGCCGCCGTGACCAACGTGCTCGGCGACAACCCCACCCTCGTGGGCTACAGCACCATCACGCAGCAGCTTGCGCGCATGTTCTTTCTCGCCGACCAGTTCAATGCGGAGCTGTCGGCCGGCGAGCGCTCGTACTTGCGGAAGCTGCGCGAGACACTGATGTCGCTGGTGCTCGAACGGCGCGCGTCGAAAGATGAAATCCTCGAGCTGTACCTGAACGACATCTACCTCGGCCAGCGCGGATCGTTCGCCATCCACGGCGTGGCCGAGGCGGCGCGCCTGTTTTTCGGGAAGGACGTCGCGAACCTCTCGCTGAGCGAGGCGGCGCTCATTGCCGGGGTCATTCAGAGTCCCGCCACCCGCTCGCCGTTCGCCCGTCCGGAACGGGCCGTCGAGCGGCGCAACGTCGTCCTGCAGGCGATGGCCGACGAGGAGTACATCCTGCCCGACGTCGCCGAGCGCGCCTCGCGTGAACCGCTGCGGCTGGTGGCGCGCGCGGTCGACAACGAGGCGCCCTACTTCGTCGATATGATCGGCGAACAGCTCGCGCAGGCCTTCCCCGGCCTCACGGTGCAGGCGGGGCAGGTTGACGTCTTCACCACGCTCGACCTGAACCTGCAGCGCGCGGCGCTCGACGCCGTGGTCAACGGCCTGACCCAGGTCGACCGCCTGCTCGCGCGGCGCCGCCGCACCGACACCGCGCAGGCCGCGCTCATTGCCGTCGACCCGCGCACCGGCGAGATTCTGGCCATGGTCGGCGGCCGGTCGTACAACCAGTCGCAATACAACCGCGCCACCACGGCACGCCGGCAGCCCGGCTCCGTGTTCAAGCCGTTCGTGTACCTGGCGGCCTTCGAGCGCGCCGCCGAAGAGGGACGCACGGACCTCACGCCGGCGTCCATGACGATGGACGAGCCGTCGACCGTCTCGTTCGACGACCAGGTCTGGGAGCCGCGCAACTACGACGAGTACGACGGCGCGATCACCTGGCGCCGGGCGCTCGCGATGTCGCGGAACCTGGGCACCATTCATGTCGGCGAAGCGATCGGGTTCGACCGCGTGGCCGCGCTCTGGCGACGCGTCGGCGTCGGCAGTCCCCCCCAGGCGGTGCCTGCGATCACGCTGGGCGTCTTCGAGCTGACGCCGCTCGAAGTGGCGCAAGCCTTCACGCTGTTTGTCAACGGCGGCAGCGTCCGCCCGCTCAAAGCCATTCAGCACGTGCAGACCGCCGGCCACGACCTCCGCCCGATGGAGCCGGCCCTGCGACGTGCTGCGCGCGCCGACACCACGTTTCTCGTGACCAACATGATGCGCAGCGTGCTCAATGAGGGCACTGCCGCGGGCGCGCGCGCGGCCGGGTTCGCGCTCGATGCGGCCGGGAAGACCGGCACTACCAACGATCTGCGCGACGCCTGGTTCGTCGGCTTCACGCCGGAGCTGCTCACCGTCGTCTGGGTCGGCTTCGACGACAACCAGCCGTTGTCGTTGACGGGCACGCAGGCGGCGCTGCCCATCTGGACCGAGTTCATGAAGAAGGCGCTGGCGGGCCGGCCCAGCGTCGCCTTCGACGTGCCGGGCGGGCTCACGTTCGTCGAGATCGACCGTGACACCGGCAAGCTCGCGCTTCCCGGCTGCCCGCGGGTGTACGACGAGTCGTTCCTCTCTGGAACCGAACCGACGGAATACTGCGAATTACATCGATGGTGAGAATGGGGCGATGAGTGAGCGCCGTCGTTCACACTTCTCGGTTCTCAAGTTCTCGGTTCGTGTTCAAGTTCGGTTCTTGGTTCCTGGTTCGGGGTTCGGGGTTCGGCGTTCGGGTCGCGACGCGATGCGACGTTCGCGGGCGCGGCGAGCGTTTCGAAGGGCTTCTGGGGACTGCAGGTACTCCATCAGGCCGGTGACTTCCTGGAGTGCCGCTTCGGCGAGCCGATCGTGCGCCGCACGAACGTCCTCAGTGATGTAGCCCCGGTCGACGGCGTCTCGCAGATGGTTCTGCGACTCCATCAAGGACGCGCGCGCCAACACGAGAAACCGACCGAAGTCGGCTGGGTTGAACCTGCCGAACCCTTCGGCGAGGTGACCGGGCGGACCCGCTACGGCCTCCTCGAGCTGGCGGCGCCGTGACCAGACGATTGATAACGGTCCCTCTGTACAGAGCCGGTACACCGCGTTCTTGTACGCATGACAGCTCTGCCAGGCACGCAGGTCCGTAAAGCGGTGCACACCCACGGGCTGACGGTGAGCACGGTTGATGCCGACCCAAAAAGCCCGCAATCCCACGATCGGCCTGGGCAAGTAGGCAGTATTTGCAGCGCCCTGGGGCGCCCAGGGGTGGCAATTTCTGCCAACCAGCCAAGGGCCTGCCCTTGATATCGCGGTGAAGATTTGCCCTTGGCTGGTTGACAGCGTTTTCTTGGCGCGCTCCGCGCGCCTAGGACCGCTATACGGATTCACAACGGGTTCAAAATTCGCGTTGGGGGTCGTATAGCGGTCCAATGCACGTGTGAAGACCCTCGTGTTCATGTAGTGAATCATATCTACTACTTCGCGCCCTTCGTCAGCTCGTAGGTGGTGGTGTCGAAACACATCCCTTCGCCAATCTTCCCGAAGGGTTGTCGTGTGACCCTTTTCGGCGGCGACGTCCACCGCCCCGTCAACATCTGCGGATCCTCGACGTTGGCCTGGTACTCGAGCGTATTCGCATCCACCAGGCGCCAGCGCTCGACGACGTGCAGCGCATCGGAGTGCAGCCAGATGCCCCTGCTGGCCGGCGTGGGTCTGTCACGCGCATCCGCGAGCCACGTCTTCCCGTTGAAGCCGGCGACGTCGACGACGAGGGTGTCGCCGTCCCAGCGGCCGACCGAATCGCCAAAGTAGGTGGGCAGCGCGTCCGGCGGATGCGGACTTCCGTCGGTCGGGATCAAGCGAAACGAATGGTAGTACTCGGTGAGCACCACCATCATGCCCGCCCGCTGCACGATCTGGAACGGCCAGGGCGAGCTGAGGATGCTTCGGGGGACTCCATACGGCAGGCAGCGGAACAAGGGATCGTCAGCTTCGACCAGTCCCTGCATCTTCGCTCGCGCCGCCGGTGTGTACAGCTTCTCGAGCTCGGCAAGGCCGTCGTTACCGCCGAATCCCATCTGCCCCCACACGCCGGTCATATCCGGCTTGCCATCGGCCAGACGCGGCACAGGTCCGGCAGGCTTCGCTGCCGCCGGGTTCTGCTGCCCCGCCTCAGACATCGACAGATTACCGGCGAACAGCAGGACTGACGCCGTCGTAAGAGCAGCGACCGAGGTCACGAGACTGTTCTTCATAGCGAAACTCACAATCTAGGCTCTGGGCTTTGGGTGTCAGAAGTCGAACTGCATGCTGAGCTTGGCGAAGCGCGCCAGCAGCACGGATTGCGGTCTCCGCCAAATGGTGTACACCGGGTTCTCTGCCGTCACAGGATTGACGTTCAGCACGTTGTTGACATCAAGGTTCAGCGTCGTCCGCGCCGTCGCGAACCTGAGGATCTTCGAGACGCGAACGTCGAGCTGGTTCAGCCGGTCGCCGTACATCGTCCCCGGGTCGATGATGTTGACCGTGGCGTTGGCGGCCCCGCCCGCAAGCGGCCGGCCGAGCGAGCGGGCGACGACCGCGCTCGGCACCACGAGGTTGGCGGCGATCGGCGGTCCGGGGATGCTCTGGAACGAGCCGGCGAGCCGCACGTCGATGCCGGGAATCGTGTACGAGCCGAGCAGCTTGACCTGCGTGAGGAACGCGGTGTCGACGTGGCAGTGATCGCGGGAAATCAGCGCCGCGCCAACGAGCATCTCCGGCACCTTCTCGACGATCTCGCAGTTGTCGGTGCTCGTCCGGCCCGTGCTCACCCCGCCCTGGAGCAGGATGCCCTGCGGCAGCCGCGCGTTGACGTTGAGATCGACGCCGTTGAAGTGCTGGATCTGCCTGCCGTAGTTGCCCGAGAAGGTCACGAAGTTGTCGGCGGCCAGGCCGAACCTCTCGGGCTTCACGTCGTACAGGCCGCAGACCTCATAGCCGCCTCCGCGCGGCAGTTGGGCGTCGGTCGGCGCCGTGATGCAGAAGGTGTCGAAATCTGCGGCCGACAGCGTGCGGTCGTCTATCGTCACGAGCGACACGCCGCCACTGCCACCGGTCGGCGTGCCGAGCCCCAGATTGCCGTACCAGCGCCGGAAGTAGCCGATCTCGGTCGATACGCGCGGGAGCAGTTCGTGTTGCACCGCGGTGGAAAACTCCCAGTTGTACTCGCGGACGCCCCAGCCGCGAAGCACCTCCGGATCGTAGGTGGTGCCGCGGCGGGTGCCGCCAAAATTCGGGTCGGCCATCGCGCGACACTCGCCGTTCGC
>JBOGIR010000558.1:0-1751 GCA_050742335.1 Vicinamibacterales bacterium | reverse complement strand
ACTTGGCGGTCAGTGACTGCCGGGTCAATCACCGTGGCGCTCCGAGAAGGCGGAGAGCGGTAACCGTCCTCATCCCGGTAACTCCCTAGCGGAACGGTTGGAGCCGTGGACCAACTCCAGTCTCTCTCAGCGTCCGACCAAGCTGCTCGTCACTGTGCAACAGCGTTAGCAGTCCGTGGTGAAAGCCGCGCGCGCCATCAAGCGATCGCGAGCGCCGACTGACCGCGCGCGACGCGCGGGAGAAGTCTCAAGGGTGCCAGAAGCGCGTTCGTCGTCACCCAGAGCCGCTCGGAGAACATGGCGAGGGCGATGTCACGCGCGCCGGGGTCCAACGAGTGTCCTTGAAGCCCGCGCGGCGTCCCGCGGCCGAACACCTGCCGCATCAGAATTCCGAGATTGAAGGCGCTCGCGTGGATCAACAGGCGTTTGAGGATATTCGGATGGCCGCGCAAGTGCGTGCGGCGCATCCCGCCGGTGTCGTACACGTGAGCGAAGGACCGCTCGACGTACTCGCCACGCCGGCGCATGAGCCGCTGGCCCCGCGCCCCGCGGATGCGGCGCCGATTGCCGTAGACCGCGTGCTGCGCGTCCGGCGCATTCGTCCAGGATCGGCGCCCGCGCTCGGGTTCAGCGATGTACGACCGCACGCCGACGGCGTGCAGATCGATCATGGTCTGATTGCTGTGATACCCCTTGTCGGCGATGAGCTCGGTGAGCGCCGCCGGCGTGGGACTCGCGCCATGGGCAGCCTCGACTTGTTCGGCTGCGGCGAGCGCCGTCTCGACCAGACTCGTCGTATCGCCGACATCGGCGCCTTGCACGGTCACGGCGACCATCGCGCCGCTCTCGAGATCGATGGCATGTTCGGCTTTGTGCGCGAGGTGCGTGCGGCCGTCCTTCATCTTCGTGATCTTCGCGTCCGGATCGAACGGGTTTTGCCAGTCCTTGTTCGAGGTCCGCTTCTTCCGCCGCCGATCGAGCCGTGCCAGCGCCGCCCGCGTCGGCGTCTTCAGGCCGGACTCCGCGGCGAGCCGGGTCAGGAATTCCTGGTACGTCGCGCCGGTGTCGCGCCGGACGATGCTCCGCATGGCGGCGTTCGCTTCCAGCGTCGTCGCGTCGATCGCCACGGTGCGGCCCTTCAGCAGTGCGGCTGCCGCCAAGCGCTCTTGGACCCAGGTAAAGACGGCGCGATGCGTCTCCAGCGCGATCAGCCGCCGGGTCCGCGAAATCGTGGAATGATCCGGCGCGGCGGTGTCGAGGCCGAGCCCCACGAAGGTGCGCACGGCGAGCGAATCGGCCGCGCGCCAGGCGATGCCGCGCTCCGAATCGAGCCCTTCGAAATACCCAACCAGCAGCAAGCGGAAGTATCGTCCCGGAGGCAGACTCGGTCGGCCCATCATCGGGGCATAGAACTCCCGACACTGCCCCTCGGCGAACTGATCGAACCCGGCCTCATCGAGGATGGTGTTCAGCTTGGCGTAGAACGGATGGCCCGGCGACACCGGCAGGTCAGTGGTCGCCACCCACAGCGGAGCTTGTTCGCTCGTGCGTTTGCCCATCGCCATAGACCGCACTGTACGGGCACCCCGTCGCTGTTGACGAGAGATTTCTCAGCGACTTTCACCACGGATTGTTAGGGATCGGGTACGCCTCTTAGAGGGCCATCTCACTGAACGCAGGGGGGAACGTCTCCAGGAAGTAGTCGAGAGGATCCTGGTCACGCTGTCGTCGCGTGATCAGCTCACCGTGGC
>JBOGIR010000557.1:0-9581 GCA_050742335.1 Vicinamibacterales bacterium | reverse complement strand
CTTCATGACAACGAGACCGCCCGCATAGTTCGCGAGCCGCGCGGCGGCTTCGAAGCTGCCGCCCGCCGCGAGGGCCAGCGCGACGGTCGAGACCACCGTGTCGCCGGCGCCGGTGACGTCGACGATGAACTAGGTGCCGAAGATGGGGATATGGAAGGTCGGCGCATCGGGCACGAACAGCGACATGCCGCGGCTGCCGCGCGTGATGAGCACCGCCTGCATGTTCGTGCGCTCCAGGATCTCGCGACCCGCGCGCTCGAGCGCCCGCAGGTTGTCGCCGATCCGCACACCCAGCGCCTGCTCCACTTCCGACTGATTCGGCGTGCTCATGGTCAGTCCCGTGTAATCGAGCAGCCGGTACCGGCTGTCGATCAGCACGGGAATCGGCGCCCCGACACGTTTGCGCTCAGCACGGATCCTGCGTGCAAGCGCCGGCGTCACGAGACCAGATCCGTAGTCGGACAGCAGTACGGCGTCCGCCTGCCGGATGGCTTTGAGCACCGCCCGCTCGAATGCCCGCCGGCGCCTGAGGTCAACCGTTCGTGCCACGGCGCGATCGATTCGCACCACCTGCTGCTTCGCGGAGTGGACGCCTCCGGCCAGAATCCGCGTCTTGACCGGCGTGGGCGCACCGTTCATCCGTATCACACGGCTCGAATCGACGCGCCGGTGCAGCGCGTCCAGCACCCGGCGCCCAGGCTCGTCACGGCCGACCATCGCCACGAGCGATGCACTGCCGCCGAGGGCGGCCACGTTGTTGGCGGCATTGCCGGCGCCGCCCGGCACGATCTCGGTGGAGTCGTACTCGAGAATCAGCACGGGCGCCTCGCGCGAGACGCGCGCCACCCTGCCGTACACGAACTCGTCGGCCACGATGTCGCCCACGACGGCGACACGCGTGCCGCGAAACGCGCCAGTCAGCGCGAACAGGTGCGCAGCATCCACTCTGCGGCCTCCATTAGCCTGGCGCTCACTTCACTTGATGATCACGAACCACCGAGGCACAGAGGCACCGAGGCCAAACCTATTAGCGTGTCTCGGTGTCTCGGTGTTCCGTACTCACTATCCAACACAACTGAACTCCAGGAACTCCAGGCAGAGAGTGTTGAGAATAGCATCGGTGCATTATGGGGTCATCCGGACGAGCGCGTCGTACACGCGCTCGGGTGTGAGGCCTTTCATGCAGCGATGGTCTATCGGACACTCGCGCAGCATGCACGGCCGGCACCACACTCGATGAGTCAGGACAGCGGCCTGTCGTCCCTGCCGCGTGAGCGGCGCCGTCTCGTATTCATTGGTGGGCCCGAACAGCGCCACGATCGGCGTGCCGACGGCCGCGGCCAGGTGCATCGCGCCCGAGTCGTTCGACACACAGGCCGACGCCACGCCGAGGACGCCGGCCAGCATCTCGATCGTCGTCTCGCCGGTGACGTCGATGAGGCGCGACGTCGCGTCGGGATCGACCGTCCGGCGAATCTGCTCCGACGTGGCGGCGTCTCCACGGCTTCCCACGAGCACACACGTCGCGGAACGCTTCCGCACCAGCATCGAGACGAGACGAGCCGCGTGTCGCGGGATCCATCGTTTGGCCGTCCCATAGGCGGCGCCGGGCGCGAACGCCACGAGCGGCGTCGACACGTCCCACCGTCGCGCGACGAGAAGATCGCGCGCGGCTGTCAGGATGGCTTCAGGAACGGTGACGGCGGGCTCGAGCGGACCGCTGTCGAGGCCCAGCTCGCGCGTCAGGTGCTGGTAGTAGGCGCCCTGGTGCATGCTGCCGGCCGGCCGCGGGACGGCCCGCGACAGCAGCCTGGCGCGCATGTCGGCGGCGTAGCCCCATCGATCCATCACCGCCGCGTGTTTCACCAGCCAGGCGCTCGCAAACGAATTCGGCAGCAGGATCGCCAGATCCGACCCAAGCTCGCGCAGCTGCGCGGCGTCGCCTTCAAAGCCGTGTCGCTGCCACCAGCGTCCGCTCCAGCGCAGCGTCACCAGGTCATCGACGAACGGCACGAGCCTGAACAGGTCCGCGACGCCCGGCCGCGCGGCGACCGTCAGCCGCGCCGACGGAAACTCGTTCCTGACGTCGGAGATGGCCGGCAGCGCCATCACCGCGTCGCCCAGCCAGTTCGGGGCCACCACCAGTACGCCGGCGGGACTAGACATCGGCATCGGAGCGGCGATTGCGGCGGGATCCCGGGGCCCGGGAGCTGTCGGCACCTGTCAGATGCACTCCCGATTCCGGATCCGCGATCTCCGATCCCGGATCCCCGATCCCGGATCCCGGCTCCTGATCCCGCCAGCGGCGATGCATCCACAACCAGAGATCGGGATGACGCCTCACGTACATCTCGAGGACGTCGGTGCACCGCTGCGTGAACTCGCGCACGGCGTCGGGCGTGTCGGCCAGCGGCGGCTCGATCGGATGTTCGTAGATCAGCCAGTAGCGCCCACGCGGCAACGGGAGCGCAAACACAGGAATGACCGGCGCCCCCGTGCGAAGCGCGAGCGCCGCCAGCGCCGACGTCGTGGCAGCCTGACGTTGAAAGAAATCGACGTGAACGGCGTCGGACTCGTGCAGGTGTTGATCGATCAGAATGGCGATGCCTCGGCCGGCCGCAAGGTCCCTCAGGATGGGTCGCACCGCTCCGCGACGTTGAATCACACGGTTGCCCGTGGACGTGCGGATCCGGTCGAGCATGGCGTCG
Source organism: Vicinamibacterales bacterium (assembly GCA_050742335.1). Lineage (GTDB taxonomy): Bacteria > Acidobacteriota > Vicinamibacteria > Vicinamibacterales > UBA2999 > DATCJA01. The sequence goes on along the minus strand of JBOGIR010000557.1, from coordinate 6,873 downwards.
AGCAACGGGTTGTCGAGCGGCCGCGCGAGGACGGAGATCGGCTCGATCTGCAGCGCGTGGGCAACGGCGTGGATTTCCCAGTAGCCGAAATGCCCGGTGAAGAACAGGACACCCCGCCCCTGGGCAAGCGCCTGGCGCACCCGATCCTCACCTTCGCACTCGATCGCCGCCAGCATCTGCTCGCGCGACCACGTGCCGAACTTGAGCAGCTCGAACAGCAGTGCACCGAAGTGCGCAAACATGTTTCGGGCGAGCGCCCGGCGCTCCGACGGCAACCGCCCGGGGAACGCCTTCGCAAGATTGTCGAGCGCGGTCCGCGTGTGCGGGCCGTCGAGCAGATAGGCGACCTTGCCGATGCCACGGCCGAGCGCGCGCACCGCCACCATGGGCAGCAGTCGTACCAGCACGCGGACCGTGCTCGCGACGAACGCCTCGAGACGGAAGCGAAGCTTCACGCCGCGTCTCCTATCCGGCGGCGGCGCGCTGCCGCCAGTCGGCCCGCAAGCCATGCACCGAAACGGTCCGGCGGTTCGACGAGGAGCTGCAACGGCAGAACGGCCCAGGGCATTCCGGTATGGACGGGCAGCCGCACCGCGTCCTTCTCGGTGGTGATCACCACATCGGCGCCCGTCTCGACCGCAGCCCGGCGGATCGCGTCGATGTCGCGCGGCGTGAACCAATGGTGATCGCGGAATGCCAACTCACGGGCGACGTCCCAGCCCAGTTCGCGCAGTGCCGTAAAGAAGCGCTCGGGGCGTGCAATTCCGGCAACGGCCACGGCTCTTCGCCCGCGCAACTCGTGAACCGGGTTCTCAGACGTGGCCATCATGCGGGGCGCATCGTATCTCGACACGACCCGAAAGGCCGTGTGCACGGCAAGCCTGGCTGAAATCTCTTCGACATCGGTGTCGCTCCCCGTCACGAGCAGCGCATCGGCGGCGCGGGCGGCCACAACCGGCTCGCGCAATGCGCCGAACGGCAGCAGGCGTTCGTCCAGTGTCGCTCTCGCCATCACCACCAGATCGACATCGCGCGCCAACTGCACATGCTGAAAGCCATCGTCCAGGAGGTGGACCGTGCATGCCAGCCGGCACTCGGCGAGTCGCCCTGAGAGATAGCGATCCGGAGACACGAGCACGGGTACGCCCGGCAGCGCCTGCGCCAGCATGTACGGCTCGTCTCCCGCCTGCGCTGGCGTGGCACGTACGCGCTCGCCGTCGTTTACCACCACGACGCCATCGGCGCGCTGCCGGCGGCCGTAGCCGCGGCTCAGGATGGCGGGACGCTCGCCCGCGGCGGCCAGCAGCGTCGCGAGCGCGGCCACGAGTGGCGTCTTGCCGCTGCCGCCCACCACCAGGTTTCCCACACTGATGACGGGCCGATCGAGCTGCCGCGTGCGGTGAGGGCGCCGGCCGTACCACGCGCGACGATACTGTGTGGCCCGGCCGTACAGCTCGCTGATCACGTTCAATGGATCACACGAAAGGGACGGACCACGGCGCTCTGTTCGCGGCCCTCGGGCGGAAAAAGGGCTGTAATGGCCGCCATGGTCTTGTCCTTCGCACCTCGACTGGCGTCGATGAGCGCGCGTGCCCCCGCGCCCAGTCGCGCGCGGCGCACCGGATCGCCCATCAGGCCGATGATCGCCTCGTCCAGCTCCCGGTCGGATCGCACCTGGATCGCGGCGTCGTTGGCGAGGAAGGCCTCCGAGATCTCCGAGAAGTTCTGCATGAAGGGGCCGAAGACGATCGGCTTGCCATAGAGCGCCGGCTCGAGGATGTTGTGACCGCCGGCGGGCACGAGACTGCCCCCGACGAAGACGACGGTCGCAATCTGATAGACCTCGGCAAGCTCCCCAATGGTGTCGAGCACCACGGCGTCGGCGCGCGGCTCGGCGTCGATGGGGAGCTCCGTCCGCCGTATTGTGGAAAGGCCTTCCTGCCGGCAGAGGCGTTCGACGTCCGCAAAGCGCTCCGGGTGACGGGGCGCGATCACGAGCAGCGGACTGTTTCCGCGGGCGCGCAGACGGTTGAACGCGCGAATCACCGGCACCTCCTCTCCTTTGAGTGTGCTGCCCGCGACGAGCACCGGCCGGCCGGGCGACACGCGGAGGAAGCGAAGCACGCGCGCGCGGCCGCGTCCCGGCGGCACCACGTCGAGCGCATCGAACTTCAAGCTGCCGGTGACGGTGACACGCTGGGGATTGGCGCCCAGCTCCACCAACCGTCGAGCCGCCTCGTCGCCCTGGAGGCAGAAACGATCGATGTCCTCGAGCACGCGGCGGAAGAACGGACGGATCAGCCGATAGCGCGGAAAGGAGCGATAGGAAATGCGTCCGTTCACCAGCACGGTCCTGACGCCGCGGCGCCGGCACTCGCGCAGCAGGTTCGGCCAGATCTCCGTCTCGATCATCACGAAGAGGCGTGGTCTGACGATGTCGAGCGTGCGGCGCGCGCTGAACGCCCAGTCGAATGGAAAGTAGAACACGTCGTCGACTTCGCCGACAGTGCGTCGCGCCAGCTCGTGGCCGGCGCGCGTGGTCGTCGACAGAAACAGACGGAGCCGTGGATAGCGCTGGCGCAGCTCCGCAATGAGCGCGCGCGCTGCCAGCACTTCGCCGACCGACACAGCGTGCACCCAGATCGACTCGTCGCCGTCGAGGTTGAGCGACACGGGCAGGTAGCCGAGCCGCTGCTGCAGACTGCCGACATACTTCTTGTGGCGCAGCGCCTGGTAGAGGAAATACGGCGAGAGCGCCACAAGCGCCAGGAGCGTCAACAGACTGTAGACGAGATACACCCTGGATAGTTTACCGCTCCGCCATTGACCCTCTTCAAGACGCGTCGGTACAATTGAGTGTGATCTGACAACCCGGCTTTCGGCTTTCGGCTTTGGGCTCTTGGCCCTGGGCCAGTCGAGATCTGACGCGCACTCGAAGTGCGTTGTTCGGCCCACCAACGGCGAGACGAAGAGACGGCGTTCGCGCGCGATTCACGCGTGACAGGCCGAAAGCCAAAAGCCGAGAGCCCAGAGCCAGTTTGACGCATCAAGATCGGTGGTTCGTCGGGCCGGGTGCAAAGCGGGAGGGAGGACGCGGATGGCCGTGCGAGTCGGGATCAATGGGTTTGGGCGAATCGGGCGCAACATCATGCGGGCCGCGCTGGGCGACCGCGACATCGATTTCGTCGCCGTCAACGACCTCACAGACTCCGCCACCCTCGCACATCTCCTCAAATACGATTCGGTGCTCGGCAACCTCGAGGCCGAGGTCACGGCCACCGCCGAGGGCATCCGCATCGGACGCGAGCAGTTCAAGGTGCTGTCGGTGAAGGATCCCGCCCAGCTCCCCTGGAAGGATCTCGGCGTCGACGTCGTCTTCGAGTCGACGGGACTGTTCACCAAGCGTGACGACGCCGCGAAGCACCTGACCGCGGGCGCGAAGAAGGTGATCATCACGGCGCCGGCCAAGAGTCCTGACGTGACGGTTGTGCTCGGCGTCAACGACGACACGTACGACGCCGCGAAGCATCACATCATCTCGAACGCGTCGTGCACGACGAACTGTCTGGCGCCGGTCGCCAAAGTCCTCCATGAGTGTTTCGGGTTGCGCAAAGGCTGGATGACGACGGTGCACTCGTACACGAACGACCAGCAACTGCTCGACCTGCCGCACAAGGATCTGCGGCGCGCGCGCGCCGCGGCGCTTTCGATCATTCCCACGACAACCGGCGCCGCCACCGCCGTCGGCGAGGTCTTGCCCGAACTGAAGGGCCGCCTCGACGGCTTCGCGATGCGCGTGCCGACGCCGAACGTGTCGGTGGTCGATCTCAACGCGCTCGTGGATCGGAAGACGACCGCGGAGGAAGTGAACAAGGCGTTCAAGGATGCGGCGAACGGCCGCCTGAAAGGCATCCTTGCGTATTCGGAGGAAGAGCTCGTCTCGGTCGATTTCCGGCGCAATGCGCACTCCTCCATCGTGGATGCGGCCTATACCAAGGTGATGGACGGCGATTTCGTCAAGGTCGTCTCCTGGTATGACAACGAATGGGGCTACTCGACCCGGTGCGTCGATCTCCTGCTGAAGGTGATCGCGAAGGGGATGTGAGCAAGCGGACCATTCGCGATCTCGATCTCAGGGGCCGCTGCGTGTTCGTGCGGGTCGATTTCAATGTCCCGCTGAAGGGCGGCGTCATCGGCGACGACACGCGGATTCGAGAATCGCTGCCGACCATCCGGTATGCGCTCGCGGCCGGCGCCCGGCGCGTCATCCTCGCGTCGCATCTCGGCCGGCCCAAGGGGAAGCCGAGTCCGGAGATGAGCCTCACACCGGTGGCCACGCGCCTTGGCGAGTTGCTCGGCGCCCCGGTCGTGTTCGCCGCCGACTGTGTGGGACCCGAGGCCGACCGCGCCGTGCAGAGCGCACCGTTGTCAGGGGTCGTGCTGCTCGAGAATCTGCGATTTCATCCCGAGGAAGAGCGGAACGACGCCGGGTTTGCGCGGGCACTGGCGACACTGGCCGACGCGTACGTGAACGACGCCTTCGGCGCAGCGCATCGTGCGCACGCGTCGGTCGAGGCCATCGTGCGCCTGGTGCCGCAGGCGGCGGCAGGCCTGCTGATGGAAAAGGAGCTGCGCTACCTGGACGAGGCGCTGGGCAGTCCTGACCGACCGTTCGTGGCCGTGCTCGGCGGCGCCAAAGTATCGGACAAGATCGAGGTGATCGACAACCTGGTGGCGCGCGTCGACCGCCTGCTCATCGGCGGCGCCATGGCGTACACGTTCCTCAAGGCCTTGGGAAAGCCGACGGGCCGATCGCTTGTAGAGAACGACAAAATCGATGCGGCGCGCAACATCATGCGACGTGCCCAGGAACGCGGTCTGCAATTCCTGCTACCCTCCGATCACGTCGTCGCCGACAGGCCCGAAGCCGGTGTGCTGGCCGAGACGCTCAACATCGACAGCGACGCGATTGGCGATCGGATGGGGCTGGACATTGGGCCACTCACCCTCGCCGCGTACGCGGAGGCGCTGCGCGACGCCAAAACGGTGGTCTGGAACGGGCCGATGGGTGTGTTCGAGATCGATGCGTTCGCCGCGGGGACAATGGGCGTGGCCAAGGCTGTGGCCGCCGTGCAGGGGACGACGATCGTCGGCGGCGGCGACTCCATTGCGGCGATCAGAAAGGCGGGCGTCGCTGACCGCATCACCCATATTTCGACCGGCGGCGGCGCGTCACTCGAGTTTCTGGGCGGGCGGACGTTGCCCGGTGTGGCAGTATTGCCCGATCGTACGTAGCATATGAGAGTTCCGTTTCTCTGCGCCAACTGGAAGATGTACAAGACCGTCGACGAGACGGTGAAGTACGTCAAGGAATTTCGCGTCCGTGTGAAGGACCTGGGAGACGTCGAAATCGCGCTCGCCCCACCTTTTACCGCTCTTCACGCCGCCGCCGAGGCGGCGCGGAACAGCAACATCGGCATCGCCGCACAGAATCTGTTCTGGGAACGCGAGGGCGCGTACACGGGCGAGGTGAGCGGATGGATGATCCGGGAAACCGGCGCGGAATATGTGATCGTCGGGCATTCGGAGCGACGCACGCTGTTTGGCGAGACCGACGCAAGTGTGAACCACAAGATTACGGCGGCGTTCGCCGCAGGGCTGTCCCCCATCGCCTGCATCGGCGAGACGCTCGATCAGCGCGAGCGGCACGAAACCTTCGACGTGCTGGACCGGCAGATCAAAGCGGGGCTCGACGGTCTCACGTCGGAGCAGATTGCGCAGCTCGTGATTGCCTATGAGCCGGTGTGGGCGATCGGCACCGGGCGAAACGCGACGCCGGCCCAGGCAGCAGAGGCGCACGGCCACATTCGGAAGCGCCTTCGTCAATGGTTCGGGCAGGATTCGGCTGAGCTGTGCCACATCATCTATGGCGGCAGCGTGAAGCCGGACAACGCCGCGGATCTCGTGTCGCAGTCCGACGTGGACGGGGCGCTCGTCGGTGGGGCGAGTCTGGATGTCCGGAGCTTCCTGGACATCGTGAACCGCAGCCGGCAGGCGGCGCACCGCAAGGGCGCCGGCGGGTAGCCGGGGGCTGTATAATCGAGCTTTCCTCTGAAGGTCTTCTTCGATGGTGTACTACCTGGCCGCGGTACTTTACGTGCTCGTCTGCTTCGTGCTGATGATGGTCATCCTTCTCCAGCAGGGGAAGGGGGGCGACCTGGCCAGTGCGTTTGGTGGCGGCAGCAGTCAGGCGGCGTTTGGCGCGCGGGCCGGCGCGACGGTGCTGACGCGCGCGACGACGGTGCTGGCGGTGCTGTTTCTCGTGGGCGCGCTGCTCCTGAACGTGCTGGCGCAGCGCGGGCCGGGGTCGGTCGTTGGCGGCCGCGCGGCGCCGCAAACGGCGCCGGCGTCGGGGGCGGTGCCGACACTGCCGACCACACCGGCACCCGCGCCGAAACCGGCGACCCCGGCACCGGCGCAGCCTGCTGCACCGGCACAGTAGCGGAATACCGATCGACTAGCGCGCACGCTTGAGCGTGCGCGTCTTTCCCGCACGCGGAAGTGGCGGAATTGGCAGACGCACCAGCTTGAGGGGCTGGCGGTCGCAAGATCGTGGGGGTTCGAGTCCCCCCTTCCGCACCAATCCAAGAAAGGCCCTGAAAATCTGGGGCCTTTTTTCATTTTGTCGACGAACTGTTGACCGATTGCTGACCGATTACGCGCCGTAGAGGAGCGAGCTCAGACGCCGGGCGGCATCGCGCTGCTGGCCAGGCAGGACATGGGCATAAACCTCAAGCGTGATCTCGATCCGCTTGTGGCCGAGCCGCTGCTGAACCACGTTCGGAGGGACGCCTACCGCGAGCAAGAGTGAAG
>JBOGIR010000556.1:0-7613 GCA_050742335.1 Vicinamibacterales bacterium | reverse complement strand
GCCACAGACACGGAGGCACAGAGGAAATTCCTTTGTTGAACTCCGTGTCTCTGTGACTCCGTGGCCTGGTCGAGGCGAGAACGGGTTAACGCGCAATCTTCGGCTCCGACATCAGCGCCAGCGCATTCCCTTCTGTGTCGCGAAACTCTGCGAGCCACACTTCACGGTCCGCCAGTGTGGCGATCTTGTGCGGCTCCGTGCGGAAGACCACACCCTGCGATTTCAAGGACTCATGCATCTGCCGGATGTCGTCGACCGCGAAGTAGAGCACCGAGCCGGGGCCGTCGAAGCCGGGTTCCGGTGTCGACAACATCAGGCGCACGCCGCTGCAATCGAAGAAGGCGAGCCCCGGTGGGGCCGCAAACAGGAAGGGAAGGCCAAGCACGTCTCGATAGAACCGCGTGGCGCGATCGACGTCGCGCACCGTCATCGAGATCTGGTGGATGCGTGACAGGGTTTCTACAGGCATAGGTACCCCCAACGCGTGCACCGGCGGCGCCGGGTCCTACTGTTTCAGCCCGAGCCGCTCCAGCACGCCCTTCAGCTCGTCTTCGGTCACATCGTCGATCGTCATCGTGGCGCCGACCTGAATCGCGATCACGAAGTGCAGCTTCCCGGCAACGACCTTCTTGTCTCGGCGAATCGCGTCCATGACATCGCTGATTGACAGGTCCACAATCGGCGGGAGCGGACCGAGCTGCGCGATCAGCCGCGCCAGCGCCTGCCGCTCGTGTTCCGCAAGCGCCCCTCGGGCGACGGCGAGGTCGGCGGCAGCCAGCATGCCGTACGCGATCGCCTCGCCGTGCCGGAAACGCCGGTACCTGGTGGCGGCTTCGAGCGCGTGGCCGACCGTATGGCCGTAGTTCAAGGTCCGCCGCACGCCGCTGTCACGCTCGTCTTTGGACACGACCTCCGCTTTGATTCGACACGACTCGACGATGGCCGGCAGCAGGACTCCCGGCTCGCACGCGAAGATCCCCCTGGTGTCGCGGGCCACGCGGTCGAACAGCTCGCGGCTCGCAATCATTCCGTACTTGATCACTTCGTACAGCCCGGATCGGAACTCCCGGCGCGGCAGCGTGCCGAGCAGCCCGGGATCGATGAGGACGGCGGACGGTTGATGAAACGCGCCGATCAGGTTCTTCCCGAGTGCGTGATTCACGCCAACCTTGCCGCCGATCGCGCTGTCGACCTGCGCGAGCAGGGTCGTGGGCATGTGGGCGAGCGCGATGCCGCGCAGGAACGTCGCCGCCGCAAATCCAGCCGTGTCGCCGACGACACCGCCGCCCACTGCGACAAGCGCGCTGCCCCGATCGGCTCCGGCGCGAATCAGCGCCTCATAGATGCGGGCGACCGTCTGGAGATTCTTGAAGCGTTCGCCGTCGGGAATGAGGATCGGTTCAGACGGACCCAGGGCCCGCACGACGCGCTCACCGTGAAAGCGCCAGATGGCCGGGCTCGACACGATGAAACGCCTGGTGCCGATGCGCTGAGAGTCGAGCAGCGCGGCGGCTCGCTCGATGACGCCGTCGCCGATCCAGATCGGCGAGCTGCGCGGTCCGGCATGCACATCGATCCGAACCGCTTCTTTCAGAAGGTCAACGGTCACAGTGTCACAAGGCACATATCGAGCAGCGTGCGTGGCTGGACTGCTATACGGCCCCCAAAGCGAATTTTGTACTCGTTGTGAATCCGTCTAGCGATCCTAGGCGCGCGGAGCGCGCCAAGCCAACACTGTCAACCAGTCGCGGGCTCTGCGGGATATCAAGGGCAGAGCCCGTGACTGGTTAGGATAGCACCGCGATGTACGCGGCGAGAAAGAGGCACGGCCACTTTCGCAGCGATTTCCCCTCGCGCGCCGATCTACACTGGAGGCAGCACGTCGCTGATCGGCTGGTCAACGCCGACGACCCTGAGCCCAACGCCCAAAGCCCAAAGCCTACGCCTGATGTCGACCGAACAGATTCCCGATCTTCCAACTGAAATCACGCCGCAATCGGAGGACTTCGCGCGCTGGTACGTCGATGTCGTCCGCCGCGCGGAGCTCGCCGACTATTCACCAGTCAAAGGCTGCATGGTGATTCGGCCGTACGGCTACGCCATCTGGGAACTGATCCAGCAGGGTCTCGACCGTCGTTTCAAGGCGACAGGACACGTCAACGCGTACTTCCCGCTGTTCATTCCCGAGAGCCTCCTCATGCGCGAAGCCGAACACGTGGAAGGCTTTGCGCCGCAGGTAGCCTGGGTCACCCATGGCGGGACCGAGAAGCTGGAGGAACGGCTGGTCGTCAGGCCGACCTCGGAGACGATCATCGGCACGATGTACGCGAAGTGGGTGCAGTCGTGGCGCGACCTGCCCATCCTCATCAACCAGTGGGCCAACGTCGTCCGGTGGGAGAAGGTGACGCGGCTGTTCCTGCGGACGACGGAGTTCCTGTGGCAGGAAGGGCACACGGCCCACGAGACGGCGCAAGAGGCGCAGGAGGAAACCCTCCGCATGCTCGGCGTCTACAAGGAGTTCGCCGAGACCGAGCTTGCGATGCCGGTGGTCGACGGCCAGAAGACCGACAGCGAGAAGTTTGCCGGTGCTGTCCGCACGTATTCCATCGAAGCGCTGATGCGCGACGGCCGCTCGCTGCAGGCGGGCACGTCGCACAACCTGGGGCAGAACTTCGCCAAGGTGTTCGACATCAAGTTTCAGGGGCGGGACAAGTCGCTGCAGTACGTGTGGGGCACGTCGTGGGGTATGACGACGCGCCTCATTGGTGCGGTCGTGATGGTGCACGGCGACGACGGCGGGCTCATCCTGCCGCCCAAGGTCGCGCCGTACCAGGTGGTGATCGTGCCGATTCCCCGCGGCAACTGGCGGGAGACGGTGCTGCCGAAGGCGCAGGGCATTCGCGATGAGCTGGTGGCTCGAGGTCTTCGCGTGTTCATCGATGACCGCGAGTCGCAGACGCCCGGCTGGAAGTTCAACGAGTGGGAGCTGCGGGGTGTCCCGCTGCGACTCGAGATCGGGCCCAAGGACCTCGAGAAGGCGCAGGTCGTGCTCGCCCGGCGCGATACACGGGAAAAGTCCGCTACGCCGATGGATGGTCTCGCCAGTCACGTGGAGCACCTGCTGGCGGCGATTCAGCGGGCACTCTACGAACGTGCGCTGAAGTTTCGCGAAGAGCACACCTCTTCGACCGACAGCTACGACGAATTCACGGCGATCATGGAGGGTCGGCCGGGCTTCGTGGTGTCGCCGTGGTGCGGTGCGGCTGCGTGTGAAGCGGCTATCAAGGCTGACACGCAGGCCACGATCCGCAACATCCCATTCGGTGGCCCTCCGCCGACAGGCAGGAAATGCCTCAGGTGCGACGCTCCCGCCACGGTGGAAGCATGGTTCGCGAAGTCCTACTGACGCGCAGGCTGAAGCCTGCGCGCTACGACTGAGCCTCCTCGGTCTTCTTCTTCCCGACGAGCCAGGCTATGCCGATGCTGAAGATGTAGAGCACCACGAGCGGACCGGTCATTGCGACGAGCGAGACGCCGCCACCGTCGGGCGTCACCACGGCCGAGAGGATGACAATCAGCAGGACCGCGTACTTGAAGTTGCGGATCATGAAGCGCGCCGTGAGCACCCCCATCCGGGCCAGAAACCACACGAGCGTCGGCATCTGAAACACGACGCCGAAGGCCAGGAGCAGCCGCAGGTAGATCGAGAACGCCGGTTCGATCCGCGGCATGAAGGTCAGGATGTCGGTGGTGAAGCTGGCGAAGAACCGCCACGTGAGCGGAAAGACCACGTAGTGCGAGAACGCCGCGCCGCCGACGAAGAAGAACGACGACATCACGACGAACGGAATCGCCCATTTCTTCTCGTGTGCGTACAGGCCAGGCGCCACGAACAGCCACACCTGCGACATGACGGCCGGCGACGCAAGCACCAGCCCGGCGATCAGCGCAATCTTGATGTACAGAATGAAGGCTTCGGTCGGGTCCGTGTAGACGAGCGTTGCGCCCGCTGGCAGCAGCTGCTGGAGCGGACGCATGATGAAATCGAAAATCTGATCGATGAAGAAAAACGCGACGACGAATCCGAGGCCCACCGACAGCACGGCATAGATGATGCGCCGCCGGAGCTCGTCCAGGTGATCGAGAAACGACATCTTGCCGCCGCCCTCGTCGTCGGCGGCCGCCTCGATGTCATGTCGATCCCGAGCGAGGTCGTCATCCGGCACCGGAGCCGGGGCGTTGTTCGGAAACGGGATCAGGCCCACTTAGGCCACAGGGCCGGTGCCGGTCGTACGGGTGACCGTCTCGTTGACCGGCGGCGCCGGCGTCACCGGCGGTGGAGGTGTCGAGGGCGGCGTCGCGGCGGCCGCCACGGCTGAATCCTGTTCGGCCCGAATCGCGGCCCGCTGGTCCCGCTGTTCCTCGACACGGATCTCTTCCTCGAGCGTGTTCCGCAGCTCGTTGGACGCCCTCCTGAACTCGCCGATGCTCCTGCCGAGCGACCGGCCGAGCTCGGGGAGCTTGCGCGGCCCGAAGATGATGAGCGCAATCACCAGGATGATGATCAGCTCGGGCATGCCGATGGAACCAAACATAAACGTGCTCCAGCCGGCCGACGGCCGGCAGTTACGCTCGCGGCCCCCCGGCCCGGGGCGCCGGCCGGGGTGACAGAATTGCCCGCAAGTGATTCATTGCATTATAGAAATCCGATCTGGACGGGGTCAAGGTAACCGTTTATAGTCTTGTTAGATATGCGCAGCTACCGGACGGTCTCTGTGGCGGTGTTTACGGTCGTGTTCTGTGCGCTGCTGGGCGGCTTCTACGGCCGGAGCGCGCTGGTTGCGCAGGACCAGATCCCCGAACAGTACAAGGTTTTCACCGCCGCGCTCAGCGCGGTCGAGGGCAATTACGTCGGGGAGGTCGAATCGGATCGCCTGGTGTACGGCGCCATTTCCGGCATGCTCCAGACGCTCGATCCACACTCGAGCTTCATGGATCCCCGCACCTACGCCCAGATGCGCGAGCGGCAGGAAGGGCGCTATTACGGCCTTGGCATCTCTATTCAGGTGATCGACGGCGAAATCACCGTGTTCTCCCTCTTCGAGGGGTCTCCCGCCTACCAGAAGGGCGTGCGGCGCGGCGACGTCATCGCGCGGATCGAAGGGAAGGACACCAAGGGGTGGACGAGCGACGAGGCGGTGCGACTGCTTCGGGGGCCGCGTGGCACGCCGGTCCACGTCGCCATCAAGCGCAGTGGTTACGACAAGCTGATCGAGCTCGACGTCGTGCGCGACGAGATACACATCCCCACGGTCCGGGCCGCGTTCATGCTGAACCCGACAACGGGGTACATCCTCCTGTCGGATTTTGGCGAGAACACGGATCAGGAGCTGGGGCGTGCGCTGCGGGACCTGAACGGCAAGGGGATGCGGCGCCTGGTGTTCGATCTGCGCAACAACCCGGGCGGCGCGTTGGATCAGGCCATTCGCGTGGCAAACCGCTTCCTGCCGAAGGGCGATCTCATCGTCTACACACGGGGCCGCGTCCCGAACTCGGATCAGGACTACCGCGCCACGCAGCAGAGCGATTACACCGGGGTGCCGATCATCACACTGGTCAATCGCAACAGCGCCAGCGCGTCTGAAATCGTGTCCGGTGCGCTGCAGGACCACGATCGATCGCTCATCGTCGGCGAAACGACCTTTGGCAAGGCGCTCGTGCAGTCCGTGTATCGCGTGAGCGGCGGGGCCGGCGTGGCGGTGACGACCGCCCGGTATTACACGCCGAGCGGGCGGCTGATTCAGCGGCCGTGGGATGGCGCCTTCGACGAGTACCTCACCTATACGCTGCGCGAGCAGGACACGGCGAAGGTGCACAAACCTGAAGACCTCAAGTACACCGATGCCGGACGGCGCGTGTACAGCGGGGGCGGCGTCGAACCGGATCGACGCTTTGACGGTCCGACCGAAGGGTTCAATCCCACCCGCTTCGGTCGTACGCTCTTCGCACGGAACCTCTTTGACACGTTCGCCCAGCGTTTTTCGCGCGCGGGCGACCGGCGCATCACCGCGAGTCCCTCGGCTCCGCTGCGCAACTTGACGGAAGAGTTCGAGTTGACCGAGGCGATGGTCGTCGAGTTCAGAGAGCACGTGCAGAAGTCCAGGCTGACGATCGACGAAGCCGCCTGGCAGCAGGATCTGCCGTTCATTCGCGCGATGATTCGCTTCGAGATCGATATCGACCTGTTTGGGATCGAGGTGGCGCGAAGGAACCTCGCGCGCCAGGATCCGCAGTTGCAATACGCGCTGACACTTTTCCCCGAAGCGGAAGCGTTGATGCGGCTCGGCGGCGCGCCGGCACGAGCGGCACGATAGCGGGAGACCTCGTCGGTCCCTGAACGTAGCACCACCCCTCCATTTGGGCTCCCAGCCCAAAATATTGTGGTGTTACTTTGGTCTTGCCACTAGGGCTAGGCCTGTTTAGACTCTCAAGCGACAAGACCATGCGCCTGCAACGGATCGAGATTCACGGATTCAAGTCATTTTCCGATCGCGCGGAGCTTGCCTTCGACCGCGGCGTGACCGCCATCGTTGGCCCGAATGGGTGCGGCAAAAGCAACGTGGCCGATGCCATTACGTGGGTCATGGGCGAGCAGAGCGCGAAGAGTCTGCGTGGCGACCGCATGGAGGATGTCATCTTCAGCGGCAGCGACGCGCGCAAGCCGGGCGCCACCGCCGAAGTACGGCTGCGGCTGACTGGATTGCCCATTCCTCCCAAGGTTGACGCGGCCGATTTCGAGGAATTTCACCCATTGGTCTCCGACGGCAATGGGAATGGGCACGGCGCGGGCACCGGCAACGGCAACGGGAACACCCACCACGCCGCAGCCGAGTTGTTCACCCGCGACGTCGAGGTGACGCGGCGGTTGTACCGATCGGGCGAGAGCGAGTACTTGATCGACGGCGCAGTGTGCAGGCTTCGCGATATCCACGAGCTCCTGATGGACACAGGGCTCGGCGCAAAGGCGTATGCGATCATCGAGCAGGGCAAGATCGGCATGATCCTGAGCTCGCGCCCTGCGGACCGGCGGCAGCTGATCGAGGAGGCCGCCGGGATTACGAAGTACAAGTCGCGCCGGCGTGCCGCGGAACTGAAACTCGAGGCGGCACAACAGAATCTCACCCGTATCGACGACATCGTCTTCGAGGTTGTGAAGCAGCGGGGCGCGCTGAAGCGCCAGGCGGCGAAGGCGCGCCGGTACCGACGCCTTCGCGAGGAGCTGCGCCGCTGGGAGAAGGTCCTCCTGGTACGCCGTTGTCGCGAGCTGTCGCAGGCGATGGGGTCGGCGCGCGCGCGGCTGGCCGACGCCCGCGAGCGTGAAGCAGCCGGCTCCGCCCGTGTCGCCGAAGTCGAGGCCGACCTGGCGCGCCTGCGTATCGAGCAGGCGGAAGCGGACAGCCGTGCTGCGCGGATTCGCGAGAGCGCCCACGTCGGAGAGCTCGACATCAATCGCCGGCAGCAGCAGCAGGAGTTCAATCAGCACCAGGCCGACCTGCTGGCCACGCGGGCTGAGGAGATCGCTGCCGAGCTGCGCGAGCTCGAGGCCAGGCGGG
>JBOGIR010000555.1:0-2277 GCA_050742335.1 Vicinamibacterales bacterium | reverse complement strand
CTCGGCCGCATGGAACCGACGGCGTCCGATCCCGACGTGCAGCAGCAGTACGGCATGACGGTCGGGACGCCGAGCTCCGGACAGGTGAACACACTCGGCACACTCAACCTTCGCGGCGAACGCTCGGTCACCTGCAAGGGCGATCGCGACAGGCCTCCGTCATCAGGTGCGCTCCCACCGGGATCGCCGGCGGTCTGCGAGGAGTTCCGCAAGCAGCCGGATGCGCTGGAACGCGCGGCGGAGCTCGATGCCCGGTACGGCACGCGGCCGGATCTTGCGGCGCTGCCGCTGTACTGCATCCCGTTCTCGTTCAAGGATCCGTACGACACGATGGACATGCGGTCGACGGCGGCGGCCGATGCCCGCTATGACATCGACTTCCCGGCGCGGGATCACACGCTCGTCGCGCAACTTCGCCAGAAAGGCGCCATCATCTACGCCAAGGCGGTCAACACCGAATACAACGGCATTCCGGCCGCCCCGCCCGGCCGCCATGCGCCCGAGAAGATTCTGGTGTCGGACCTCGGGTATCAGCGCAGCAGCTGGGGTGGCAACGTCGCCAACCCGTACGACACGACGCGCGCGGCCTCGCTCGGCTCGAGCTCCGGTTCCGGTACGTCCGTCAGCACGAACCTGGTGATGTGCAGCATCTGCGAGGAAACGCGGATGTCGTGCCGCGGGCCCGCCAACCACAACTCGGTGGCGCTGATCCTGCCGCACAAGGGGATGACGTCGTTTCTCGGCGGCGCCATCGGGGCCGACATCCAGACCGACCGCGCCGGTATTCACTGCCGCAGCGTCACGGATGCCGCGAGGGTGCTGGATGCGCTCGAGGACCCGGCCAACGGGTACTACGACTCCCGCGACGTCTTCACCACCGTCCCTCGCGCAAGCGTGCTCGACAGTTCCTACGCGGCGAGCGCATCCACACCGGGATCGTCAGGCTCGCTGAAAGGCGTCCGCATCGGCGTGATCCGCGAGTCGATGGTGACGTTTCCTGGCGTCAAGGCGGACGAGCCCATCTCGACCGCGGCCGCCCGTGAGATCAAAGAGGTGCTCGGCCAGCGCCTTGGGGCAACGCTCGTCGAATCGGTCGACCCCTTGTGGCCCGACGATCCCGACATCGAGAACATGCGGACCACCTACACACGGGCGCTCGCGGAGCTGGTGCCCGTGTTCTTCCCGAACATCCTGCTTCGCGTGACGAACGCCGGACAGCCGCTCTTTCCCGAGTTCGCCGCGATGATCACACCGACCGAGTTCGCGCCCGGCAGGATCTTCGGCTCGGGGACCATGGCACCGGCCGATTACATGGTGGCACTGGCGGATGGGCGAATTTTGCCGCCGAAGAACCTGAACATCCGCACGATCCAGGGGGTGGCCACGGAGCGGCATTTCAGGTTCCACGTGGCGCAGTACCTATCGAGGCGCGCCGCCGACTGGGAGGCGCGCGGCTTCAAGGAGACCCTCGCCGACTGGCCGATGCTCAACGCGCGGTCCAAGTTCTGGAGCGACGAGCAGCGCGCGGATTGGAAGAACTGGGAGGAAACCGAACACGTCATCAACCCGCTGGGTCAGCGCGACGGCACGGCCGAGCGCATCATGCTGCGCGAGCTGCTCCGCCGCGTCGAGATGAAGGTGATCCAGGAGAACCGGCTCGATGTCGTCGTGCGCCTCCACACGTCGCTGCCGCCAGGGAAGATCGGTCTAGCGCCGCAGCCGGGACCGGAGGGCAACACACGCAGCGAAATAACCATGGGTCCGAATGCCGGCGAGACCGAGGTGCTCATTCCGGCCGGGTACGTGCGCGAAGTCTACGATCCGGCGTTCGTGCTGAGCCCGGACAGGAAAAGGTACGTCCCGACGAACAGCAACACGCCGGCCATGCTGCCGGAGCCGGGCCTGCCCTTCTCGCTCGTGTTCAGAGCGGAGCCCGGAGCCGAAGACCGAATCCTGAAGGTGGCATCGGCGTACGAAGCGGCGTCACGGCGGCGCGTGCCGCCGCCTGCGTTCGGGCGGTTGAGGACCGAGGCAGTAGGTAGTAGGTAGGTTGGCTCCACACGCGGTGACGTGGGGCATGTCGCTTCGCAAAACCGGCTCAGCTCGTCGTGCGTCTATCTGCTTCCAACCGTTGGGGGCTCGCTTCGCGCTTACGCTGATCTACGGTTTTGCTCCGGACATGCCCCACGTCACCGCCGCTTCTGAGTACGTAGTGTCCGGCTTTTAGCCGGACCGTCCATGAAGTAGGCAGTAGGCAGTAGGCAGTAGGCAGTAGGC
>JBOGIR010000554.1:0-15782 GCA_050742335.1 Vicinamibacterales bacterium | reverse complement strand
GGTCGAGCACGCGGATGATGTGCGGTGTCAGCGTCAGGATGATGTCCGTTTCCTGCGTCTCGCGACGGTTGTGCGCAAACAGCCGGCCGACGAGCGGCAGATCGCTCAGGCCGGGCACGCCCTCGAGGACGTTCCGCTCGTCGTCGCGGATCAGCCCCGCGAGCAGGTTCGTCTCCCCGTCACGCAGGCGAATCACGGTGCTGATCGCGCGACTCCCAAACGTCGGCAGGTTACCGAACCCCGTTCCCGAGATGCTGCTGACGGCAATTTTGAGTGCCAGCGACACCTCGTCGCTATGGTGCGTCCGCGGCGTGATGTCAATGTTGACGCCGATATTCTCGTAGTTGAACGAGGTGATCGGCTGCTGCGCGATGCCCCCGGTGGCAATCGGCGCGAACACGGTCACTGGGACCGGTACGCGCTCGCCAAACCGGGCGGAGGCGGTCATGCCCTCGGACGCGCGCAACTGCGGACTGGCCAGGACGCGCGTGTTGTTGTCCGTTCTCAGCAACCGATAGAAGAGCGCCGGCACGTTCGCCAGGAAGACACCGGATTGGGTGAGATTCGTCAGATCCTGCAGCGTGAGCCCTTCGCGATTGATGTCGACGAGGCCGTTGATGCCGGCCGACCCGGGCGACGCAATCTGCAGCCCGTACTCGACGAGTCGCGTCCGGTCGATCTCGAGCAGCTCGACGCTGATCACGACCTCGGGTCGCGCCTTGTCGATGGCTGTAATCAGCCGTGCCGCGGCAGCCACTCGCTCCGGTGTGTCCTTGATCGACAGCGCGTTGGTGGCCGTGATCGGGGCCAGGCGGCGGTTGTCGATCACGATGCGGAGCAGGTCGAGCGTTTCCTTGACGTCCGCGTTGCTCAGGTAGAACGTCCGCACGACTTCGTCTTCGTATTCGGTCCGCTTGGCCGGCGTGTCGGGGATGATCGTCACCGTCCGCTGCGCCGTGACACGGTAGAAGTTCCGCGTGGCGGTGGACAGGGACGTGAGCGCATCCTCGACACTCGCGTTTCGAAGGTCGATCGTCACCGGCTGATCGCGAAACTGCGGGTCGAACACGATGTTCAGGTTCGCAAACCGGGCGAGCGCCGTATAGATGTCGCGGGCGCTGGCGTCACGGAAGGTCAACGACGCCGGCAGCCGGACATCGGCCGGGAGGTCGAGGCCGGACGGCCGCAGGGTCTGCGAACGTTCGATCAGCGTTTCGAGCTCCGTCTTTCCTTCGCGCGCGACGGCAACCTTTGTGCGCAGCTGCGTCTGTACGGAGTTCAGCAGTTCCTCGATATTGGGGTCCGACGGATTGAGCTCCGCGGCAAGCTGCAGTTCGACGAGCGCCTCGTTCAGGCGCCCTGTGGCCTGAAATCGGCGTCCGCGCATGAAGTGCGCTTCGGCCGCGCGCAGCCTGGTCCGTTCGAGCCCAGCCCGCGCGGCGGGATTGTCGGGATCGGCCTGCAGCACCCGCGTATACGCAACCACGGCGCGGTCGTAGTCCTGGGCGAGCTCGGCATTCTTGGCCGACTGAAGCGCGCCCATCGTGGCGCAGCCAGCGAGCGCAAGCGTCAGCAGCAGGAGAGACGCAAGTCGACTATGGGCGTGTGCTGTCATGAGTGATCACGTCGACACCACGAGGGATGCGGAATGCAAACTCCTTATCGGATATTCCCGGGTTTTCCTTCAGGTTGCTGAAGGTCAACGTCGAGTCGCCCCCCTGGCGGTCGCGCGTGGTGAGCCCACGCAACTGCAGTGTGACCGGATCGACCGAGACAATCAGATACTCGTACTCGGGCTCCGTGCGCCGCGGCGTCAGCTTCAGGGCAATGGCCCCGGCGGCAGCCGAGTCGGCGTAAGCCGCGGTGAAGTCGCGCGCGATATCCCCTTTCCCTGCCAGGAAGAGCGCCGGAGTGGTGGCCTGATCGTCGGGCGGCAGGGTGGCCACGATGACCTGCTTGTCTGCCGGAATATGCGAGTACACCTTCTGCCCGTCCGACACGAACTCCTTTTTCTCCGGGAGGGTATACGTCCATCGCATCAGTCCGGGCTTCTTGACCAGCACCCGCCCCCGTTCCGTCGTCTGGGTGCGTAAGACGCCGCCCCGATAGGTGTGGACGAAGTCAGCCGAGAAGTCCCGGACGCCCTGGTACCGTTGCTGAAGGGCCCTGGCCAACGCGTCGGGCGCAGGACGTCCCTGGGCGGCGAGCGTGACCGGCAGGAGGCACAGCGACAGGAGAAGCGCGAGGCGAACCATCGTCGGATCCGTGGCAGCCTTCAAGGTTCGGGCCAACCGAGCGAGCGCTGCCGGAGCCGTATCGGTGGGCCTTGGGGCCTGGTGGAGGCCAGCTGAGGTGTGGCCGCGGGGATACGGTAGCGTGGCTCGATCGCGAAGAGGCTCGCGGCATAGTAGGGCCGCGAAGGCAGTCCGTCGCGGCCGATCCAGACGAGATTCACGCCGCGCTCGAGGATGAGCATGTGACGACGCCCTTGCAGCACGTGCCCGAAGCCGGCACGACGGAATGTGTCCGACGGGAGCCACGAATCCATGCGCACCGTGAGAGCTTCGTCCGCGATCCGAAACCGCTCGGTGAAGGGGCGATTCGAGGCGCGGTACACCTGGGGCCGGTCGCCGGTCATGCCTGCCAGGAGCTCGTACGCGGCGGGCACGCGCGGGGGCACCCTGCCGTTGGTCAGCGCTGACAGCGCCTGAGCCAGCACGTCCGGATCCAGCGGCCGTTCGCGCAGAGGCGTCAGGACGCCCAGTACGTACGGCACACCGCGCGGCACCTGGGCCAGCGCGTCGGGCAGTGACGCCACGGCCGTGTCCTCAACGAGGGGAAAGCTGGGGCCGTACGCGGCGGCGACTTCAGCGGCCGCGCCGGCATTCAGCACCACGTCGCGCCCGAGCCGGTGGTTGTCCCCGACCAGGAACGGCCAGTGCGCCATGACGTCGCCGAGTCGAACCCATGTGAGATCGGGCCGTTGGTATCGACCGGCGTACAAGAGCACGTTTTCGAGCTGCCAGTTCATCTCCGGCACGAGCAGCGCATGCCCGTCGCCGACGCCGCGCGCGAGTTGCGCAATCACCTCGTCACCGCGGCGGTCGTCATGGCGATCCACGGCCGGCCACGTGGACCACGCGCGCCACCCCGCGTAGGCCACAGCAACCGCCATGACCGTCGCCGTTGTCAGCCTTGCGCGTCGCCAGGAGCCGGCCGCGCGAGGGACAAGGGTCAACGCCGCTCCGGCGCACAACGCGGTCATGTAATGACCTGGCAGGAAGAAGACGTGCGAATCGCCAACGTTGTACGTGAGCGCGAACCCCGCGGTCAGCGCATACGAGGTGAGGACGAGCACGCCCCAGGGACGTGACGTGCGCCAGAGGCCGATCGCGCCGACGGCGGCGAGAGCGAGCCCGGCGACACCGAACTGCTGTCGTGCGTCGAACCACCACATGGCGAGCCGGTCTCGAACCTGATCGGGCCCGACACCGAAGACCATCGTCTCCCGCCAATCCTGCTTCGTGGCGTCGAACCAGAACGCCGCCACCCGATCCGTCCACGCGTCCGGAGCGCTGAACGAGCCCCACACCGCCATGAGGTTCGGCGCATATTGCAGCGCGCCCGCCGCGACGATCAGCGCCGTTGCCAGCACGACCCTCGGTCGAACCAGCTCACGCGGTGCAGGGTGGACCTGGATGAGAAACAGCGCGAACGGCACGAGCAAGAGGATCATGCCTAGATGGTTGCCGAACGACGCGGCATACACTCCGAAAAAGACGAGAAGCCGCGGCGTGACCGGACGTGTCGCATATGCATGCAGGGCCAGCAGGCACAGACCGATCAGGCTCAGGTGCAGGGCATACACTTCGGCGATGACGGCCTGTGTCCAGAACGTGTACGAAAAGGCGAGCAGGGCGCCGGCCACCGCGCCAGCGGCCAGCGAGCGTGTGACCGACGCGCACACGAAGGTGAGGAGGCCGACGGCAGCAGCCGCCCATACTGCCGAGAACAGATTCAGCGCCCGGGCCGGATTGGCGGGGCTGGTCAGGCGCACGAATGGGCGCGCCAACCCGTAATAGAGCGGGTATGCCTGACGCGCACTGACTTCTGGCCAGAGTACGGCGGCTTGAAATCCGCCCGTATCGCCGAGATCCACCCCCGGAAGCAGCGTCCGCGTGTACGCCCAGAAGGCGAACGTGGCCACGAGGGACGCGATCGTGATCCGCTCAGCCACGCGTGCGTTTGCGCGCGATGAACGCGCGGACCTCGTCGGCGCTCCGCGTGTTGAGCACGTGCTGCGGCTCGATCCAGCCGCGGCGCGCCGTACCAATCCCGAATTGCATCTGGCGCGCGAGCGCCTCTATCCGGTGGCAATCGCTGTCCACGGCGATCGTGACGCCGGCGGCGACCGCGCGCCGTGCCAGCGCGCCGTCCATGTCGAGGTGACCGGGCGCGCCATCTATCTCCAACGCAGTACCCGTCTCCGCCGCTGCCGCAAACAGCCGATCGAAATCGACGGGGTACCCCTCTGAGTGGGCTGGAGCGCGGTTGGCAGGATGGGTAATCACATTGACGAACGGGTGACGGATCGCTTGCAAATAGCGTTCGGTCAGGCGCGGGCCGTCCTGGCCTCCCGCGTCGTGCAGCGACGCCAGGACGATGTCGAAGCCGTCAAGCTGCACGTCATCGAAATCGAGGCTTCCGTCGTACATGATGTCCACTTCGATGCCGTGAAAAATCTCGATGCCGCGGACGCGCGACCGCAGCGTCTCGATCTCCTGCCGCTGTCGCGGAATGTCCTCGGCTGCCAGCTTTCGCGACGACCATGCCCGCTGCGAGTGGTCGGTAACGGCCACGTATTCGTACCCGAGCTGTCTGGCCGCGCTGACGATGTCGGCAATCGTGTTCTGACCGTCGCTCCACGAGCTGTGCGTGTGGAGATCGCCTCGGATGTGCGACTCCGCGATCAGGCTCGGCAGCGCACCCTGGCTCGCGGCTTCGATTTCGCCGTCCCCGCTGCGCAGCTCGGGCGCAATGTACGGCAGATCGAGGTGCGTATAGAACTCCTGCTCGGATGCGGAAGGCAGAGGCTCGCGAGCCGAGTTGAACAGCGTGGCCCCGGCAAATCGAAGGCCGCGACAATCAGCGCGCTGCTGCAGTTGATCGACGTGCGCCCGCGATCCGGTGTGCCATACGAGCCCCGCTCCAGCCTGTTCGGGGGGCGTCAGGTGCAGGGTCACCGCGCCCCGGTGCGTGCTGACCGTGATGCTCGACTCCGACTGGGTCGTCACGCCTATGGCGACGGGCAAGCGCGAGAAGGCTTGGAGCACATGCTGATGACGCGGCGTCGGGACCACTCCGAGCAACGACACGTCACCGACGGCCGGGGCGAATCGGCGGAGGCTGCCGACCGGCATCAGAGCCTCGGCGCCAAGGCCGGCGCGGCGTGCGTCGCGAATAATGGACGAGGCGAACATGTGTGCCCGCCCCAGGGGGATGCGGTATGTGGTCAAGGCGCCAGGGCACAAGTCACAAGACACTGAGGACGTGTGCCATGTGCATTGTGCCCCGCCGCGTGGGCCCTGTTCAAACGGCGATCAGCGGCCCGGCTCAGGCTCGACGGCCTGAATCGCACTCCCCAACGTCACGGCCGTGCCATATGCCGGCGGCCGACGATCGCGCGATAGAGGAACAGCAGCGCAATGGATCCCATGAATGCCATCATGAAGCCCGCAGGCTCACCTTCACCGTAAAACCCGAGCATGCGGCCGAGGAATCCACCCAGCAGCGCGCCAGCCATGCCGAGCAGTATCGTCACGATGATCCCGCCGGGGTCGCGCCCGGGCATCACGAGCTTGGCCAGCGCCCCGACCACCAACCCGAAGAGAATCCACCCAAGAACAGTCATAGGCCTTGCCTCCCCCCATCCGATTCGTCATGGGCAGGAGTTGCAAGTGAGAGGCCGTGACAGGTCAGAAAAGGTTGTGGTGGTTCAGTGGATCCGCGGTCTGATCTGCTCCCGACCGGTTGGAGGGCAGATACGGCTGACGGTGGATTGGAGCCGTTCGAGCGCCCGTGCCAGGTCCTGCAGTCCGTCGCCCGCGGTGCGTGGCGCCACGTCGTCGGGGGAGGCCGCGGTCATCACCGGCGCGTCCAGATCCCGTGGGTCCGTCGACTCCCCCTGGTCGATCGGACGTTCCGACAGCAGCTCCAGATCCCGGGAAAACTTGGCGGCGACGCGATAGCGAAGGCGGTCGGGGCCGACCTTCGACACCTCGCTCCGCACAATCTGTGCGAGGACGATGAGCTCAGTGTCCGGGCGCCAGAGCTCGGTCCGCTCCCCGTTCGGGTTGCACAGCTCGAACGTCACAGCGTTGCCAGGCATCAGCGCGGAATCGGAATCGACCAGCAGCCCGCTGTTCGAAATGTTCACCAGGTGTCCTACGAAGCCCGACGACAGGCGCACGCCCAGCCAGGACACATCCTGCGCCGGCCACCGGCGCGCGCGAGGGATGCATACGCTCCGCTCAGATGTCAGCCGTAGCGCGTCGCACTCGATGGAGTACTCTCGCGATCTCTCCAAGGCCCCCCGCATGCGCGCCGCAAACGCGTCGCGCGCGAGTTCGCGCGCCACCGGACGGCGACGCCCCAACAGCGACCGTAGACCCGACGATGGTTCCGCCCGTTCCGCGCGCGGTTCGAGACCCGGTGAGACGATGAGTACCGGCACGCCCCCATGGTTGGCTTCGCGGAGGAAAGCGACGAGGCTTCGCTCGTCACCGGGCGGCGTGAATGCCGACAGGAGAATCAGCTCCGGCATGCGCTTCATCATGACCGCGACGGCCACGTCGGCCGACGCGGAGACAACCACATTCGCGTCCACGTACTCGTGGACCAGTCGTGTCAGCGCGTTTGCGCGTCCGGGGTCGGGCTCGATGGCGAGAATGCTGGGAATCTCGCCCATCTGGTGCCCCTCTTTGTGTGCAGCGTCCGTGAACATCCCAGGTGGTTCCTTGATCCGATACTTCTGACGGCCCTCGATCGACTCACGCCTCGTTCAGTTCAACGAGACACTGCCGACCCGACCGAAGCCGCCTGCTGACCACGTGGGCGAACAGCCCCGCTAACACCGCCCACGCGACCGTGGAATTGAGCGCGTAGGTCAGCACGAGGGCCGTCAAGATGACGACGAGGCGAATGTGATGCAGCATGGTTGGCAACCTCCCCAGGCGACAAGGGCAACTGTCGCGCCACGTCTGGGCGTCGAGCGGACGCCCGGGCTCAAGTGCTTGCGTGCGTGGGGCTTAGATTCCAAGGGCGGCCGGATTTTCGGCCCGAAGCGCGGGCGGACGCGCGTGCCACAGTAGAACACGCCGGTTGAGACTTGTCGCCCGCGATCTCCAGCACAGACGGGCTCGCAGTTGTTGCCTTCCAGTACTTCGTCCCGTACACTACTAGAGGATCCGTTTCTGCTTTCTGAGCCTTTTCCGCCGTAACCTGGCGGTTAATCCTCGCCAAAGCTCGAACGTTGTATGTGTATTGTCGCGACGGCCGCGCGGGTAGCGTGAGGCGTGTCCGCTGACTCTTACATGGGAGATTGAGATGCTGAAGTACACCCCCGGAGATCGCGTTGCGCACACGCAGTACGGAGACGGCACCCTCAACAGCGTGAACGAGTACCACACCGTGATCGACTTCGACGTACACGGCGTGCGCACGTTTTCGTCGCCCCGCGTAGTGCTCGCTACGTCATCGACACCGCCCCCTATGAGACCGGCGAAACCCGTGCGGCGAGCGAAACGTCCCTCTGTCAAGGCGTCGCAGCCCGCATCGTGAACCTTCGCTCCCCGTAGCCACGCTCTCAGGTCACGCCACACGTCGCAACTGAAGGAAAATTTGGTGGACGGCAGGGGGATCGAACCCCTGACCTCTGCATTGCGAACGCAGCGCTCTCCCAGCTGAGCTAGCCGCCCGGGTCAGGATTTCTGGAAAGTTTCTCAGTGTAGCACGCGCCAGGCTCGGCGCCGCGCGACACTGCCAGCCAGTGACGTGCTGCTGCGGGAACATCAAGCAGGGGCCCGTGACCGGTTGCTATACTCGACGACGACTCCTTCGCGCCCGCTCGCGTCATCTAATGCCCACTGTCAAGAAAATCGGCGTGCTCACCGGCGGCGGCGATGCCCCTGGCTTGAACGCGGTTATCCGCGCCGTCGTCAAGGCGGCGTACAACGCGGGTGTCACCGTGGTCGGCTTGGAAGACAGCTTCGACGGGTTGATTTATCCGGAACGATCGCGCCTGCTGACCCCGCGCGATGTCACCGGCATCCTGCGTCTTGGCGGCACCATCCTGGGCACGGTGAACAGGGGAGATCCGTTTCACGAGCCAATTACCACGCCGGAGGGGACGTTCGACTACGCCGAACGCGTGATGGAGATGTTCGCGCGAACCGGACTCGAGGCGCTTGTCTGCATCGGCGGCGATGGCACCCTCGAGATCTCGTACGAGTTCTACAAGAAGGGCATCCCGCTCGTGGGTGTTCCCAAGACGATCGACAATGACATCGTCGGGACCAACAGCTCGTTCGGATTCGATACGGCGGTGAGCTTTGCCACAGAGGCGATCGACAGGCTGCATACGACTGCCGAAGCGCATCGACGCATCATCGTCGTCGAGGTGATGGGCCGGTATGCCGGCTGGATTGCGCTGCACGGCGGCGTCGCCGGGGGCGCCGACGTGATCCTGATGCCTGAGATTCCGTACGATCTCGACCGGGTGGCGACCTGCATCCAGGATCGCGACACCTGGGGTGCGCGCTTCAGCATCGTCGTCGTGGCGGAGGGAGCCAGGCCCAGGGGGGGCAAGATCTCTTTGATCGAGAAGGCGCAAGGGGGCCAGCCGGAGCGGCTCGGAGGGGCAGGGATGCAGGTGGCCAAGGAACTGGAGGTCCGCACCGGCAAGGAGACGCGGTACGTCGTGCTCGGACACCTGCAGCGTGGTGGTGCGCCCACCGCCTTTGATCGCACACTGGCCACGCGATTCGGCGGAAAGGCCGTCGAGCTGGTGCTGGCGGGGCAGTTCGGCGTGATGGTGGCGAACCATCCGCCCGACATCGTGCCCGTGCCGCTCGGCGAGGTCGTCGGAAAGAGACGGACGGTGCCGCTCGACTACGACCTCGTGCACACAGCCAGGGCCTTGGGCGTGTCGTTCGGCGATTAGCGTCCGAGCAGGTCCTGATCCTTCTTCTTCTGGAGCTCGTCGATCATCGTGACGTGTTCGTCCGTGATCTTCTGGACGTGCTCCAGTCCCTTCCGCTCGTCGTCTTCGGAGATCTTGTGGTCTTTCAACAGCCTCTTGAGCCGCTCGTTGGCATCGCGCCGCACTTGCCGTACGACGTTGCGCCCGTCCTCGGCCTGCTTGTGCACGTGGCGTGAGAGCTCTTTGCGGCGCTCGTCGGTGAGAGCCGGAATGGGGATGCGGACGATCTTGCCGTCGTTGGCCGGATTGAGGCCGAGGTCCGACGACCGAATCGCCTTCTCGATCGACGTCATCAGCGACGGGTCGAACGGCTGCGCGACGATCAGCGCGGGTTCAGGCACCGACAGGGTCGCCACCTGGTTGATCGGCATCTTCGACCCGTAGGCGTCGACGTGGACGCCGTCGAGAAGGCCGACGGTCGCCCGTCCCGTCCGCACGCCGGCCATTTCCCGCCGCACCCGGTCGATCGCGCCATCCATGCGCGTCTTCACTTCCGAGAACATGCTCTTCAAGTCGCTGAAATCCATCGTCGCACCTAGTTGGTAGCTGGTAGCTGGTAGCTGGGAGCCGGTAGCTCGTAGCTGGTAGCAAGTAGCACTGCCTACTGCCTACCGTCTCCTGCCCACCTCACGTCGACACCATCGTGCCCACTGCCTCGCCGAGCACCACCCGGCGGACGTTGCCCTCCTCACGAAGATTGAAGACGACGATCGGCAGGTTGTTGTCCATACACAGCGAAATGGCCGTCGCGTCCATGACCTTGAGCTGCCGCTCGAGCACCTGCAGGTAGGAGATGGTCGGGTACTTGGTCGCGTCGGGGTGAATCATGGGGTCGGCGGTGTAGATCCCGTCGACCTTGGTTCCCTTGAGGATGACCTCGGCCCTGATCTCCATCGCACGCAGCGCGGCCGCTGTGTCGGTAGTGAAGTACGGATTGCCGGTGCCGGCCGCGAAGATGACGACACGACCTTTCTCGAGGTGGCGAATGGCGCGCCGGCGGATGAAGGGTTCGGCCACGGCGCGCATTTCGATGGCGGTGACCACTCGCGTGATGATGCCCTGCTGCTCGAGGGCGTCCTGCAGGGCCAGGGCGTTGATGACGGTCGCCAGCATGCCCATGTAGTCGGCGGTGGCGCGATCCATGCCGCGCACGCTGGCGGCCACGCCCCGGAAGATGTTGCCGCCGCCGATCACGATGGCCGTCTGCACGCCCAGGGACTGGATCTCGCCGACGTCGCTCGCAATCCGTGTCGTCACCGCGGGGTCGATCCCGAGCTGCTGGTCGCCCATCAGTGCTTCGCCGGAGAGTTTCAGCAGGACGCGCCGATAGAGCGGAGCGGCGGCTACGGAATCCGACATTCGGAATGAATTATAGACGGGCGGAGCTAATCGATGGATTCGCCCACGCGGAAGCGCGCAAAGCGGCCGATCGCAATGTTCTCCCCGGTCTTGGCGGTCGTCTCCGCCACCAGTTGTGCGACAGTCACATTGGGATCGCGGATGGACGGCTGCTCCAGGAGCACGAACTGCGAATAGAAGCTGTTCAGCTTGCCGTCGATGATCTTGTCGAGTACCTGCGCGGGTTTGCCCGATCCCTCCATCTGGGCACGGTAGATGCCCTTTTCCTTCTCGATGGCATCCTGCGGGACGTCTTCGCGGCGCACCCATTTCGGGTCGGCGGCCGCGATGTGCATGCCCACCTCTTTGACAAGGTTCTGGAACGCCTCGGTCCGCGCCACGAAATCGGTTTCGCAGTTCACTTCCACCAGGACGCCGATCCTGCCGCCCATGTGAATGTAGCTGCCAATGAGCCCCTGGGCGGTGGTGCGGCCGGCGCGCCTGGCCGCCTGGGCCAGCCCGCGCTTGCGCAGGAGCGTGGTGGCTTCGTCGATGTTGCCGCTGGCTTCCGCAAGCGCGGCCTTGCATTCCATCATGCCCGCGCCGGTCTTGTCCCGGAGCTGCTTCACCTGATCTGCCGTGATTGTCGCCATTGGTGGACTCGTCATGTAAGTCTTTGGTCTCTAGTCTCTGGTCTTTAGTCTGTCGCCCTAAAGACAAGAGACCAAGGACCAAGACTACAACGTTTGTACACACAAAGCGCCGGCCAGTGCCGGCGCACGATGCCCGCTCCCGCAGTCCTCAGGCGCCGGCGGGGGTTGGTTCGGGCCGGCGCTGCGGGCGCGTCACGCGCGTGAGTCGTGCCGCGGCATCGGCGGCAGCCGCTTCCTCGGCGTGCGCGGCGGCCTCTTCCGCCATCTTCGCTTCGCGCATGCCGCGTCCGCTCATCACGGCATCGGCAACCTTGGACGCGAAGAGCTTGATCGCGCGCAGCGCGTCGTCGTTTCCGGGGATGACGAACTCCACTTCGTCCGGATCGCAGTTGGTATCGACGATCCCGATCACCGGAATCTTCAACTTGCGGGCTTCGTCAACCGCGATCTTTTCCTTGCGGGTGTCGACCACAAAAACCGTATCGGGGAGCCGTGACATCTGGCGGATGCCCTCGAGGTTCTTCAGGAGCTTCCGCTTTTCCTTTTCCGCGCGGGCGATTTCCTTCTTCGAGAGTGTGTCGTAGCGGCCGTCGGTGACCATCGCTTCGAGGTCGCGAAGCCGGCCCAGACTGCGTTGAATGGTCGTGAAGTTGGTGAGGAGGCCGCCAAGCCAGCGCTGATTGACGAAGAACATCCCGCAGCGCTGCGCCTCTTCCGAGATGACGTCCTGAGCCTGCCGCTTGGTGCCGACGAACAAGACCGTCTTGCCTTCCGCCGCCAGGTTGGTCACGAATTCTTCTGCATCGCGGAACTTCCTGGCGGTCTTGTTCAGGTCGATGATGTAGATGCCGTTGCGCTCTCCGAAGATGTACTCTTTCATCTTCGGGTTCCACCGCTTCGTCTGGTGGCCGAAGTGCACGCCGGCTTCGAGCAGGTCCTTGATCGCGATCCCGGGCAAGCTTCCTCCCTTACCTCTACGAGCCACAGAACCGGGGAGGCATGGAGACATCCAACTCTTCGTCTCTGCGTCTCCGCGTCTCTGTGGTCCGCGTCATTGTGAACTACCGCTTACTGAACTGGAACCGCTTGCGCGCGCCGGCCAGACCGTACTTCTTCCGCTCCTTGACCCGCGCGTCCGACACCAGCAGGCCGTCCTTCTTCAACTGACGGCGCAATTCCACGTTGAACTCGACGAGCGCCCGCGCGATGCCGAGGCGTAACGCCCCGGCCTGACCGTTGACGCCGCCGCCGGCCACGGTCGCGAGAATGTCGAACTTGTCTCCCGTCTCGGTGAGCAGCAGCGGCCGGCGCACCTGCGTCCGCAGCGCGTCAGTCGGGAAGTAGGTCTGGAACTCTCGGTGATTGACGGTGATCGCCCCTTTGCCGGGGCGAAGGAATACGCGAGCGGTGGAAGTCTTGCGGCGTCCTGTGGCGTAGTATTCGATGCTGGCCAAATTACGCGACCTCGATCCGTGCCGGTTGCTGGGCCGCGTGCGGATGGTCAGGGCCGGCATACACCTTGAGCTTCCGGTACATCGCGTCTCCCAGTTTGGTTTTCGGCAGCATCCCGCGCACGGCTTCCTCGACCAGCCGGATCGGCTGCCGCCGCCTGACGACGGACGCCCGCTCCTCGCGGAGCCCGCCCTCGTACCCGCTGTGCCGGCGGTAGATCTTCTGTTCGTCCTTCCGGCCCGTCAACCGAACGACGGCCGCGTTGACCACCACGACATGATCGCCCGTGTCGATGAACGGCGTGTACACGGCCTTGTGTTTACCCTGTAGCAACTTGGCCGCCAGTGTCGCCACCCTGCCCAGGACCTGATTCTGGGCATCGATGACGTGCCACCGGCTCTCTGCGCGCCTGGCGCTGGCCACAAACGTACGCATGAAAAGGGAATCCTTCGCGGGTGGGTGCGATCGGGGGAGGTCCCGATCTGTATGCAACAAGACCACCAGCCGCAAACCCCGATAATACGAATAGTTGCCGCGACTGTCAAGTAAACGACGCGCGCGCCACCGGGGCGGGCGGCGGTGTTGCCGGCCAGGATTCGTCCGATAACAAGACACGACAGGTGTCTCAGGTCGTTTCACGCCTTACCCGATCGGTAAGGCGTCGCTGGGCGGTCCCAGCCGTTTCACAACAGCGAGGGCTCGGTGTTTCGAAAGGCGAAAAACGTTGTCGGGCTCGACATCGGGTCGAGCGCGGTCAAGGCGGTCGAGCTGAAGCCTGCCGGCAAGGGGTACCGCGTCGCGGCGTTTGGCCTGCAGCCGGTGCCGCCCGATTCGATCGTCGACGGCGCCATCATCGACGCCGGCGCCGTTGCGGATGCCATCCGGCACGTCTTCGACAACAACAAGGGGTTCAAGACGAAGGAGGTCTGCGCGTCGCTCTCCGGCAACGCCGTGATCGTCAAGAAAATCACGCTGCCGGTCATGACGCCGTCGGAACTGGACGACTCGATCTCGTGGGAAGCCGAGCAGTACATCCCGTTCGACATTCAGGATGTCAATCTCGACTACCAGATTCTCGATCCGGGCACCGGCCCCGATTCGCGCGGCAGCATGGATGTCCTGCTCGTGGCCGCGAAGAAGGAAAAGATTGGCGACTACGCCGCCGTCATCGCCCAGGCCGGACGGACGCCGGTTGTCGTCGACGTCGACGCCTTCGCGCTGCAGAATGCCTACGAGGTCAACTACGGCCTCGACCCGCGCGAAGTCGTCGTCCTGATGAACGCCGGCGCCAGCGCCATCAACATCAACATTCTGCAGGGCGAGCAGTCGGTCTTCACCCGCGACATCTCGATTGGTGGTAATGCGTACACCGAAGCGGTGCAGAAGGAGCTCGATCTGCCGTTCGAGTCCGCGGAGCAGGTAAAGAAGGGGATTCCGATCGACGGCGCGACGGTCGAGGAAGTACGCCCGATGCTGCACGCCGTCACCGACAACGTGCTGCTCGAGATCCAGAAGACCTTCGACTTCTTCAAGGCGACCGTCTCGTCCGAGCAGATCGATCGCATCGTGGTGAGCGGCGGCGCCTCGCGTGTCGACGGCTTCCGCGACATGCTGCTGGACCGGTTCGGAGTGGCCGTCGAGGATTTCGATCCCTTCCGGACGATTGCCTGGGACGCGAGGAAGCTGGTGGGCGATCCAGCGGACGTCGCGTCGACTGCGGCGGTTGCCGTCGGTCTCGCGTTGCGGAGGGTGGGCGACCGATGATTCGCATCAATCTGCTCGGCGTTGAACGCCCGCGCGCCCGCAAGGCGTTTGCATTCGACATCGGCCAGCGGCTCACGCTCGCGGCCGGTCTCATCGTCGTTGCCGGCGTGGCGGCCGTCGGCTGGTGGTACTTGGCGATCAGTCGCGAGTCGAGCGCGCTCGACACCGAGCTGGCCGCCGCCCGGCAAGAAGCCACGCGGCTGCGATCGCTGATGGCGGAAGTCCAGCAGTTCGAGGCCCAGCGCGAACAATTGCGGCAGCGCGTTGCGCTCATCACCGAGCTTCGCAGCGGCCAGAGCATTCCCGTGCAGCTGCTCGATCACGTGAGCCGGAGTCTTCCCGACATGCTCTGGCTGACGACGTTGGAGCAGGAAGGGGACCAGGTGACGATGGAGGGTCGCAGCACGACCCTCATCGCGTTGTCCGACTTCGTCGGCAGTCTCAGCGGCGGCACATTGCTTCAGAAGCCCATCGAGATCGTCAACAGCCAGGTGCAACCGGCGGGGGGCGCCGGCGCGCAGGCGACGCCCGAGCTGATCCAGTTCACCGTGCGAGGCCGGATCAACAGACCTGGACAGAAGGCGGCCGAAGAACCTGCGGCGCGCGGGCGCGGCGCACGCGGGGGGCGCGGCGCCGCGGCGCGAGGACGCCAGACGGCCCCGCGCTAACGCGCGGCCCGGCTTGCCCGATATGCAGAAATGGCCATGACTCTCAGCTTCAGCCGGCTGCCGTGGTACGGACAGATCGGCGCGTTCGTTGCCCTGGTGCTCGCCGGTGTCGGCGGGTTCTGGTACGGCTACGCCGCACCGGCTGAAGAGAGCCTCGCCAGCCGGCGCGCCGAGCTGGAGTCGCTGAAGAGTGAGATCGATCGCGGTCTCGCGATCGCCAAGCAGCTTCCGGAGTTCAGGCGTCAGGTGGCTGATGAACAGGCGCAGCTCGATCGGCTGCGGGTGGTACTGCCGGAAGAGCGCGATGTGGCCGACCTCCTGCGACGCGTCCAGGCCATGGCCACGCAATCGAACCTGACCATCCTGGGCTTCACCCCGCAGGCGATCGCCACCCGTGAGCTGCACGCCGAGTGGCCCATTGGTCTGCAGCTCGAGGGCACCTATCACGACCTGGGCGCGTTTCTCGAGCGCGTCAGCAAATTCCCGCGCATCATCAATGTCGGCGACATCACGATCAGGGCGAAGCAGAACGGCGCCACTCCTGCCGCGACCATTACCGCCGAATGCACAGCCACCGCCTTCGTCCTCGTTGACCCGCAGCAGGCGGCGCCGGAACCCGAAGGCCGCGGCCGTGGCGCACGTGGGCGG
>JBOGIR010000553.1:0-4471 GCA_050742335.1 Vicinamibacterales bacterium | reverse complement strand
GCGCACGGCCGATTGGCATGCCCAAGCTGTACGACGAACTGTCTTCGTGGTGGCCGCTCCTCTCGCCGCCGTCCGACTACGAGGAAGAGGCGGCGTGCTATGCGAGGGCGCTCGTGGCGGCTTGCCGGACGACGCCGCGAACGCTGCTCGAGCTCGGCAGCGGCGGTGGCAACAATGCCTCGTACCTGAAAGGGCGCTTCGACATGGTGCTCGTCGACCGTTCGCCTGGCATGCTGGCCGTCAGCCGGACGCTGAACCCGGAGTGCGAGCACGTGCAGGGCGACATGCGGACCGTCAGGCTCGGGCGCGAGTTCGATGCCGTGTTCGTCCATGATGCGGTCTGTTATCTGACGACGGAAGGCGATCTGCGGCAGGTCATGGAGACCGCCTCCGCGCACTGCAGGCGGGGCGGCGGGGTTCTCTTCGCGCCCGACCACGTCCGTGAGACCTTCCGGCCGTCCACCGATCACGGCGGATCGGACAGCGACACGCGAGCACTCCGGTACCTGGAGTGGATGTGGGATCCGGACCCGTCCGATTCGACCTATCTGGTCGAGTACGCGTATCTGCTGCGCGAAGCTGACGGCGCCGTGCGGGTGGAGCACGACCGGCATGTTGAAGGCTTGTTCCCGCGCGCAACGTGGCTCGGCCTGCTGACGGACGCGGGCTTCCAGGCGCAGGTCGTACCGTTCGAGCATTCGGCGCTCGAGCCCGGGTGGCACGAATTCTTCGTCGCGAAGAAGCCATAACCTCGTCCAGCGTTCCATGTACGAGCTGGTGTCCCGCCGCATCAACGCCGAGCGCTGTGTCCTGTTCGGCTGGTCGCGCGCCATCCTGCTGCAGCTCGCGCACCCGCTCGTCGCGGCGGGCGTCGCCGAGCACAGCAGCTTTCACGACGGCGGGTTCACGGCGGTCGTACGGCTCCATCACACGATCCGCGCCATGCTGGCGCTCGCTTTTGGTGACGAGCGCGGGCGGCAGGCGGCTCTCGATGGTATTCGCGCCATTCACCGGCGCGTCCACGGACGGCTCCCGGCTGCGGCGGGGATCTTCCCCGCAGGCACGCCCTACACGGCCGAAGACCCCGACCTCGTCCTGTGGGTCCATGCGACGCTCGTCGAGTCGATTCCGCCGGTATACGAGCTGCTGGTGCAGCCGCTGACCGGCGAGGAGCGTGATGCGTATTGCGTCGAGGCGGCGTCCATCGCGGTCGATCTGGGCGCGCGCAGCGACGAAGTGCCGCGCACGTGGGCTGCCACTGCGGCCTATCTGGATCGCATGTACCAATCCGGCGCGATCGCCGTGAGCGCGCAGGCCCGCGAACTGGCTGCGCTCGTCGTGTCCCCACCGTTCGGACGGCTGGTCGCGCCCGCCGCATGGGCGAACCGGCTCATGACGGTCGGGCTGCTCCCGGACGACATCCGGCGCCAGTTCGGGTTGACGTGGAGCGCGCGACAGGCACGGATGCTTCGGTCCGTGACGACGATCCTCCGATCGGCGCGGCGTCTCACGCCGAACGCCGTGGCGCTGTGGCCCGAAGCAAAGCATGTATCATCCCGTGGGCTGTGAAACTCCACAACAAGCTGGCCATCGCGCTCCTCACCGGCATCGCGCTTGGCGCCGCGCTTCATCCGTACGCGGACATGCCGGGACTCGTGGCGTTCAACACGCACGTGCTTCGGCCGATCGGCCAGATCTTCCTGCGCACGATCTTCATGATCGTGGTGCCGATGGTGTTCTCGGCGCTCGTGATCGGGGTGTACCAACTCGGACGCGGCCACGACCTGTCGGGCGTTGCCGGCCGCACGCTCGGCTTTACCGTCACCCTGAGCGCCGCCTCCGTCGCCATCGGTGTCGCGCTCGTCAACCTGCTCCAGCCGGGTCGAGGCGTGCAGCTCGCCGGCGCCGCCGCCGCGCCGTCGGGCGTGCAGGCGCTCGAGGCAAATGCCGCGGCCGCCAAGCCGCTGAGCGACATCCTCATCGAGCTCATCCCGCGCAATCCGCTCGAATCCGCGGTGAGGGCGCTCGATGGCGAAATGCTGCCGCTCATGGTGTTCGCGGTGATTTTCGGCGTGGCGGTCAGCGGCCTCGCCACGCGCGAGGGCGAGGAGGACGTGCTGCTGGTGCGCGTCTTCGGGCAGATCTTCGACGCCTGCATGCGCATCGTCCACTTTGCGATGCGGCTCGCCCCGTTCGCCGTCTTCGCCATTGTCTTCAACACGGCCTTCACCTTCGGCACCGGGATCGTGGCGTCGCTGCTCTACTACGTGGTCACGGTCGTGGCCGGCCTGCTCATTCAACAGTTTGGCGTCTACGCCGCGCTCCTCTGGGCCGTGGCGCGCCGCGCGCCCGGCGAGTTCTTCCGCAAGTGCCGCGAAGTGTACCTGTACGCCTTCTCCACGGCCTCGTCCAATGCCACGCTGCCGCTCTCGCTCGACGTGGCGGAAAACAAGCTGGGGCTGCCACCGCAGATCTCGCGTTTCGTGTTGACCGTGGGATCGACGGCCAACCAGAACGGGACGGCGCTCTTCGAGGGGGTGACCGTGCTGTTCCTGGCGCAGGTGTACGGCCTTGACTTGACGATGGGCCAGCAGATTCGCGTGATGGTGATGTCGATCCTGGCTGGCGTCGGCACGGCCGGCGTGCCTGGCGGGTCGCTGCCGATGGTGATGATCGTGGCGCAGTCGGTGGGCATTCCAGCCGAGGGGATGGCGTTGATCCTCGGCGTCGATCGGTTCCTCGACATGTGCCGGACGGCGGTGAACGTGAGCGGCGATCTCGTGATTGCGGCGCTCGTGAGCAGCCGCGAGCGGCCACGCGTCGCGCTGGCTCAGTCCTGAAGCGGCCCGCGACCCGATGGTACAATGAGCGTTCCTGCCCGCGAGACTCCTTCTCCACTGCGGAAGTGGCGGAATTGGCAGACGCGCTAGCCTCAGGAGCTAGTGGCCGCAAGGTCATCGGGGTTCGAGTCCCCGCTTCCGCACCAGCCTTCGCTCACGCTTGCCAGCGAGCGCGTGAGCTACGGCTGGCAAGCCAGCGAGATCACAGGCGAAGGCTGTCCGCCGTAGCTTCAGCGGAGGCGGACTCCGTCACTCGACCTTCGCTTCGCGCCTCGGTTTTCTGGCACGAGTCCTCAATCTTCTGGTCGCTCGCTACCGCTCGCTCCGGCGGGGAGACCATTCCACCACTCGACGTCGGCTTTGCCTCGGTCTTCGAGCGCGAATCCCGACACACACGCTGGACTTCGCTGTTCCATCCGCCGTCATGGTTTCCACGCGCGCCAGCGTCTTGGTCCTCGGTGGACACCCAGCTCGGCCACCAGGCCGGCCCTCTACGAATCTGGCTTCGCCTTCAGCTCGGCGTCGTGTTCCTTGATGAACGCCCGAATCTCGTCAACCATTGTGAGCAGTTTCGTCCACTGCTCCTTGTAGAGCGTGACGGGAAAGCGCCCAAGCCCATAGACCGAGACACCACCTTTTTCACTCACCTTGAGGCTGACAGTGCGGCCACGTTGGCTCTTGAGGCGTTCGTTCTCTGCTTTGACGCGATCGAGTTCGGCTCTCAGATCTTCATCTGCCATATAGGTCCCCGTATTCAAGGCGTTGGACACAACGGCGGCGGCTGGAGACGAGATATTATCAAGTCTCGTCGTCTGAACCATAGGGGAGCGTCGAACGCTCCGCCGCTGTGGGCTGCGGGTCTCAGAGCTTTCAGGGCATTTGAGCTTTGAGTATCTCCTTCATGCGGGAGCGGGATTTCTCCCTACACCTACTTGAACCTGTTCCGAGCTGTTGGCGCGCCGAAGGCGCATGACCCCTGCCGCCCCAGGCTCCCTCCCCAAGTGGTCTTCTTTCCGGAAGTCCACAAACAGTTCATCTGTCACTACGTTGTGGGCCTCCCCGGCGAAGGTGTTATCGGAAAAATCTGCGGCCCGAAGATCAAGGTTGAATTTCCGCCACCGTTGAAGCGCGACGGGCTCACGTGGCCCTTTCGTGTGACAGTACTTGACGGCCAGGGAGCCACTCTCTTCACGGACACATTCGAGGCGACGCCGCTGTTTGAGGACGTTGCCGATATCGCATCGTTGTCGGAGTTGCCGACGGGCTCGCCGCGGTATCAGTTCGCGATTTCGATCCCCGAACTCGACGGTGCTAGGCGTTTGATCGTCGAATACGGAGGTAAGGTCATCGAGGATATCGAGCTTTCCGCAAAGCCAGTTGCCTTCAGGGCGCGGGCGCATGTGTTGGATGGCTCGATTCCGATGGTGCGCGTGGAGTGGACCCTGTCGCCTGAAGGAGCACACGCACGTGTCTTTGTTCGCGCATCCTCGGATAATGGGCGCTCGTGGACCGCGTTCAACGTGCCGATCGGTGTGACCCATCTCGACTTTGATGCTGGGTCACTGCCGCCGGGAGACGATTGTGTCGTAGAAGTGCTGGCGGGGCTGAGCAGGGACCGAGAACCGGTGACC
>JBOGIR010000552.1:0-6815 GCA_050742335.1 Vicinamibacterales bacterium | reverse complement strand
CGCGATCCCTTCCTGAATCTCCTTGACCTTCGCCTGCGCTTCCTCGAGAAACTCGCGTTTCAGCTCATTGAGCTCTTGATCGACCATTCGCGTTGCCCGGCTCCCGCGTTGCACGGGGTGTGCCGCTCGTATGATTGGTAGGCGCTAGGCAGTAGGCGGTATGCGGGAGAACCGGTTTCCCGCCTACTGCCTACCGCCTACTGCCTACTGCCTACTGCGTACTGCCTGCTGCCTACTGCCTACTGCCTACTGCCTACTGCTAAGATCACCATATGATTCGACCGTTCCTCGTGGGGCTGGCCACCACGTTCAAACACATGTTCAAGAAGAAGGTGGCGGTGAACTATCCGGACGAGAAAGTCCCGATGTTCCCGAAGTACCGTGGCAAACAGGTGCTGATGCGAGACGAGAACGGGCTCGAAAAATGTGTCGCATGCGGGCTCTGCGCCGTCGCCTGTCCGGCCGATGCCATCTACCTCGAGGCGGCGGAGAACGACGGCACCGTCATGGCGGGGCCCCGATACGCAAGCGTGTACCAGATCCACAAGATGCGGTGCATTTTCTGTGGTTACTGCGAAGAGGCGTGCCCGGTGTCGGCCATCTTCATGGGCAAGGACTACGAGCTCGCCGTCTACAGCAAGGACGATTTCATCTGGGACAAGCAGGACCTGCTGGTGCCGCTGCCGGGGGGAAGCAGTAGTAGGCAGTAGGCGGTAGGCAGTAGGCGGTAGGCAGTAGGCAGATGAAACCATTTCTGGAAGCCATAGACGAGCGTGTCCTCATCTGCGACGGGGCGATGGGGACGTTGCTCTACGCCAAGGGCGTCTTCATCAACCGGTGCTTCGACGCGCTGAATCTCACCGAGCCTGCACGCGTCGCCGAGGTGCATCAGGAGTACATCCGTGCGGGGGCGGAGGTGCTGGAGACCAACACCTTCGGCGCCAATCGAATCAAGCTGCGCGGATTCGGGCTGGCCGATCGGCTCCGTGACATCAACGTCGAGGGCGCCCGGCTTGCGCGGGCGGTTGCCGGAGATCAGGCGTACGTGGCGGGCGCCATTGGGCCGCTCGGCATCCGCATCGAGCCGTGGGGCAAGACCGGGAAAGACGAGGCGGAGGCGTTCTTTCGCGAGCAGGTCGACGCGCTGGTCGCCGGGGGCGTCGATCTGTTCATCCTGGAAACATTCCGCGATCTCGGGGAGATACGGGCGGCGATTGCGGCCATCCGAGCCGTCTGCGCCCTGCCCATCGTCGCGCAGATGACGATCGAGGAAGATGGGAACACGCTCGATGGCACCCCGCCGGAACAGTTTGCGCCGGCGCTCGAGCCCTACGCCGATGTGGTGGGCGTCAATTGCAGCATCGGGCCTGCGCCCATGCTCGAGACGATCGAGCGCATGGCGGCCGTGACGCGCACGCGGTTGTCGGCGCAGCCCAATGCCGGCCGTCCCAGGGACATCGAAGGGCGCAACCTGTACCTGGCGTCGCCCGAGTATGTGGCGTCGTATGCCTGGCGATTCATCAGCCACGGCGTCCGCCTGGTGGGCGGCTGCTGCGGCACCACGCCGGAGCACATCCGGCAGATCGCGATCGCCGTCAAGAAGTCGGCGCCGGCCGTCGCGCGTGCGGCAACGCGCACCCAGCCTGCGAGCGAGACGCGCCGCCCGAGCGTGGCCGTCGCTAAGCAGGGTGTGCCGGTTGTGCCGAAGGCCGAGCGCTCACAGTTTGCGTCCCGACTGGCGGAGGGACGCTTCGTCACGATTGTGCAGCTCACGCCGCCGAAAGGCTTCCGGAGCGACGCGATGATCGACGCCGCGCGTGCGCTGAAGGCGCACGGCGTGGACGTGGTCCACATTCCGGACGGACAGCGCGGCGCGCGCATGAGCGCGCTGTCGCTCGCGGTGCTGATTCAGCAGAAGGCGTCGGTCGAGACCGTGCTGCAGTATTCCTGTCGCGACCGGAATCTGCTCGGGATGCAGTCGGACCTGCTGGGCGCGCACGCAATGGGCGTGCGCAACCTGATGATTGTGACCGGCGACGCCAGGATGGTGGGCGATTATCCGGACGCGACGGCGGTGTTCGACGTCGATTCGATCGGACTCACCAATGTCGTGTCACGCCTCAACCACGGCCTCGACATCGGCGGTCAGGCGATTGGCAGTCCCACGGCGTTCCATGTGGGGGTGCAGGTCAATCCGGGAGCGGAGGCGCTGGACAACGAGGTTCGGCGGTTCGAGTACAAGGTGGAAGCGGGCGCCGAGTTCGCCGTGACCAAGCCGGTGTTCGACGTCGGCACCTTCGAACGGTTTTTCCGTCGCATCGAGTCGGCACGGCTGCCGATCATCGTCGGGCTGTGGCCGTTCGAGAGCGTGCTGAACGCCGAATTCATGGCCAACGAAGTACCGGGCGTGCGCGTGCCGGACGCCGTGCTCGAACGGATGCGTCGCGTCCAGTCGCCGGAGGCGGCGGCCGCGGAAGGGGTGGCCATCGCGCGTGAGATCGGCTGCGCGCTGAAGGGCGTCGTCCAGGGAACCCATGTGGCAGCCCCCTCGGGCCGCATCGAGGCGGCCCTCGACGTGCTGACCGGTGTGCAGGCCGCCGCCTGATTTTGGGCCCAGTTGCCATCCAAATTGTTGTATAGTGCCGGGGCCGTCCGGTTACGG
This sequence comes from Vicinamibacterales bacterium, assembly GCA_050742335.1. GTDB lineage: Bacteria > Acidobacteriota > Vicinamibacteria > Vicinamibacterales > UBA2999 > DATCJA01. The sequence goes on along the minus strand of JBOGIR010000552.1, from coordinate 4,153 downwards.
CCCGGGCCACAGACTCGAATTCCAGAATTTTCAACAGCTTACGGCTGGAGACAAGCGATGCCGCTGTTCGAGCGTGAAAAGGATGAGTTTCGTCCCGACGCCGGCAGTCGGGCGCTGTCGGTGATCGCCATCGAAAACGACTTCAACGAAGGCGTCTACGACAAGCTGGCGTCGGTCTACGACTGGATCTTCGGCCCGATCCTGCACCCCGGCCGCCTGGTCGCCCTCGAGCGCATCGGCATCGCACGCGGCGATCGCGTGCTCGAAGTCGGAGTCGGCACCGGAATCAATGCCTCGCTCTACCCGCGTCATTGCCGCGTCACCGGCATCGACTTCTCCGCGTCGATGCTGGAAAAAGCGCACGCGCGGATGCGGAAGAAGGGCCTGTCGCACGTTCACTTGATCCAGATGGACGCGGCGGCGCTGAAATTCGCCGACGATTCGTTCGACATCGTCTATGCGCCGTATGTCGTGAACTGTGTGCCCGATCCGGTGAAAGTGGTGCGCGAGATGCGCCGCGTCTGCAAGCCGGGCGGGAAGATCGCCATCCTCAACCACTTCTGCAGCACGAATCCCTTCATGTCGCGGCTCGACCGCGCGCTGTCACCGCTCACGGTGCACATCGGCTTCAAGGCGGACCTCGACCTCCCCGGCTTCCTCGCCCAGTCGGAGCTGCGGCCGATTTCCATCGAAAAGGTCAGCATCCCGCCGGTGTGGTCGCTGGTGATCTGCAACAAGGACTGAGTCGTTCGGATCGTTCACCGCCGTGGTCGTCCGGGCCGACAAGGTTTGCGACCCTCGCGGCGACCGTTCCTCGTCATCCCCCTCACGAGTCGTCACCTCGAGGGCCTTGCCCTGGGATTGGGCGCTCTCCCATCTGCGACCTGGACCAAGACTCGACACAATCTCGACCCATCGAAGACCGTGCCGTCGTGACTTTGGACCCGAGATCGGGGAAGCGATGTCGCTCACATTCCAGACGCACGCCTGTCAGGACTGCCGGCCGATCTGGTGGCGCGCCGCGCGCGGTGCGTCCTGTTGGAAGAGCTCGGACGAACCACCGAGCTCGGTGAAGAGGCCCGTTCGCTTCAGACGGATCTCTTCGCCGCGCGCTGGCCAATCGACCGCGGCACATTTCTGGCGTACTCCGAGCAGATCGAGCATTGGGTTGGCGCAGCGGAGACGGTGCCCGAGGAACGCGAGGGAGTTCCATGCCACCGGTCGCCGCGCGCTTCGTCTTGCGGGAGTCGGCGTGACCGTCGTGTGGCGATCGTCTGGCGATCGACTGGTGGTTCTGGTAGCCGGCCCACGTTTTCAGCAGAGCGAATGGGTCGACGCGCCGCGATCACCATTGGGCGCCCGTGGACGGCCGCGCGCACCTCCGTCGTCCCGTTGTCCGCGAGCGCCTCGGCCAGTGAGGTGCGGATGGTCGGGTCGTCGACGACGATCAGGAGGCGGAGTGGCATCGAGGGAAGTCGCGGTCGGCCTCAGCGTGCCGACACACTCACCGGCACATTTATGGTGAACACGAAACGCTGGCCGTCGCGGCTGACGTTTCTCCACTGTTGCGGATTTCCGATCAAGGGGCCCGGTACCTTGAACAAAAGCCTGGGCGGCCCCGCCTGAAACGTCGAAGTGGTGGTCACGTCCACCGCCATCACCTCCCACTCGGGAGTCAGGTAGTACAGTTCCTTGCCGTCCTGCCGCCAGACGATCATGCCGAGGGCGCCCGCTGTGGAAACCTGCACCGGTTTTGCGCCTCCCGCGCTGACATCGGACTTACTGGCATCAAACGGGCGCACATAGACCTCAAATATCTCGGCATCAATCTCGTCCGAGGACTTGAACTCGTTCGAGAGGTAGGCCATGAAGCGGGAATCGGGAGAAAACCGGGCCTGGGCCACGCTGTACTCGTCGCGCAGCCACTCCATCGCTTTCCGATCAAGAGGTTTCTGATCTCCACCAAGCGGCACGACATGCAAGACTCCAGAGCAGCCGTCGTGGAAGGTCAGGAACTTTCCGTCTGCCGACCAGTCCGTCAGCACCAGGCCTGCGCCCGGCGTGTACTGAAACAGTTGCTCTTCATGGCCAGTTCCGTCCCACGCGTTTCGATAGATGCTGGAGAAGCTCTTGCGGAACGACGCATAGGCCACCTGACTGCCGTCCGGAGACCAGATAGGCGCATTCTCCGGCAAGGTATCATTCGTGACTGGCGTGCCCTTACCCGAGGCGACATCGAACGTCCAGATGTCCACGTCGCCCTCCCGTGGATCGGTCCTCATAACCGCCACCCTTCTTCCGTCCGGCGAGAGCGCCGGCTGGACGTAACGACCAGGTTCCCCCACCTTGCTCAGAACGTTCCCTTGGCGGTCGAACACCGTGATCTGCTGAAGGGTTGGCGCATGCGGCACGGCGATCACCACTCGCTGCCCGTCGCGGCTGACACTGGCTAGCCAAGGAGCGATGGGGACCGCCTCCGGCGGGCGGAACAGCAACTTCGGCTTTCCGAATTCGAACCTGGGAGCGGTGCTGACCTCCACCACCATCACTCCTCGATCGGCGGCCAGATAGTACAGTTCCTTGCCGTCCCGCCGCCAAAAGGCCGCGCCCTGGCCACCTTGGTCGGATACCCGCCATGGCCCTGCGGCCGGTGTCGCCCCCGCGCCCGCCGATGGGTCGAACCGCCGGACATAGACTTCCTGTTTTCCGGACTGGTCCAACGCGTACGACAGGAAGCGGCTGTCGGGAGAAAGGCGCGATCCCTGCATCTGAGACTCACTGCGAAAGACCTCGATGGGTTTGCGCTCCCCAACGCCACCAAGCGGCAGGGCGTACAAGATCCCTCCCGAAACAAGTTCCGTCGTGGAAAAGCTCAGGAAACGTCCGTCCACCGACCAGTCGCTGAGGAACATCCACCCGCCGGGATGCTGGTACAGGAGTTCTTCGGTTCCTTCTCCGTTCGACGCTTTTCGATACAGACCGTGATGGCCGCCGCGCAAAGCCATATACGCCACGTGCCTGCCGTCGGGAGACCAGACCGGCGCCCCCGCCCACTCCCGTGTTTGACTGGAGGTGATCCGTGTGCTGTTCCCCGTGGCCACATCCAACACCCAGAGGTCCTGGGTTTCGCTCTCTAAGTCCCTCAAATCCCTCTTGAACACGGCCAGCCGTGTCCGGTCCGGCGAGAAGACCGGGTCCCAGTAAATCGCACGCTCCCCGACCGTGGTCACGACCTTCCCTTGGCGGTCGAACACGGTGAGTACTCGAGCGTCTCTCTCAAACTCTTCGGCGATCCGTTTGGCCTTCGCGACTTTGGCTTTGTCGTCGGCATTGGTCGGGGCCGGTGCCTGACGCCGGTCGGGCGCCTGAACCAGCAGCAATGCGGCGAACAGGGCAGCCATCGCGATGGCTATCGCAATCAAGTAGATACGCCTCACGTGGAACCCTCCTTCGCTCAACGCCGGACACGCCCGCTTGGGGACACACCAGGCGCTCCAAGCCTCGGCGGTGGACCTCACCGCGCGAGCGCGCTCGCCGGCACATTTATCGCGAACACGAGACGCTGACCGTCGCGGCTGACGTTTGTCCACTCTTGCGGATCTCCGACCAAGGGGCCCGGTAACTTGAAAAGAAGCCTAGGCGTCCCCGCCTGAAACGTGGGAGTCGTGGTAACCTCCAGCGCCATCACGTCCCAATCGGGAGTCAGGTAGTACAGTTCCTTGCCGTCCTGCCGCCAGAAGATCATGCCCAGGGCGCCCGCGTTGGACACCTGCACCGGTTTCGCGCCTCCCGCGCCGGTATCGGGCTTACTGGCATCAAACGGGCGCACATAGACCTCAAATGTCTCGGCCTCGATCTCGTTCGACAGATAGGCCATGAAGCGGGAATCGGGAGAAAACCGGCCCTGGGCCACGTCGTACTCCTCGCGCAGCCACTCAATCGCTTTCCGCTCAAGAGCGTTCTGATCTCCACTGAGCGGCACCACCAATATCAAGAAATCCGAGTTGAAGGTCACGAACTTTCCGTCCGCCGACCAGTCCGTCAGCCCATCCATGCCTACGCCCGGCGTGTACTGAAACAGCTGCTCTTCATGGCCAGTTCCGTCCCACGCTTTTCGATAGATGCTGGAGAAGTTCCCGCGCCTCACATAGGC
>JBOGIR010000551.1:0-2387 GCA_050742335.1 Vicinamibacterales bacterium | reverse complement strand
CGCCGTTCTCGCCGACGGCCGAGTGATTCACACCGGGGGCCGCGCACGGAAGTCGTCTGCCGGGTACGACCTGACCCGCCTGTTCGTCGGTTCGGAGGGAACGCTGGGCGTCATCACAGACGTAACGCTGCGCCTCTATGGTCTGCCCGAAGCCGCGTCGGCCGCTGTATGCCAGTTCGAGTCGATGGAGGGCGCGGTGCAGACGGTGATCACCGTCATGCAGCTTGGCGTTCCGGTGGCGCGGCTCGAGTTGCTCGACGAACCACAGATCGACGCGGTGAATCGGTACTCGCACCTGAACTATCCGCTGAAGCCCACGCTGTTCTTCGAGTTCCACGGAACCAGCACGGCCGCCGTTGCCGAGCATGCACAGACGGCACAGGAGATCGCCGCCGAGAACCGCGGCACGGGGTTCCAGTGGGCGACCACTCCTGAAGACCGTTCGAAGCTGTGGCAGGCTCGCCACAACGCCTTTTATGCGTCGCTCGCGCTGCGTCCCGGGTCGAAGGCGTGGACGACCGATGTGTGCGTGCCGATCTCGCGGCTCGCTGAATGCATTCTCGAGACACGCCGCGACGTTCAGCGGTCGACGCTGATCGCGCCGCTGATGGGGCACGCCGGCGACGGAAATTTCCATCTGGTCTTCGTGCTCGATCCGGATAATCCGCAGGAACTCGCCGAGGCGGCCGCGATCAACAGTCGCCTCGTCCATCGGGCGCAGGCGATGGGTGGCACGTGCACGGGTGAGCACGGCGTCGGCATCGGCAAGATGGAGTACCTGCCTGACGAGCACGGCCCGGCGCTCGACGTGATGAAGGCGATCAAGCGCGCGCTCGATCCCGACAACCTGATGAACCCGGGTAAGATGTTCACCATGTGATCGCGTTCTTCGATGGCCAAACGTAGATCATCTCCTTCACTGTTCGATTTCGTTGACACAACTGAATCAACGGCGGGCGCCCCCCCACCAGGAGGTGTACTGGACGTCGTTGCGCTGCACGAGGCGGCGCAGACCAAGTACCTCAATTACGCGCTCTCGGTGATCACGTCGCGCGCCCTGCCCGATGTGCGCGACGGACTCAAGCCGGTGCAACGGCGCATCCTCTACACGATGTGGCAGCAGAACCTGACGGCCGACGCGAAGCACCGCAAGTGCGCCAAGGTGGTTGGCGACGTCATGGGCAGCTTCCACCCGCACGGTGACGCGGCGTTGTACGAAACCCTGGTCCGCATGGCGCAGCCGTTTTCGCTGCGCTATCCGCTGGTTGACGGGTCGGGCAATTTTGGGTCGCTCGATGGCGACAGTGCCGCCGCCATGCGGTACACGGAATGCCGGCTCGCGCGCATTGCCGACGAGATGCTCTCAGAGATCGAACAGGCTACTGTCCCCTTCAAGCCCAACTACGACGGCACGAAGACCGAACCGGTCGTGTTGCCGGCCCGCATTCCCAACCTGCTGATCAACGGCACCACCGGCATCGCGGTCGGCATGGCGACCAACGTCCCGCCGCACAATCTGGGTGAGGTGAGCACGGCGCTCCTGAAGTTGCTCGGCAATCCGGATTTGAGCAGCGCGCAGCTCTGCCGGTACGTGAAGGGCCCCGATTTTCCGACCGGCGGGCAGATTCTCAATTCAGCCGAGGAGCTCAGAGAGATCTACAAGACCGGCGCGGGCACGGTGCGTCTTCGCGCGACATGGGAAGAAGCGGCCGCCTCGCGCGGCGGGCAGAAGATCCTGATTACGAGCGTTCCGTACGCCACGAACAAGGCCACGCTCGTCGAGCGCATTGCCGACGTCGTCCTGTCGCGCAGACTCCCGCCGCTCGTCGATGTCCGCGACGTGTCGACCGACGATGTGAGAATCGAGCTGGAGCTGAAGAAGGACGCCGATCCGCGGATGGTGATGGCGTACCTGTTCAAGCACACGCCACTTCAGTCCAACTTCATCGTCAATCTCACCTGTCTCATTCCGACCGAGAACGCCGAAGTCGGCCGCCCGGAGCGTCTCGATCTGAAGGCGATCCTCTGGCACTTCCTGCACTTCCGGCTCGAGGTGGTCACGAACCGCCTCGAGCACGAGCTGGCGGCGCTCCGGAAGCGTATCCACATCCTCGAAGGCTTTGAGAAGATCTTCGACGCGCTCGACGAGATCCTGCGCCTGATTCGCAAGTCAGACGGGAAGGCAGACGCGGCCGCCAAAATCACGAAACGATTCGAACTCGACGACGAGCAGGCCGACGCCATTCTCGAGTTGAAGCTATATCGCCTGGCCCGGCTCGAGATTCTCGTCATCCAGAACGAGCTGGCCGACAAGCGCAAACGGGCGCGCCAGATCGGCGGACTCCTCAGGGACGAGGAAGGGCGCTGGAAGATCGTGCGTGATGAGA
>JBOGIR010000550.1:0-2945 GCA_050742335.1 Vicinamibacterales bacterium | reverse complement strand
CATCGTTCGAGAAAGCCTGAAGATTCACCGTTACAGCTCCACGCCGCTCGAGCCGTTTGCCTGCCTCGCCGAACACTCGCCAGAACGACTGACGATCTGGTGCAACTCGCAGTCGCCTGACGTCATCTACGACGCCGTGACCGAAGCGCTCGGCATCGAGAACGTCCGCGTCCTGGTGCCTGACATCGGGGGCGGCTTCGGCCAGAAGATTCATCTCATCCGGAAGTACGCCGTCCTCACGGCGCTGATGGCCGTGAAGACCGGCCGGCCGGTGAAATGGATCGAGGACCGCAGCGAGCACATGATGGCCGGCGGGCACTCCTGCGAACAGGAGTTCGAGGTCGAGGCGGCCGTGAAATCAGACGGCGAAGTGCTCGGCCTCAGGATCATCGACACAGATGACGTGGGCGGATCGATCAGCACGCTGACGATTCACTTCACCAACAAGCTGAACAACCTGTTCAACACGTACAAGGTGCAGAACTTGAGGCTCGACGGGCGGTGCGTGCTCACCAACAAGAGCCCGGTCGTGCCGAATCGCGGCATCGGCAAGCCCGGGATGTGCTTCGTATGGGAGCGCATCATGGACCGCATCGCCCAGGAGCTCGGGCTCGATCCGGTCGACGTGCGCCGGCGGAACCTGATTGGCGCGGACCAGTTCCCCTACACGACGCCGAACGGCAACATCTACGGGAGCGGCGATTATCAGACGCTGCTCGACAAGGCGCTCGCAAACGTGGGATACCGCGAGGTCCGCCGGCAACAGGAGGAGCAGAGGGCACGTCGGGCCGAACGAAAGTATCTTGGGATTGGCGTGGTGATCGGCATCGAACCGGGCGGCAGGAACGCGGCGCGCGACATGGCGATCTTTCCGCAGTCGACACAGATGCCGGGTGCCGGCGGCGTCGAGGGCGCGACGATCAAGATTGAAAAGAACGGCTCGGTGGTATGCACGCTCGGCTCGCCGAGCTGCGGCCAGTCGCACGAGACGACGGCGTCACAGATCGTTGCAGACGTGCTCGGCATTGCGCCCGAGCGCGTGTCGCAGGCCTCGACGTTCGACACGGCGCTGTCGCCATGGGGCGTGTCGTCGTCGAACAGCGGCAACAACTTCCACCTGTACGACGTCGGGGCGGTGCACGGCGCGGCCACACGACTGCGCGACAAGGTGCTGACCCTCGCGGCGCACGTGCTCGAGGCGGACAAGAGCGCGCTGCGTGTCGAAGATGGGGTTGTGTACGTGGGGCGGGTCCCGCAAGCTGTGGAGATAGATGTGGGGCGGGTGCCGCGCCGCGAGGACGAAGGGGCGCAGCGCGGACCCGCCGTGACGTTCGCCGAGCTCGGCAAGATCGCGTACGCCAACCAGGCGCGGCTGCCCGCCGGCTTCGAGCCCGGATTGCAGACCACCTACTACCACAGCCATCCACACGCGGATCCGCTGATGCTGCCCGACGCACACGGCCGCGTGCGGGCCCAGTACACGTTCTCGGCGGCTGCCCATGCCGCGGTTGTCGAGGTCGACCCGGAGACCGGCCGCGTCCGCGTGCTGCGGTACGTGATCGTCAGCGACAACGGTACGATGATCAACCCTTCGGTCGTCGACGGACAGATTTACGGGTCGGCGGCACACGGTATTTCGGTGGCGCTGGGCGAAGGGTTCGTCTACGGCGCGGACGGCCAGTTGCTGACGCTGACGCTGCTCGACTACGGCAAGTCGACGACGCTCGAAACGCCGCGAATCGAGATCGAGCACCATCCGGTGCCGGACCCATTCACGACGCTGGGGCAGAAGGCGGCCGGCGAAGGTGCGGCGATTCCGTCGCCGGCGGCGATTGCCAGCGCCGTAGAAGACGCGCTGACGCCGCTCGGCGTGAAGGTGCGGCATCTCCCGCTGTCGCCCGAGCGCGTGTGGGAGCTTATCCATGGAGACGATTCCGCGCGCTAGCCGCTTCATGCTCCGACAGGCCACGGAGGCACGGAGACACGGAGTTCGGATCATTGGTGATCTGAGGATTCCGATCTGACGATGGCTAATACTCAAATCCCAGATGGCCAACGCTCTGTGTCTCTGTGTCTCTGTGGCCCGGGGGAGAGAAATGCGTCAATGCAGCCGGAATATCCGGCGCGCGTTGTGCTCGAAGATCTTCGCCTTGTCGGCCGCAGGCATGTCGATCTGCTCCATGGCGCGCAGCGCAACCTCGACGTACTTGAGCCCGCCGCGGGTGTCGAAGGGCATGTCGGTGGCAAACATGACACGATCGACGCCGAAGAAGTCGATGCCGCACCGCAGCGCGGGGACCGACCCGATCGTGATTGTGTCGGCGTAGAAGTCATGGAAGTACTCGTACGGATGTCTCGCGAGGGGAACCGGCTCGTTCCGGACGTGCGCGGCCTCGAGGAACTTGTCGTATCCTTCGCGGATCCGTTCCGACGCGTACGGCGCGAAGCCGCCAAGATGATGCGTGACGATCGTGATATGGGGATGCCGGTCGAAGAGTCCGGAGAAGACGAGTCTCGTCATGGCCGAGACGGTGTCGTACAGCCAGCCGATGATGCGCCAGCTGTCGAAGCGGCTGGCCTGCTCGGTCGGATAATCGGCGCGGGCGGCTCCGCGCACCGGGTGGAGGAGCACAGGGACATCGAGCGCGGCAATGCGGTCGAACAGCGGCACGAACTGCGGATCGTCCAGCGGCCGTCCGTTGACATCGGTATAGATCTGCACGCCGCGGAAGCCGAGCTGGTGGACGGCACGATCGAGCTCAGCGAGCGCTGCGTCGATATCGTTCAGCAGCAGACAGGCAGCCGCGCTGGCGAATCGGTGGGGAAACCGGGACACGAGCTCCGCCATCTCGTCGTTCGCAATGCGCGACAGCTCGAGCGCCTCTCGCGTACCCGCGAACGCCTCCACCGGCGGATTGGCCGTATTGATGATCTGGACGTATTCG
>JBOGIR010000549.1:0-2272 GCA_050742335.1 Vicinamibacterales bacterium | reverse complement strand
CTTCGACCACGATCCAGCTCGCCTTGGTCTGGACGCCGCACTCCTTGAGCAGCACCGAGAGCAGCACGCCGGTCCATTCGCTGCAACTGGTGCGTCCATGCACGAGCTGCACCGACTCGCGATTCGGACCGCGCAGCGGCCGGCTGTTGGCGTTGCACTCGAGGAAGGCGATTCGTGACGCGGACGGGAAGCGCTTCAGCTCCTCCATCGTGAAGGTGAGCGGGCGATCCACCATGCCGTGCACCATCAGGCGATGTTTCTGGGGATCGACGTCGGGGATGCCGTTGGTATGGTCCATCAGGAAATGGAGGCCCGAGGGCGTGATGATGCCGTCTACATCCTGCAGCGGCGTCATCAGCGCGGTATCGGTGATGGCGCTGGGCCGGGCCGTCGTTCGACGGACCACGGTACTGGCGAACTTGGAGGGCTGACCGTAGGCGAGCAGGCCCTGCGGCTCGTAGGGCGGCGCAGCGGTCTGCCCGCGCACCGACCGGACGGCGCTCATCACGAAGCCGGCCAGGGCGCCGCCGCTCGTCAGGAATCGCCTGCGACCAGAATGGGAATGCGAATGCGAACCCATAGTGTTGCTCCTTCCGATGTCGTCAGGCCTTTTGGGAGGCCTGGATGGATCGAGCTGTCCGCGCGCGGCCATACTAACCTATTTCTTGCCTCTACGGGCCACGGAGACACGGAGACACGGAGGAAATCCTCTTGATCGCTTCGGTGTTGCCGAGGACCGATCGCGTAGAATGGCGAGCCAATGGCGCTGGTTCCTGGCAAACGCCTGGGCCCGTATGAAATCACCGCCGAGATTGGCGCCGGCGGGATGGGCGTTGTCTATCGGGCGACCGACACCAACCTGAAGCGGGCCGTCGCCATCAAGGTTCTCCCAGACGCGCTGGCCTCCGACGCGGAGCGGCTGGCGCGCTTCCGACGGGAAGCGGAAGTCCTGGCGTCCCTGAACCATCCGAACATCGCCCAGATTTACGGTCTGGAGAAGTCAGACGGAGCCATCGCCTTGGTGATGGAGCTCGTCGAGGGGCCAACGCTGGCCGAACGGCTCGCGCAAGTGACAGGTCCGTACGTGGGGCGGGTGCCGCCGAGCCAGGCCGAAGACACGCGCGGCGGACCCGCCGGTATCCCAGTCGACGAGGCGCTGAGCATCGCGAAACAGATCGCCGACGCGCTCGAAGCCGCACACGAACAGGGCATCATCCATCGCGACCTGAAGCCCGCCAACATCAAGCTGCGCCCGGATGGCGTGGTCAAAGTGCTGGACTTCGGCCTGGCGAAGGCGCTCGAACCGATGTCGGCGGGAGGGGTGGACGCGACCGCGTCACCAACGATCACCTCACCCGCGATGATGACCGGCGTTGGTGTGCTGCTCGGCACCGCCGCGTACATGAGCCCGGAGCAGGCGAAAGGGAGGCCCGCGGACAAGCGCAGCGACGTGTGGGCGTTCGGTTGCGTGCTGTACGAGATGCTGGCAGGGCGACGGCTGTTCGAGGGCGAGGACGTCTCGGACACGCTGGCCGCCGTGCTCATGCGCGAACCCGACTGGGCGGCGCTGCCGCCAGCGGTGCCGGTGCCCGTTCGCACGCTGATTCGGTCGTGCCTGGAACGGGATCGGCGCAGGCGGATTGCCGATATCAGCGCCGCGCGCTTCGTGCTCGACCACGCAGCCTCCCTGATCGAGCGCGTGGAAATCCCGTCACCGGGGGCATCGGACCCGGCCGACGTGCAGGCTCGGACAGAGGCGGCCGTCGCCGAGGTTCGTCGGGAGCTTGGCCGGTCGGCGCGGCGTCGCGTGTCGCTCTTCAGCGCCGCGTCGGTGATGCTCGGCGCGGCTCTCGCAGGTGCGGCCTCGTGGTGGATGACGCGGCCGGGGCCGTCGACTGTGATCCGAACGATGATCACGACGTCCGGCGAGGCGGAACTACGCATCAGCGGCGCCGACCGAAATCTCGCGGTCACACCGGACGGATTACGCGTCGTCTATCGCGGGAACAACCATCTCGTCGTGAGAGCCCTCGATCGGCTTGACCCGGACGTGCTGACCGGCCTGGGCGCCACGCCACGCGGTCCCTTCGTGTCGCCAGACGGCCAGTGGGTGGGGTTCTTCGACGGTGTCGACGTGCTGAAGAAGGTTGCCCTGAGCGGCGGGCCGCCGGTCACCATCGCGCGAACCGATGGGACGAACCCTCGAGGGGCCACATGGGGTGCGGACGGAAGCATCGTTTTTGCCACCAACAACGCGGTCACGGGCCTGCAC
>JBOGIR010000548.1:0-4220 GCA_050742335.1 Vicinamibacterales bacterium | reverse complement strand
TGGCGGCCCGATCGGCGACCGCCAGCAGCTCCAGCATCCGCGGGCTGTGCACGACGAACGCCGGTCCCTCTGCATCCGAGGCCGCTCGAAGCGCCTCCCGGTCATTGGACATAGCAACTCGATTGAGCCAGAGCCCCTGATTGGTTGGCGTGATTGCCAGCAGCTCATCGAGGCAAGTTCTGCTCCAGATGAGTTTTCGCAGGGAAGTCCGGTAAATTTGGGGCTTTGCCGCGTGTCGAATCAGAAAGTAGTCTGCGCCACGCCGGACAAAGTTCTGAGAAATCCTGAAAACCAGCCAGGGGCGTGCCCCGCGCGCCTAAGCCGGATGGCCTGCGGCGATGAGCCCGCGGCGGAGGGTGTGGGCGCTCGGCGCCTCCACCCAGAGCAGCCGCGCGCCGATGTGATGCAGGGGGCCGGCGCCCGCAATGCCCTGACACCGCATCACCAGGACGTGATCCGCCAGCTCGTGGCCTTCCATGACGAGCGACAAGGTGCCGACCGTGCCGACCTCGAGGGGCTTGTCCGCCTCGAAGAGACAACCGGAGGGGCTGCAGTTCACCAGGCGCACCGGGAACTCGCGGACGACGACCACCAGGCGCGCATCGGCCGCTTGCCAGTCCATCTGCGCCAACGGCCCGAATCCGGCCCGGTCAGCCGACCGACCCAGCGCGCGCAATCGCAGGAGGTGTCGAACCGTGTTGCCGACAATGACCGGCCGCCCCTCTGTCACCTGTGCCAACACCGAAAGGTCGGCCGTATCGCCCGACACCTCGAGGATCATCTGCTCGCCGACGGCCGCTGCTTCGCGGCTGACGAGCAACACCTCCTCGTGGCCGGCACTTTGGATCTCCGCGTCGGACAACACGCGGACCACGCCATGCGAGGGAGGATTGACGATGAACCTGACGTGACTGCGGCGACCCGACATGCGCCCTCTCATTAACGAACAGGTACAACGAACAGGTACGTAGTGTCCGGCTTCAGCCGGACCCAGGTACGTAGTGTCCGGCTTTATAGCCGGACCCAGGTTTCCTGCCCGCCGACGCTGCAGCAGCGAAGGCGGGAGCAGGATCAAGGCACCCGGATGATGGCAAGGAGAATGCCGGTCGCCCAAGAGGAGGCATGCGCGCAGATTTTCACGGTAAACACTACGGGAACCGCGTTTCGGCCGTAAATCTCGAAGGAAATAGGCGCTGCGGATGTTCTGGTTCGGAGAAGAGCGAAGTCTGGCGGTGGAAGGTGGTAGGGGCAGTAGGCAGTAGGCGGTAGGCAGTAGGCGGTAGGCAGTAGGCGGTAGGCAGTAGGCGGTAGGCGGTGGCGGTAAGGCAGCAAGCAGGGTTCTCTGCTCTGAGACAGAACTAAGGCGTTGGCGTAATGATCAATATGTCGCCACGGACGGTCTCGGAGCGTGCCAGCGTGCCGGGCGGTAGCTCGATGGCCGCATAGGCTCGCAGGGCGCACGCGATGCGCCAGGGTTTCAGGCCGTGGCGTGTGCCGACGACACGTCCATCCCGCTGGACGAAGGCGATATCGATGGGGAATCGCATGAAACACGTATGAATCGCATTGGTTGGGGCAATGATCAGGGCCTGCCCTTCGTCGAGCCCGTTGCGTCCCAGTAACCCAGTACGGCGGCTCCTGGAGTCGAAGGCGCCTGACAGGTGGTGCGCCAGCCGCCGTCCGGATCGACCGTTCACCAGGGTCAAGGACGCTTCGTTGCGCAGCAGCGGGCTGAGGAAGGCTTTTTGCACCATCCGGCTCCTCTAGGCGAATACCATGATTCCACTCCTGAAATCTACGACACCCGTCGGAACCCCCGGCGACGACCCGCTTGCGCAGTTCGAGGCCGAATCGGCGTCCTCGATTCAGGGGGGGCCGCTGGCACATCCGCCGGTTGGGGCGATGCCCGATGCGGCGCTCGACATGTCGCCGCCGACGGTCGCCAGGTTCGAGACGCTGACGCTCGACACGGTGCTCGCACGGCGCATACCACTATTCTGGACCGAAGCGGTGGCCATCGTCGAAGCCACGTGCACCGCGCTTCTCCCGGCCGGCGGGGCGGAGCTCCCGGCGCCGGACGTCTCCGACATCCTGCTCACGGCAGCAGGCGCGGTCCAGGTGCGTGGCGGCGGCTCCCGGCGAGACTCTGTGCAGCGCCTTGGACGGACGCTCCACACCTTGACGTCTGGACAGGCGATTCCTGCGCCGCTGCGACTCTTCATCACGAAGTGGATTGCTGCCGATGGCGCACCCTCCCTCAGAGAATTCGCGAGCGAGCTGGCGTACTTCGCGCGTCCCGACGGAGTGCAGCTCATTCGTGAGGTCTACCGCCGCTGCGCGTCGGCCCCGGCCGTCGACAAGCGGGCAACGTCTGCGACTCCGGCGCAGGCGGGGACCGAGCCGCCGAAAACATACAAACCGGCCAGGAAGGCGACCCGCCGCCGCGTCGCGCTCGCAGTGGCTGTGGTCGCGAGCAGTCTCGTCGTGGCGGCCGCTGTCCTGCTGTATCGTTCAGCGCAGGCAGGACAGGGGGGGTCCTCCGATCTCTTCGCCAATCTCCGGGCTCGAGCCACCGAGTTCGGGCGCTCGCTCGGCGAGGTGCGAACGCAGGTCGGCGACATCAGCGCGCAGTTGAGTGCCCATCTGAGCTCCGGTGCCGACACGGCTGCAGGTACACCGGCATCGACGACTGCGGGCGCCCCGCCCACCACGCCCACCACTTCTCGTGACGGCGTCAGACCGTCGCAGGGTGGCGCGGCACAACCGGCCGCGGCGCGGCGGTCGCCAGCGTCACGCGCGCCGCTGGCGGCTGCGAGCAGTTCTGCGAGCGTCCCTGCGCTCACGGGCGCCGAGCCGACGCCTTCTACGCCCTCGGCACAGCCTGAGGCGCAACCAGTCGAGATCGCGAGCCCACCGCCGGCGGCCGTGACCGCAACCATCGCGCCGAACGCCATCTTTTCAGACGCAGACTCGGGCGTGAACCCGCCGAAGATGCTGTATCCGCAGGCGCCGCCCCCGCCGCTGGTGTTCGGGTCGACTGATGGCGTCAACGTCATGGAAATCATCGTGGGTGACGATGGCGACGTCGAGCGGGTGAAGTTGATCTCGCCGCCGCGCCGGCTGACCGACATGATGCTCCTGAGCGGCGCAAAGATGTGGAAGTTCGCGCCCGCCTCGAAAGACGGGCAGGCCGTTCGCTACCGGATCGCGCTGAGCTGGTCGGTGAATCCATAAAAGAGCAAAGCCTGTCGTTCACACTTCTGGGTTCTCGCCTTCTCGGTTCGTGTTCATGTTCGGTTCTGGGTTCCGCGTTCTGCGTTCCGCGTTCGGTCCGCCTGCACTTCGACTTCGCTCAGGCGCCCCGCGGGTCGTCGTTGAGGGGTGAAGGCGGACACTGCCTGCTGTCGATCTTCGTCACGGAAACGGCGACACGGCGAGAACGTCTAAGAAATCCGCTCACGCGGTCACAAAGTCTGCACTACATTCGGCATTCCATTCGAGGTGAGTGGGGATGGTGATGTCGAGCTGATCGAGCAACTGCTGCATCGGCGACGCTGGCGTAGGAGGCTTGCAGCCACCCCAGGACGCGCTCGATCTTCCCGCGGTCTTTCAGCCGGCCGGTGGCCACCCGGTGCGCCAGCCCGCGCAAGCGGTCTTCGAGCCGCGTCGAGAAGCGGCGCCGAATGGCACGTCGGCGGCCGCGTCATCGATGCAGGCTTCGAAGAACTCGTCCAGATGCAGCTGGTGCCAGAGCGCCAGACCCAACAGCGCAGGCCCAGTTGCCGCGTCCGCTCCAACCGCACGCGCTGGACCAGCACCTGGGCTACCTCCGCACGTCGGGCGGCGGGGCCACCTCCGAGGGGAACAGTTTCAGCTGACGCCGTTCGCCCAGATGACAGAGCGTCCGCTGCCGTGGCCCATCGGCGGTACGGATCGTTTCGACCAGCGACCAGTACGTATGCCGCTTGCCATCTTTGTCCCGATGATGCGGACGCAGGAACATGCGCCCGATGGTCGCACGCACGATCGACCGTCGCAGGAGGGTAGGTCTGCACTACATCGCGATTTCGGAACCCGTTCCTTGCGATTGAATGAGTTACGACGACGAGTGACGCAAAACTCGCCTCCCACGCCGTTTCCGTGACGAAGATCGGCTACGTACCGGAAGCCTGAAGGCTTCCGGCTACCTCGCGCGGTGTCGACGCCGTGTGTTCGTACGT
>JBOGIR010000547.1:0-7887 GCA_050742335.1 Vicinamibacterales bacterium | reverse complement strand
CGCGTTTCTCTCGAGGCGCCGATAGAGGGGCATGCTGATCTTCCACGGCCGCGTGAAGACTTTCGGGTCCTCGATCGTGGCTTCGTACAGAAGATGGTCGGGGCTCGTGGCGGTGAAACGCTCCACGTCGTGGAGCGCCTCGCTGTGAAAATTCCCGGCCCTGTCGAGCCAGGCCAGCCCGTTGAAGCCCGCGGTGTCGATGACGAACGTTTCCCCTTCCCAGCGGCCGTTCGACCATCCCATCCAACTGTCGGCGGGCGCCTCCTTGTGGTCGTCCATGTAGATGGTGCGCACCGCCCGCGCGAACGTGTAGACCATCATGACGTATTTCGGAGTCTGGATGATCTGGAACGGATGGGGCATGTAGTTGGCGCGCGGCACACCGGGCAGATAGCACTTCGTCTCGGGGTCCAGGGTCAGGCGATTCTCGAAATTCTTCTTCTTTTGCTCTGCTGCCGCCGGCTGGTACGGGAGGAGACCGCCCTCGACGATGCCTTGACCCGGGGGAATGGCGCCTGCCGCACCGAGCGCGGTCACGGGCCCGGCCGTCGCCGCGTGCGCCTCGATATCCCAGTACGCCTCGTTGAGAGCCTGCCAGATTCCACTCAGGTTGGGTTTGCCGTCGGGGGCACGCGGCGCCTTGTACGCGGGGGTCTGACCGGCTGCCTCTACCGCGCTGAGGCAGAGGAAGGCGGTGGCGACACCAACAACCACCAACTGTCCGAACCGATGTCGCATCTGGTCTGTCTCTCGACGGAACGGTTCTGAATAGCCCGGCAAATCCGGTACTGATTCGGCTGCGTGATCTTGAACGCCTGCGGCCGGCTAGTCAAGATGGAATCGAGGGGGACCTGCCAGACGGCTTGAAGGGGTAGAATCCGCACCAAATGAGTCAAGTCTTTTCGCTGCCCTTCAAGACGTCTCGCCCGCACGGAGTGCGGGCAAGCAGACACTGCCCTAGCGAGGCGGAGCCACAGGCTCGGTGGTCTGAGGCGCAGCCTCGCTAGGGGGCCGCATGACACCCGCGCGCAAGTCCGAGTACCGGCTTCGCCGCCGCGTCCACTTCCACGAAGCCGACCCGGCGGGCATCGTCCATTTCAGCTGGTTCTTCCGGTACATGGAGGAAGCCGAGCACGCGCTCTGGCGTGAAGCCGGTCTCAGCATTGCGCCGCCCGGCGCCGAGGTCGCCTTCCCGCGGGTGTCGGCGTCGTTCGAATATCATCAGGCGCTTCGCTTCGACGACGAGTTCGACGTCCACATCCGCATCGTCGCGATTTCGCAGAAAACCATCCGGTACGGCTGTCTCGTCACGCGCGGCGACACCAGGATTGCGACCGGGGCGCTGACAATCGTGTGCGTCACCGCCAAGCCGGGCGAGCCGATGAAGGCCATTCGGCTTCCCGAAAACGTTGCCTCGCGGTTCGAGGCCGCCGCCAATCGGGACGGGTGACCTAGGAAGCCGTTTTCTCCGTGTCTCTGTGCCTCCGTGGCCCGGCCGGGCCTCTTGCAGCGGACGACGCCCGGATCCCGGATCCCGGATCTCGGATCCCGAGTCCCTGCGGCCATGCTACGATTTGGCCACTCGAGGAGGTCTCCGATGACGTCTCCCACCGTTTCCCGTTTCGTCTGGGTTGTCAGCGCGGTTGCCGCGATCGTCGCACTGGCGGCACCGGTGCACGCGGACGTGAAGAAAATCGTCGTGGACAAGAAGGTGTCGCCGGCGTTCGACGGCAGGTCCTTCGGAAGCGCCGGCCAGTACGAAACGCTCGCCGGGCGCGCCTTTGGCGAGCTCGACCCGAACGATCCGCACAACCGGATCATCACCGACATCCAGCTGGCCCCCAGAAACAGCAGCGGCAAGGTGGAGTACGTCGCCAGCTTCTATCTGGTGAAGCCGATCGACATGTCGAAGAGCAGTCGCCTGATGTGGCACGAGGTGCCGAATCGCGGCGGCCGGCTGACGATTGTCGAAGCCGAGCGGCTCCTCGGTGACGTCGGCTTGAGCAGCGGGTGGCAGGGCGACAACTCGGGGAACACGGCTCCCGGCGACGACAACGACTACGTCACCGTGCCGGTCGCGCGAAATCGTGACGGCTCGCCTATTACGGGGCCGGTGATCGGGAGAATCGTCAACGCCAGCGGTCCCGACTCGCGGCCGATGCTCGTGAACGCCAACCCCGTGCCGTACAAGCCAATCGGTCTCGACACCACGAAGGCGACGCTGACGACGCATGCGTCGGAAACGATTGACGGCAAGATCGGTGGAGAGCGGACGGTCCCAAGCAGTGACTGGGCATGGGCCAAGTGCACCGCGGAGAATCCATTTCCGGGAACGCCCGATCCGACGCAGATCTGCGTGAAGGGTGGCTTCGATCCCAAGCTGCTGTATCAGGTGGTGTTCACGGCGCAGGATCCCTACGTGCTCGGGATCGGGTACGCGGCGTTTCGGGACATGGCGTCGTTCTTCCGTTTCGCGGCGCGGGACGCCGAGGGGACGGCAAACCCGGTGGCCAGCCAGATTTCGTGGGTCATCACGCGCGGGCGTTCGCAGTCCGGCAATTTCATCAGGGCGTTCCTGCACCTCGGCTTCAACCAGGATGAGCGAAACCGGAAGGTGTATGACGGCGCATGGCCGATCATCGCCGGCCGGCGCGTGTCGGTGAACACGCGGTTTGCGCAGCCGGACGGCGCGCTCAAGCTGTACGAGGCGGGCGGCGAAGGCCCGCAGTGGTGGGTCCGTTGGCCCGATTCGGTTCGCGGGCTTCCGGCGGCGGGTATTCTCGATCGCTGCACCGCGAGCAACACGTGTCCGAAGATCATCGAGCACTTCGGCGCGGCGGAGATGTGGGGCCTGACCTTGAGTCCGTCGTTTCTGGGAACGTCGGCCGACAAGGACATCCCGGTGCCGGGCAACGTTCGCCGGTACTACATTCCAAGCACGCAGCACGGTGGCGGCGCTGGCGGCTTCACGGTGATTCCCGCTGCTGCGCCCGCGTGCCCGGGCCCGAACTTCGGCCGCGGTATGTTCGCGGCCAATCCTGTTCCGCACACGGAAACGATGAACGCCCTGCGCGTCCACTTCCGGAGCTGGGTAATGCACGACACGCCTCCGCCGCCGAGCAAGTACCCGTCGCTGGCCGACGGCTACCTCGTCGACCCGACAAGAGAGGCGACCGGATTCCCGAGCATCCCTGGCGTGCCGGGCACTGCGCCCACCGGTCTGATCAATCCGATGCTCGACTACGACTGGGGCCCGAACTTCAACTACGTCGACGGCTCCGGCGTCCCGTCGAAGATGCCACCCGGTATCAAGCACGTGATCAGGATGAAGGTGCCGCGGGTCGATGCGGACGGGAACGAGCTCGGTGGCGTGCCCGTCGTGCTTCGTGACGCGCCGCTCGGCACGTATCTGGGTTGGAACGTCGTCGCCGCCGGATTCCACCAGGGCAAGATCTGCAACTACGCCGGCGGCATGATCCCGTTTGCGAGAACGAGGGCGGAACGGATGGCCAACGGCGATGCGCGGCTCTCGCTCGAGGAGCGCTACAAGACGCACGACGGATACGTCGAGGCGGTGAGGACGGCCGCCGCGAAGGCCGTTGCGGACGGCTTCCTCCTGCAGGTGGATGCGGACAAGCTGATTGCGGCCGCGGTTGCCAGCAACGTACTCGCGACGACGCAGACGGCCCAGAACACCAACCGCTGATGCATATATGCGGGCCATGGGGGCGCGGAGACACGGAGGGCCAATGAATATTTCCACTCTGTGTCTCTGTGTCTCTGTGGCCTGTCGTAGTGTGTGTGTGGCCTGTCTCGCGTTTGTGGCCACCACGTACTTTACCCATGCCCTGGCACAATCGCGTCAGCCGCACGAGCTGAAGCTCGTCCCGCAGAACGTCCATTGGGGCTATTACGACGCGACGCTCAAACCGGTGCTCCGCGTTGCCTCCGGCGATACGATTCGCGTGGAAACGATGATCGCGGGCGGGCTGGCGCGCCTGCGCGCGTCCGGGGTGCGAGAGGCGGAGATCCCCGAGGCGCTGAAGGTGGTCGAATCGGCGGTCACCGAACGAGGCCCCGGCGCCCACCCGTTGACCGGCCCGATCTGGGTGGAAGGCGCCGAGCCGGGGGACGTCCTCGAGATCAGGATGCTCGCGTTCGAGTTTCTCCATCCGTACGGCGTGACCGGCTTCATTCCGGGCAGGGGCACGCTTCCCGACGAATTCCCGTATTCGCGCTTCAAGTTGTTCCGGTTCGACGCTGCGCGTGGCACCACGCAGTTCGCGCCGGGCATCACGCTCACGCTGGCGCCCTTCTTCGGATCGATCGGTGTCGCCCCGAACCCGATCGTGCGGCGCGTGTCCAGCGGGCCTCCCGGCCACCATACCGGCAACCTGGACAACAAGGAGCTCGTGGCGGGGTCGACGTTGTACGTACCGGTTCACGTGCCCGGCGCGCTGCTGTCGCTCGGCGACGGCCACGCGATGCAGGGCGACGGCGAGGTGACGGTCACCGCGATCGAGACCTCGCTGCGGGGCACGGTTCAGGTCATCCTTCGTAAGGGGATGCACCTCAACTGGCCCCGTGCGGAGACACCGACACACTACATCGCCATGGGGCTGCACCCCGACCTGGACGAGGCGGCGAAGCTCGCCACGCGCGAGATGATCGACCTGCTCGTGGCGCAGAAGGGGATGAGCCGAGACGAGGCGTACATTCTGACGTCGGTGGCCGTGGACCTGCGCGTGACGCAGCTCGTGGACGACACCAAAGGCGTGCACGCGATGCTCGCGAAATCGATATTTGCGAAATAGACCAGGTCACACGAGTTGAGACTGAGACACGTCGTTCACACTTCTAGGTTCTCCGTGCTCCCGCCTCCGCCAAGGCTACGGCGAGGCTCGCCGAAGCGCAAGGCGCGAAGGCGGCAGTTCGTGTTCGGTTCCGGGTTCAAGGTTCCGGGTTCGGTCCGCCTGAAGGCGGACACTACGTACGCCTCCGTGCTTCCGTACGTAGTGTCCGGCTTCAGCCGGACCCGCGTTCGAACCTGAACACGAACCGAGAAGCGAGAAGTGAGAAGCGTGAACGACATCGCTCGTGAATCGAGGACTCTCATGAAACGAACAACCGCCGCGCTCGTCGTCCTGGTGTCCATCGCGTCAATTCTGGCGCTCGCGCAGGGACGTGATGTCCCGCGGTTCCGTGTCGATCCCACATGGCCGAAGATTCCGAACAACTGGGTGTTCGGCGAGGTGGCCAGCGTGTCGATCGATGCGCAGGATCACGTGTGGGTGCTGCAGCGCCCCGGAAGTTTGGGCGCGGAGGAGAAGGCGAGGGCCGCGCCGCCGGTCCTTGAATTCGATGCCGCCGGCACCTTCGTGCAGGCGTGGGGCGGACCGGGTCAGGGGTATCAGTGGCCGGAGACGGAGCACGGCGTCTATGTCGACGCGAAAGGCTTCGTCTGGATTGGTGGGAACGGGGCGAAGGATCATCAGATCCTGAAGTTCACGAAGGCGGGAAAGTTCGTCATGCAGATCGGCCGGGCGGGGCAGAGCAAGGGGAACGCCGACACGCAGAATCTGAAGATGCCCGCCGACGCGTTCGTGCACGCCCCGACCAACGAGCTGTTCGTCGCCGACGGATACGGCAATCGCCGCGTGATCGTGTTCGACGCCGACACCGGGCGCTTCAAGCGGATGTGGGGCGCGTTCGGCGCGGTGCCAACGGATGACGCGCCCAATCCCGCCGTTCCCGACGCTGACCTGCGAGGCGCCTCGCAGTTCGTGCAGCCGGTGCACGCGGTACGTGTCTCGAGGGACGGCCTGGTCTATGTGTCGGACCGCGGCGGAAAGCGGGTGCAGGTATTCGGTCTCGACGGCAAGTATGTGACACAGGTGTTCATCGGCCGCGAGTGCCGGGCGCCGGCGTGTGGCAACGGGACAACGACCGCGAGCACCGCGTTTTCGGCAGACCCGGAACAGCGCTACCTGTATGTGGCCAACAGGAGCCAGGCGAAGGTGATGGTGTTCGAGCGCAAGACACTGACGCTGGTGGACGAGTTCGGACAGTGGGGGTCGGCGCCGGGGCAGTTCGGCACGCTGCACCACATGAACGCCGATTCGAAGGGGAACCTCTACGTCACGGAAGTGACGCCACTCACGCCGGCCAACCGGCGCGTGCAGAAGTTCACGTTCCTGGGATCCGGGAACGCGACGCAGTGATCGCTGGAGCTCATTTGGGTTGGTGACCGCGAATCCCGGTGCCGGTGGCCGGACCGCGCTGCGACGCCGCGGGTGGCCGCGCGACGCCAGCTCCGTGAGCTGGCTGATCCCCAGAGCCGTCTCGCGCGGTCAGGCGATTCATGTCGGCCTGACCTCCACAGGGCTTCGCGATCACCAACCCAACCGAGCTCCCGTTGTACGGGCCACGCATGTGGGGGACCCACGCTTCACCGTTTGGGAGGTCATCATGAGAGGTGTGTTGACGCTGTGCGTCGTGCTCCTGGCATCGCCGTCGCTGGCGCAGCAGACGGTTCCGGAGATTCCATTCGAGTCGGTCCCCGATTTCCTCAAGCTCCCGGCCGGCACGAACTTCGGTGAAGTGTCGGGCGTGGCGGTGAACTCGAAGGGGCATGTCTTCGTGTTCACGCGGTCGAACAGCGCGGGCGGGCCCGCCTATGCGCCCGCGGCGGCGCAGCTCCTCGAGTTCGGGCCCAAGGGCGAGTTCGTGCGCGAGGTCGGCAGGGGTCTGTACGCGTGGGCGTTCGCGCACACCGTACGCGTCGATCGGGACGACCACATCTGGGCCGTTGACAAAGGTTCCGACATGGTCGTCCGGTTCAATCCCTCCGGCCAGATCGTGATGGTGTTCGGACGCCGCAAGGAGTCCGCCGAGGCCGAAACGGGACCGTGGGAGGAAGTGGACCCCCCGCTCCCGCACATTGACGGTCTCTTCCGTCAGCCGACCGACGTGGCCTGGGATTCGAGCGGCAACATCTACATCAGCGATGGCTACGTCAACTCGCGCGTGGCCAAGTACGACAGGAACGGCGACTGGGTGAAGTCGTGGGGCGAGCCGGGCACGGGCCCCGGCCAGTTCCATCTGCCGCACGCCATTGCAATCGATCGCAACAACAACGTCTACGTGGGCGACCGGAGCAACCGGCGCATTCAGGTGTTCGACACCGAGGGTCGCTTCCTGCGGATGTTCACCATCGACGTGCCTCCGGACCTGCGCACGCGCCCCGTGAACGGCAACATGCCGGCCGGCGCGCGCCTGGCCGCCGTGATCGGGGCGCCGAACTCGATCTGCATTCCTCCCGGCCCGAGCCAGGTAATGTTCGTCGGCGAGTCGACGTTCCCCGGCCGCGTCTTCAAGGTGTCGCTCGAGGGCAAGGTCCTCGGCGTCATCGGCCGCTCGGGGAGGCTCCTCAAGCAGTTCTCCGGCGCGCACGCGCTCGCCTGTCCCTCCGAAAACGAAATCTACGTCGCCGAGACGTCCAACTGGAGGGTGCAGAAGCTGCTGCTGCGGCAGCCGGTGGCCGACGCCCGCACGGCGCGGCAGTAGCGAAGCTCCACCTCAGACCGGCGAGCATGCACAGGCGGCTCCTTCAGTTCCACGACTTTTGGCCTTTCAAGACCTCAGCGTGACCGCCTCGGCAGGGCGGCCCCTGCCGGGCCGCCACCTGGCCGACTGGCTCGTCGCTTCGCGAGATGAGCGACAGCGCGGGGTGCAGGCCTGCCTCGACCGCATCCGCGAGCTCGATCCCTCCATTCACGCCTGGGTCCAGGTGCAGCCACAGACTCCCACCGGTGACGGTCCGCTGACCGGCATCCCGTTTGGCGCCAAGGACATTATCGAGACGCGCGGACTCGCCACCGAGTACGG
>JBOGIR010000546.1:0-6977 GCA_050742335.1 Vicinamibacterales bacterium | reverse complement strand
CAAAGCACGATGGCCCTGCGGCGATTGATGCGCTCGTGCGTCAGGTGTCGGCTCCTGTCCTGTGGGAGGCGATCGTGCGGCGGCTTGCGTCTGCCGGCGTCACCACGTATGTTGAGGTGGGTCCGGGGCGTGTGCTTGGGGGCCTGGTCAAGACAATCCACAAGGACGCGCGAGTGCTGTCATTCGCCGAGCCAGGGGACCTGGACGCGATCCTCAAAGGGGAAAAGTAGAGAAGTGGAAGAAGTGGAAAAAGTAACATCCACTTTTCCACTTGTGCAGTATCAATGTTCGACCTCTCCGGTAAGGTCGCCATCGTCACCGGTGCGTCGCGCGGCATCGGCCGCGAGATTGCGACGCTGCTGGCCGCCCGTGGCGCGCACGTCGTCGCCGCGGCACGGGGCGATCATGCGAGCGCGACGGTCGCGGCCATTCACGAGGCTGGAGGCAGAGCGGATGCGGCGTCCGTGGATGTGACCGACGGCAGCGCCGTGGACGCCATGGTAACCGCGACGCTCGAGCGCCACGCACGGATCGACGTTTTGGTGAACAACGCCGGCATCACGCGCGATCAGCTGCTGCTGCGGATGAAGCGGGACGACTGGGATCAGGTGATCGCCACCAACCTGACCGCCGCGTTCCTCTGCGCGCAGGCCGTGCTCAAGCCCATGATCCGGCAGCGCAGCGGCCGCATCGTCAGCGTCAGCTCGGTGGTGGGGCAGACGGGCAACGCCGGGCAGGCGAACTACGCGGCGTCGAAAGCCGGGCTCATTGGGTTCAGCAGGGCGCTGGCGCGCGAGGTGGCGTCGCGCAACATTACCGTCAATGTCGTGGCGCCGGGGCTGATCGACACGGACATGACCCGGGCCATCACCGACAAGGCCCAGGGCGACTGGGCGGCGCAGATTCCGCTCGGACGGCTGGGCGCCACCGCCGACGTCGCGGCCGCCGTCTGCTTTCTTGCCTCGGATGAGGCGTCGTATATTACAGGGCACGTCTTGGCCGTCAATGGCGGCATGTACATGTGAGCGAGCGGGTAGCTTGTAGCTGGTAGCTGGTAGCTGGTGGTAGCGGGCAGTCGCGCACGCTAAAGCGTGCGCTCTACTGGCTGCCGGCTAATGGCTACCGGCTACCAACTACCGGCTACCAGCTAGCGACTATCGACTACCGACTGGAGGCGTAATGGCCGTTGCAGACAAAGTGAAGAGCATCATCGTGGAGCAGCTTGGCGTCGACGAAGAGGAAGTCACCCCCGACGCGTCGTTTGTCGACGATCTCGGCGCCGACTCGCTGGACACGGTGGAGCTCGTCATGGCGTTCGAAGAGGAATTCGGCATCGAGATTCCGGACGAGGACGCTGAAAAGATCACCCGCGTGAAAGAAGCGATCGAATACATCGACGCCCACGCCAAAGGAAAGAAGTAGCCGGGTTTGGTCAGGCGGGTCGTTGTCACGGGCATCGGCCTGGTGTCGTCGCTCGGGATTGGCACCAGCGCAAACTGGCACGCGCTCCTGGCGGGCACGAGCGGGGTGAGGCGGATCACGAAGTTCGATGCGGGTGGCTTTGCCGCTCAGATTGCGGCGGAGATCTCCGGGTTCGACCCGCTGCAGTTCATCGAGAAGAAGGACGTCAAGAAGATGGACGTCTTCATTCAATACGCCATTGCCGCGTCCCAGTTCGCGATGGACGACTCGAAGCTGCCCATCACTCGTGAGAGCGCGCCGCGCACCGGCGTGTTCATCGCCTCGGGCATCGGCGGGTTCACCACCATCGAGCGCGAGCACCGCGCGCTGCTCGAGGGCGGGCCGCGAAAGATCTCACCGTTCTTCATCCCGTCGGCCATCATCAACCTTGCCGCCGGGCAGGTGTCGATCCGGTTCGGCGCCAAGGGGCCGAACTCGGCGACGTGCACCGCCTGCTCGGCCTCGGCGCACGCCATCGGCGACGCGTTCGAGATCATCCGCCGTGGCGACGCGGACGCGATGATCGCGGGCGGCTCGGAGGCGGCCATCACGCCGATGGGGGTGGGTGGATTTGCGGCGCTTCGGGCGCTGTCGACGCGCAACGACGAACCGCAGCGCGCCAGCCGTCCCTTCGATCGCGATCGCGACGGCTTCATCATCGGCGAAGGGGCCGGCATCGTCGTGCTCGAGGAGCTCGGGCAGGCGCGGCGGCGCGGCGCGCCCATCTACGCGGAACTGGTCGGCTACGGCATGTCGGCCGACGCGTTTCACATCACCGCGCCGTCAGAGGATGGGGAGGGAGCGGTCCGTGTGATGAGCCTGACCTTGCAGGACGCCGGCGTACCCCCGCAGGAAGTGGACTACATCAACGCCCACGGCACCTCTACGCCCCACAACGATCGCCTCGAGACGCTCGCCATCAAGAAATGTTTTGGCCAGCATGCGCGGAAGCTGGCCGTTTCGTCGACCAAGTCGATGACCGGTCATCTGCTGGGCGCCGCAGGCGGGCTCGAGGCGGGCATCGCGGCGCTGGCCGTGCACCACCAGGCCGTGCCGCCCACCATCAACCTGGACAACCCCGACGAGGCCTGCGATCTGGACTACGTGCCTCACACGAGCCGCCAGATGCCGATCCGCCACGCGTTGTCGAACTCGTTCGGGTTTGGTGGGACCAACGCGGCGCTGCTCTTCAAGAAATTCGAAGGGTGATCGCCCCAAGCCACGGAGGCACGGAGACATGGAGGTGGGCTTTTCCAAGAAGGCCTCCGTGCCTCTGTGTCTCCGTGGCCCGTCTTGGTGAATGACGTCACGAATATGAAAATCGCCGTCTGCATCAAGCAGGTCCCCACCCGCGAGTGGCAGCCGCGGCTCCGCGACGACAAGACCTGGGTTCGCGAGCAGGACGTCAGCTACGAGATGAACGAGCCCGACGCCTATGCGCTCGAGGAGGCGCTGCGCCTTCGCGAAAAGCATGGCGGCGAGGTGGTCGTCTGTTCCGCGGGTCCCTCGCGCGTGCAGCAGGTGCTTCGCGAGGCGCTCGCCCGCGGCGCCGACCGGGCGCTGCACGTCGAAGACGACTCGCTCGCAGCGGCCGACGCGTCCGTCACCGCCGGGGCGCTGGCCGCGGCCATGGCGGACGAGCGGTTCGACCTGGTGTTGACTGGACTCCAATCCGACGACCAGGGACACGCACAAACAGGCGTGGTTCTGGCCGAACGGCTCGGCATCCCCCACTCGACGATCATCATGGAGGTGCAGGTCGAGGGCGGCCGGCTGCGCGTGAAGCGTGAGCTCGAAGGTGGGTGGTTCCAATGGATCGCCATGCCCCTGCCCGCGCTGCTCACGATCCAGAGCGGCATCAATCAGTTGCGGTACGCCACGCTCAAGGGGATCATGGCCGCCAAGAAGAAGGAGATTCGGAAAGTGCCGCTGGCGACAGGCCTGCGGCCATCACAGCACATCGTGGCGTTGGCGATGCCGTCGCGGACGAAGCAGACGCAGATGCTTGCGGGGTCGCCGTCGGAGGCGGCACGGGAGCTCGTGCGGCGGTTGCGCGAGGAGGCGAGGGCGCTGTGATCCTTGTCATCGCGGAACACCGCCAGGGAGAGCTCAATCGGGCCACATGGGAAACGGTGGCGGCGGCGCAGGCGTTGGCGCAGCGGCTCGGCGGCCGTCCAGTCACGATCGCGGTTCCCGGTGCCACCGGCGCGGTGGCGCAGGAGCTTGCAGCCGCCGGAGTCGGCGAGGTGCTGACGCTCGTGGACCCGGCTCTCGAGGCGTACACGCCAGACGGGTACGTCATGGCGCTTGCCGGCGTGGTGGCGTCGATATCGCCGCAGTTCGTCGTGCTGCCTCACACGTATCAGGCGCGCGACTTCGTGCCCGCGCTCGCCGCGCGCCTCGACACGTCGCTTATCACCGACGTCACCGCGATCGCGGGGACGGTTGAGGCCCCTACGTTTCTTCGCCCCATGTTTCAGGGCAAGCTGGCCGCCGAAGTCCGTCCGGTGGGCGACCGCCCGTGCTTCGTGACGTTCCAGATCGGGGCGTTCCGTGCGGACCAGGTGCACAAGGGCTCGGCCCCGTCGCCTGTGACCAGCCTGGCGGTGACGATCGACCGCTCGGCCATTCGTCAGGCGCCCGAGGCGCCATTCCAGGAGGCGCAGCGCGCGGTCGACCTCAGTCAGGCAGCTCGCATCGTCTCGGTGGGTCGTGGGATCAAGTCCAAAGAGCATCTGCCCCTTGCAGAATCGCTGGCCAAGGCGATTGGCGCCGAGCTCGCCGCGTCGCGGCCGATCTGCGACAGCGGCTGGCTGCCGATGGAGCGGCAGATCGGCAGCTCCGGTCAGACGGTGGCGCCCAAGCTCTACATCGCGCTCGGGATCTCAGGGGCGATTCAGCACCTCGTGGGCATGAAGGGGTCGCGCACGATCGTGGCGATCAACAAGGACGCCGACGCACCGATCTTCGAGGTGGCCGACTACGGCATCGTCGGTGACCTGTTCGAGATCGTGCCGGCGATGGTGGCGGAACTGGAGAGGAAATAGTCTTTGGACTCTAGTCTTTAGGCTCTAGTCTTTAGTCTGTAGTGTTCAGGGTTCAGCGTTCAGGAAGAGACCACAGACCGACCAAAGACTAGAGACCAAAGACCAAAGACGACCAAGACCACCGTGGATCGCGAAACGCTCGAAGTTGACGTCCTGATCGTCGGCGGCGGCCCGGCGGGGCTGTCGGCGGCGCTGCGACTGGCACAGCTTCAGAAACAGCATGGTGGCGAACGGCTCTCCGTGGCCGTGCTCGAAAAGGCGCGCGACGCCGGGGCGCACATGCTGTCGGGTGCCGTCCTCGATCCGTCGGCGCTGCGCGAGCTGATTCCCGACTTTCACGAGAAGGGGGCGCCGCTTGCGGCGGAAGTGCGCCGCGACCGCGTCTACTTCTTCACACAGAAGAACAGCCTTCCGTTCCCGATCGTTCCACCGCCTCTGCGCAACCACGGCCACTTCATCGTCTCGTTGAACGCGTTCGTCCGGTGGCTGGCCGGTCTGGTCGAGGCCGAAGGCGTCGATCTGTTTGCGGGGTTTGCCGGCCGGGACGTGCTCACCGACGGAGACCGCGTGGTCGGCGTACGCACGGGCGATCGCGGCATCGACAAGCGCGGCGAGCGGAAGCCGGCCTTCGAGCCGGGCGTCGATATCCGCGCGAACGTGACGATCTTCTGCGACGGCGTCCGCGGGAATCTGACGAAGGAGCTGTTGCGACGTTTTCAGCTTGGGCGCGGCCGTGAGCCGGAGCAGTTCGCGATCGGCATCAAGGAGCTGTGGGAAGTGCCGGCCGATCGGCTCGAGTCGGGCACGGTCATCCACTCGATGGGATATCCGCTGCGTCATGACGAATTCGGCGGCGGGTTCATCTACGCCATGCCCGAGGGACGGCTGTCAGTCGGACTGGTCGCCGGACTCGACTACACGAATCCGTTGTTCGATCCCCACGTCGCGTTCAACCGCTTCAAGCAACATCCGTTCGTCGCCAGGCTGCTCGACGACGGCCAGATGGTTCGATACGGAGCGAAAGCGCTGCCCGAAGGTGGCTGGAACACGATTCCGCGGCCCTACGTGGACGGCGCGCTCATCGCGGGTGACGCCGGGGGCTTCCTGAATTCACTGCGCCTCAAAGGCATTCACCTCGCGATGCGCACCGGCATGCTGGCGGCCGAGTCGGCGTTCGACGCCATCCGGTCGGACGATACGTCGGCCGCCGGGCTGGCACGGTACCAGGACAAGATCGATCGCAGCGAAGTCAAGGCGGAGCTGTATCCGGTGCGAAACGTCCATCAGGCGTTCGGATACGGGCTGTTCGCGGGCCTGGCGTTCGCCGGCCTGAATCTGTTGACGCGCGGCCGGTGGCCCGACGATCTGCACGGGCAGTCAGGTCATGAGCGGATGAAGACGCTCACACGGTATTACGGCGCGGCCGCCTCCGCACACGCTGCGGTGGGCCAGCGGGAATCGCCGACGCCGAGCAACGCCACCCCGATCGATCGGCGTTTCACCTTCGACAAGCTCACCAACGTGCACTACTCGGGCACCGCGCATGACGAGGACCAGCCATCGCACCTGCTGGTCCACACGGAGGTGTGTGAATCGATCTGCGGTCCCGAGTACGGCCACCCGTGCACCAGGTTCTGTCCGGCACACGTGTACGAGATCATTCAGGAACCCACCGGCCCGCGGTTGCAGATCAATGCGTCGAACTGCGTGCACTGCAAGACGTGCGACATCATGGACCCGTACGCCGTGATCACGTGGGTCCCGCCCGAAGGCGGCGGCGGGCCTCAATACAATGGCATGTAACCGGTTCGAACCACGAAGCACACGAAGGCTACGAAGACCACGAGTAATAAAAGGTTTTCGTGACCTTCGTGATCTTCGTGCCTTCGTGGTTAATGGCTGACGACTGGCGCGCATCCCCTCTGAAGCGCTTCCAGGCGTCCGCGATTGCGGCACTTGGCTACCCGCTCATCAACCTGCTCGGCCACACGTTGCGGTGGCGCGTGGAGGGGCTGCATCACTTCGACGCCATTCGCGCTGCGGGCCAGCAGCCGGTGATGGCCTTCTGGCACGGGCGCATCCTGACGGCCACTTTCTATTTCCGTCGCCGCGGCATCGTCGTCATCACGAGTGAGAACTTCGACGGTGAATGGATTGCGCGAATCATCGAGCGCTTCGGGTACGGCACTGCGCGCGGCTCGACCTCGCACGGGGCGCGCAAGGCGATGCTGCAGCTCGTCCGCGACATGCGGAAGGGGAGGCCGGCCGGCTTCACGCTCGACGGTCCTCGCGGGCCGGCACACGTCGCGCAGCCCGGGGCCATCTGGCTGGCCCGGACGACCGGGAATCCCGTGCTGCCGTTTCACCTCGAGGCGTCGCGCTGCTGGTCGATGCGGAGCTGGGATCGCACGCAGGTGCCGAAGCCCTTCAGCACGGTGGCGCTCGTCGTGGGCGAGCCGATGCCGGTAC
>JBOGIR010000545.1:0-1865 GCA_050742335.1 Vicinamibacterales bacterium | reverse complement strand
TGGCCGCGCCCCGGAACGACAGGTTCCCCCCTGAGTGATCCCCGTGGTGGTGCGTGTTGATGAGGAAGTCCACGGGCCGGTTCCCCGAGCGCGAGTTCAGCCCGTCCAGGCACGCCCTGGCCTCGGCCGGGAACTGGCTATCGACGACGACGACCGCGCCCGGATTCACGAGATACCCGATGGTGCCCCCTCGCATAGTGAAGAAGCCGACATTGCGGCGGATCGAAGTGAACACGGGCTGCGGCGTCTGGCCCTGCCACCCGCGCAGCAGGTGCGGGCGCCCGACCGCCGCGGCGAGCGCCGCGGCGGCGGAGCCGGCGAGGAAGTCACGACGGGTGGTGGACATGACGATCTCCGCGGCGTGTTTTGGGAATCGACGGACGTCGAAAACTCGGAAGTCAGCGTAACGATACTGCGTCTACCCCGTCAACCACTCGCCTCTAATCCGCCGCGACGGCGTCGTGACCGCGCGCCGAGCGATATCGAAGCGGCGTCACGCCCGTTTGCCGCCTGAACCAGCGAGTCACGTGGGCCTGGTCACCGAACCCGGCGCGCACAGCAATCGTCGCCCGCGCACGAAGAGTTACGCGCGAGCGTCGTGCACCTGCGTCCGTTAGCGTTCACGCCCCACGAAGTACGATAGCGTAATGCCGCCAAACACGCCGTGCGCCGAATAGCGTCCCACATTGAGTTCTGCAGCGGTCTGATCCCGACTGGTGCGGGGCCTGACTCTGCCTCGGCGCTC
Organism: Vicinamibacterales bacterium; assembly: GCA_050742335.1. Classification (GTDB taxonomy): domain Bacteria; phylum Acidobacteriota; class Vicinamibacteria; order Vicinamibacterales; family UBA2999; genus DATCJA01. Next base: position 1,120 of record JBOGIR010000545.1, on the reverse strand, counting down.
CTTCTGCAACAGAACCTCGAGGCCCACGTCGGCGCTGAACCGTTCCGTGATGTGATAGCCGAGACCGCCGGCGAAGGACGTTCGCTGAGCCTCCGGAAGCAACGGTATCACCGTAACGGCCGGCGCGGCCGCGGTGTTGAAGAGGATGCCACCGCGGATCGCGAGCTCGTCACGTGGCGCGACCTCCACGGCCAGGCGCAGAGTGCTCGCGTTGTGGAAGTCGAAAAACAGTGTGTCGGTCGGCGCGATCGAAAAACGCAGGACTGCCTGGTCGAACCGGTCCCAGCCGGTCCACTGGTAGTCGAAGAACAATCGTGTAGCCGGAGTCGCCTGGAACCGCACGCCTGCCACGAACTGGTTGGGCATCGTGATCTCCGTGATCAGGCCCTGACCCGAGAGCGGTGCGCCCGGCTCGAACTGCGCGGCCAGCAGAACGTCGATCGGCGTGCCCGGCGGCAGACCGAATGGATTGCCGGCTGGGAGGAGGAACCCGGTTTCGACCTGCCTGAAATCGGCCGTGCCTGTCAGATCGAGAGTGGCGGCGTGAAGGTAACGCGCACCGAACGACCAGGGGTCCGAGGGTCGGAATTGCACGCCGATGTGGAAGGTGGCGGACCAGTCGTCCGCGTCGAGGCGGACGTCGGCGAAGTCTGTGCCGTCCGGAACGCCGATGACGCTGAATGGGAGGTTCGTGCCTGGAATGGTGGTCCTTGCCAGGTCGAGTCGCTGTCTTAGCTGGGCCGAGCCTCTGACCGCGGCCACGCCGACGCCCAACGCGAGCCTTCCGGGAATCAGCTCGGCCGCGATGGTGGGCTGAATGTAGATGGCGCGCAACGTGTTGTCATAACCGATGTAACGGCCCTCGAAGTCGAGCGGCCAGACCGTCGTCAAACCGTAGGGTCCCCAGAACCCGATGCCGGCGCTAATCCTCGGCGTGAGCTGCGCCGCGAGCCACGCGTGCGGGGCGAATTTTGTGCCCTGCCGGGTGTCGAAGGATTCGCCCGTGCCGTCGAAAGTGAAGCTTCCCTTCGCGTAAAGCGGCTCGATTCCCACACTCGCCACGCCCCGCTGCGTTGCAAGCGCGGCCGGGTTGTAGAAGACCGCGGATCCGTCCGAGCAC
>JBOGIR010000544.1:0-6868 GCA_050742335.1 Vicinamibacterales bacterium | reverse complement strand
CCAGGCCCATTGACGACACATCGAACGGCACCACATTCAAGTGATGGTACGCGTCGACCAGCAGCTCGGCGCCTGCCGTGGCACACGCCCTTGCGATGACGTCGAGATCGGGGACGATCTCGGCCGTGTCGTACAGCACCGATGACACGATCGCGCACGCCGTCCGGTCGTCGACTGCCGCTCCGAGACGCTGGGTCAGTGTGTCCACAGGACGGGCCGGCACGCGTACGATGTCCAGTAGCCCATCTTCGGCCAGCCGATCGAGCTGCCGCCGAACGCTGTGAAACTCCGCGTCCGTGGTCACGAGGCGGCGACGCTCGCGCAGAGGGAGCGCGGACAACCATCGCGTGAGCAGCTCGTGAGTGTTCTGGCCAAGCGCGATGTTCGCGGCCGTATCGCCGAGCAGGCGCGCATATCCTTCGCGCACTTCCTCGGCGCGCGCTGCGGCACGGCCCCATTTGTCGTCGACGTACTCGGCGGCGTCGAGCCACGCACGCTGCTGCGCCTCGAACGCCTCGTCCGGCCAGGCCTGATGTGAATGGCCGGTGAGCAGGATGCGCTCGGCGACGCGGAACCGCGCATAGTGGCGGGCGAGCGGATTCATAGTTGGGTGCGGATGGCCCACAAGTCGGGAAAAAAGTTCTCACCGACCGTCGTCCGCAGGTAGGCAGCGCCAGGCGAGCCTCCGGTGCCGGGTTTCGTGCCAATCGTGCGCTCGACCATCTTGACGTGGCGGTAGCGCCACTCCTGGACACCTTCGTCCAGATCGACGAGCCGCTCGCACAGCTCGGCGTTCTTCGGGTCGCGCCGGTACGCGTCGATGAGAATGCGCTGGATCGTCTCCGACGGCTCGATCGGCCCGGTGACGTCGCGGTCGAGCTGTTCAGCTGGAACCGCATAACCTTCGCGGGCAAGGTAATGCAGAAAGGCGTCCCACAACGTGGGTCCAGCGTAGCGTGTCTGGAGCGCGGAGCGCGCGCGACTGCCGTCCGGGAACCTCGCGAGCGTGGCCTCGTCCTTCCGGCCCAGTACGAACTCGATCTGCCTGAACTGGTCCGACTGAAAGCCGCTTGCAGCCTGCAGCCGTTGCCGGAAAGAAAGGAACTCGAGCGGCGTCATGGTCTCGAGGATATCGAGCTGCGCCACCAGGACTTTGAGAATCGTCAGGATCCGCTTGAGGGTGTGCTGCGCGCGATGCGTGTCGTCGTCGGTGAGCAGTCGCGTCACACGGCTGAACTCGTGCAGCAGTTCTTTGAACCACAGCTCATAGACCTGGTGAATGACGATGAAGAGCATCTCGTCGTGTTCGGAGCCCTCCGAACGCGGTTGCTGAAGCGAGAGCAGCTCGTCCAGCTTCAGGTAACTGCCGTACGTGACGGCCGGATTCGTGTTCGGATCAGTCATGGCTGTCTATCTGATCGATGTCGAGGCCGACGGCGCGCATGAGCGCGATGGCGTTGCTGCGCGTGACCGGCCCCGGCTTGAGGCGGTAGTCGAAGCGAATCTCTTCGCCCTCGAATCGGTCTTCGAAGTGCACGTTTGCGGCCCGAGGCGACAGGTCGTCGGCGATGGCCGTGAGCGCGAGATCGTGCGTCGTAATCAGGCCAAGCGCGCCCCGATTCATCAGGCTGCGAAGCAGGCCCGCGGCGCCAACCAGCCGGTCGTGTGAATTGGTTCCCTGAAACAGCTCGTCGAGCAGAAAAAGCAGCGGGACGACGCCGTTCGCGACGTTCGCCAGCTCGCGGATCCGCGTGATCTCGGCATAGAAGCGGGATCGTCCCTCCTGCAGGGAGTCCTGAATGCGCAGCGTCGCGCCAATGGCCAGTGGCGTCAGCCGCAGCGCGCCGGCCCGAACGGGAGCGCCAGCCTGCGCGAGGACGGCATTGATGCCGACGGTTCGAAGCAACGTGCTCTTTCCTGACATGTTCGAGCCGCTGACCACGAGCAGGCGTGTGTCGTGTGAGAGCCGGACGTCATTCGGCACGACGCGCGCCGCAGGGATCAAGGGATGCCCCATGGCGTTCGCCTCGAATTGCGCTCCCCCTTCGACGATCTCGGGCCAGACGTCACCCGGGTGCTCGTAGCGATAGGCCGAGAGCGAGCTCAGTGCCTCGAACTCACCCACGGTGCGGAGCCATGCGCGCACGTGCAGTCCGTGCACGCGTCGCCAGCCTTCGATCGCCCACGCAAGGTGCGTCCCCCACAGAAATGCTGCCGCAACTGGCGCAAAAAATTGATTGTGCTGCCAGTCGTGCAGCTCCACCAGGCGATGCAGGCGACCGATGGCGAGCGACGCCGGCACGCCCGCGGTGCGAAGCTCGTGCTGCAGTGCCGTCAACCGTGCCGTGGTAAAGGTGCCGCGCTCGAGGCACGTGACGACGTGCGCGAGCACGTGGAGGTCGCGGGCGGGTCCTTCAGCCGCGTGGAGGGCCTGCTGGACGCGCGCGCGCAGCGGAATCGAGAACAGCGCTTCTGCAATGACGACAGCGACGAAGGGGGCAAAGCTGCCCGTCGCTATGGCGTGCGCAGCGCTGACGGCGGCCAGCGCGGTAAGGACCGCGGCGGTGCCGCGCAATACCGGCCGCCGCAAGACGGCGGTCCCTTCTGCCCATGCCACGAGCGCGTCACTGTCGACGGCGGCGCGTACGTCGGATCCTGCCAGCGAGAGCGCTTCGCGCAGGTCCAACGCGGGTGTCAGTTCGGTCACCGCCTCCTGTCGTGCACGAATTTCACGTGGAGGGGCGGGATGCTTCAGCCAGTCGGCCAGCGTGTGCTCGCCCGCGCGAGTCCGTGCGATGGAGAGCAGCTCGAAGAGGGAGCCGCGACCGAACAGATCGAGGTCGTTGGCGTACAGATGCTGATCGTCTCGAAAACGGTCCCCCGGCTCCCCGCGGCCGGCCCACCGATCTTCGATTCGCGCGAGCCCCCGGTCGTAGAAGTCAATGGAGCGCCTGACAGCCGCCAACGCTCGGAGGACCCGATCGTGTCGCTGGACGAGCACGAGGAACAGCCCAATGGCCAACCCGACCCACCAGAGGGGGAGGGCGGCTCGCCACCAGCCGAGGGCACATCCTGCAGTGACCGCGAAGACGAACAGCCGCGCGTAGCTGAAGCGGCTGTCCCGCCGCGAAAGCGCGGCACGCGCTGAGTGGAGGCGGGTCAGGCGGGCGCGGTACTCGTCGGCCGGGTCGGAAGGCACACGGCATTGTCGCCGCTTCGGCCGTGCGAACGGGAGACCCGGACTGAGCCGGCCTTGTCGCGAGATAGGTATTATGTAGTAGTACAAATATAAGTATGTATTAGAACATATCGAATCAGCGGCTATTTCACATGCCAACCAGTAGGATGCGCCTGACGGGGAGCACCGCCACAGAAATTGCAGCATCGTTCGAAAGCCGCCTGCATTCGGGGGGTGCCGCGCCCGGAGACGGGCTGCCGACCGTCCGGGAGCTTGCCCGCACGCTGGGTGTCAGTCCCGCAACCGTGGCGGCCGCCTACCGACAGCTTCGTGCACGCGGGCTGACAACCGGTTCGGGCCGGCGTGGCACGCGCGTGGCGCCGCGTCCACCCGTGCCTGCGGCCGCTGGTGGGCCTCGAGTTCCCGACGGAACCGTCGACTTGGCCAGTGGTAATCCGGATCCCGCGCTGCTGCCGCCGCTGGAGCCTGCAATCAAAGCGCTGCACGCCGACGCCGTGCTGTACGACAGCGTGCCCGCCGACAAGGGATTCCTCACGTTTGCCGCCGCCGAGTTCGAGGCCGACGGCATCCCGTCGCGGGCAACCGCGGTCGTAAGCGGAGCGCTCGACGCCATCGAGCGCATTCTCCGGGAGTACCTGCGCGCCGGTGACCCGGTCGCGGTTGAGGATCCCTCGTTCCCGGGGGTCATCGATCTCGTCAGGGCATCCGGGTTCGTGCCGTCGCCACTGGCACTGGACGAGCACGGCCCGCGCCCCGACGCCGTGGCCGAAGCGCTTGGCAAAGGGTGTCGCGCCATCGTCATCACGCCGCGAGCCCAGAACCCGACGGGTTCCGTCATTGGTGAAGATCGCGCGGCTGGGCTCCGCCGCATGCTGCGGCGATTTCCGGATGTCGTGCTCATCGAGAACGACCATGCCGCGCCGATTGCAGGGGCGCCCATCTTTCCCCTTCGTACCGACCCACGCGCCCGATGGGCGGTCATCCGCTCGACGTCCAAGTTCCTGGGCCCGGACCTCCGGGTCGCCGTGATGGCCGGTGATGAGTTGACGGTGTCACGGGTGCGAGGGCGTCAGGCGCTGGGCACGCGATGGGTGAGCCACATCCTGCAGCAACTGGCGCTGGCGCTCTGGTCCGATCCGGCGAGTGGGCGCCGGCTCGCGCGAGCGGCAGAGATGTACACGCAGCGCCGGCAGGCACTGCGGGCGGCCCTGGCCAGCCGGGGCATTGAGGTGCATGCGCTGTCCGGTTTCAACGTGTGGGTGCCGGTGCGCGACGAGGGACGCGTGGTGAGCGCGTTGGCGGACCGCAAGTGGGCCGTGATGGCGGGCGAGCGATTTCGGATTCGGTCCGGGCCGGCGATTCGCGTTACCGCATCGACGCTGGACCCGTCCGATGCCGGCCGGTTTGCGGCCGACCTGGCGGAGGCACTGCGTCCGTCCAGATCGACGCTTGCGTGACCGGACGTCGCTGTTCGATCAACGGAGCGTTGAGGAAACGAATCAGCGGTGCGACAGCGCGAAAGATCGTCAGCACGCGTGCATAGAAACGACCGCGGACCGCGAGTTCTGCTTCGAATTCCCGTCCCGCCAGAAACTGCGTGAACCGCAGATACTCTCCGGCCGGATGATCCTTCACGTACCCCTGAGGTACGCGGGACAGCCGCTCGCCGTCCAGCTCGCCGACCGCACGCCGGAGCGCCGGCCCGGTCACAATCCGGTGCAGCGCGCGGTGATGCACGGCAATATGCTCGCGAATCGTCCGCAGATCCTGCGAAGACGGCATGTACATGCCGCCTCCGATCCAGACCCACGCCGGAGCGATCTCGAGGTAGAGTCCCGCGCCTTCGTTCCGTGCGAAGCCCTTTGCCGGAAAATGCGCCGCGATGTGCGTCTTCAGCGGCTTCTTGTCTGCACTGAAGCGGGTGTCGCGGTAGATGCGGTAGAGCGAGACCCGTGGATCCGAAATGAGCTCTGGCGCGAACGACGGCAGGTCGGTCGCCAGGCGAGCGAGGAGTTCGATCATCGGCCCGCGCACGTGCTGTTCGTATTGCGGTTTGCGGTTCCGGAACCACTCGCGGTTGTTGTGGCGTTTCAGTGAGCGCAGAAATGAAAGCGTCTTGCTGGTGAACGGAGACCGCATGGCGTGTGACCCTGTGATGTTGTCCCTTTCAGTACGTAGTGTTCGGCTTTAGCCGGCTTTAGCCGGACCCAAGGGGATGGAGGCCCGATGATACATCGCACATGGTGCACGCCCGCGCGTGAGGCGAACATCAACGACTCCGCCATATAATCGGCCTGCAATGGCGCTCGCCGCCGGCACCCGCCTTGGGTCCTATGAAATCGTCGCCGCCCTTGGCGCGGGCGGGATGGGGGAGGTCTATCGCGCGCGCGATGCGCGCCTCGGCCGCGACGTCGCCGTCAAAGTCCTGCCGGCGCACGTTGCCGACGATCCGGCGCTGAAGGAGCGCTTCGAGCGCGAGGCGCGAACGCTGGCGGCGCTCAGTCACCCGCACATCTGCCCCGTGTTCGATGTCGGCGCGCAAGACGGGATCGACTTCCTGGTCATGGAGTTCCTGGAGGGCGAGACCCTGGCAGCCCGCCTGACCAAGGGGGCGCTGCCGCTCGACCAGGCGCTTCGCTACGCCACCCAGATGGCCGACGCGCTCGACAAAGCGCATCGCAAAGCCATCGTCCACCGCGATCTGAAGCCCGCGAACATCATGATCACGAAGACCGGGACCAAGCTCCTGGACTTCGGCCTGGCGAAGACGACCCCGGCCGCAGCGGGCGCGGCTGCGTCGATGCTGCCGACGGCGCCGCCCGGGCTGACGGTCCAGGGGACGATCCTCGGCACGTTCCAGTACATGGCGCCAGAGCAACTCGAAGGCGCGGAGGCCGACGCGCGCACCGACATCTTTGCGTTCGGCGCCGTGCTCTACGAGATGCTCACGGGGCGCAAGGCGTTCGACGGGAAGAGCCAGGCGAGCCTCATCTCCGCGATCATGTCGAGCGAGCCGCTCCCTGTTTCATCGCTGCAGCCGGTGGCCCCGCCTGCGCTCGATCAGATCGTCAAGACGTGCCTCGCGAAAGATCCCGACGAGCGCTGGCAAACGGCAGGGGATATCGAGCGGCAACTGAGGTGGATCGCCGATGGGCGCGCGCAGACACATTCGCAGGTTGGCGTGGCGGCGCCTGCGACGGCGCGCCGGCTGCCGCTCAAGACACTGGCCGTCGCTGTCGCTGGGTGCGTCGCCGGAGCTGTTGTGGCTGGCGCCGCGATCTGGCTCGCCACGCGCCCGGCGGTGCCTGCGCCACAACGCTTGTCGGTCGTGCTGCCGGCCGACCACCCGGTCGCGTTTGGCTGGACGCCGGGTCATTCGCTCGCGATTTCGCCCGACGGGATGCAGCTCGCGTACGTCAGCCCCAACCTCGAGCTGCCCCCGGGCGCCCCAGGGCGGAACCGGCTGCAGCTGCGTTCGCTCGGCGGCCTGACTGTTCGGGACCTGCCTGGCACGGCCGGCGCCCGCCAGCCGTTCTTTTCACCAGACAGCCAGTGGGTCGGGTTCTTCACGGAGGCAGGCGAGCTCAAGAGGATCTCACTGACCGGCGGAAACCCGGTGACAGTGCTCGAAAAAATCAACGGCGGTATTTGGGCCGCCGGAGTATGGGG
>JBOGIR010000543.1:0-1671 GCA_050742335.1 Vicinamibacterales bacterium | reverse complement strand
CGTCGAGCAGCATCATGTCGCCCAGCTCGAACACGTGCAGGTCCGTCAGCATGCGCCCCTGCGGTGTCAGCCACGCCGCGTAGCATCCGCTCCCCGGCGTCAGGGCACGAATGTCGTTGGTCAGCAGCCCATGCAGGTAGCTCGCGCGGTCTTTGCCACGAACGGCAAGGGGGGATCGGGGCGCAAGGGCGCCGATTACGGCGTGTTCCTCGAGCGCCCGATACTGTTCAGGAACTGTCATTGAGGCGCGGAACATTGATACGATTCGAGTAATGCCTGCTCGCTATTCTACCTGGGCAGTCTTGCTGCTTCTGGCGGCTCCGGTTGCCGCTGTGCAGCCACAACCGCAGACTGCGCCGCAACCGGTGGCGCGAACGTCCAGAGGCTATACCGTCTTCCTCGCCGGCGCCGTGGTCGGCCGCGAAGATGTCACGGTTGAATCCACCGCAGACGGCATCACCATCACAGGCCAGGGCCGCCTCTCTGGGTCGCAGGACGTGGTCATTCGGCGCGTGGAAGTGCGCTATGGCCGCGACTGGGCGCCGTCGGCGTACGAGCTCGAAGCCACGGTGAACGGCGGCGATACCACGCTCGTCACCTCGTTCTCGGACGGAGCGGCGGTCACGAAGGGCGTCGATGGCGGCCAGCCGATCGAGCAGACCGACAAGGTGGCGGCGCGGGTTCTCGTCCTGCCGAACGTCTTCTTCGGTTCCTACGAAGCACTGACGCGCCGGCTCGTCGCGGCTTCGCAGGAAAAGGAGTTTCCGGCGTTCATCGGTCCTGCGGCCCAGGGAGTCTTGCGCGTCACCGGCGCCAGCGTCGAGCAGATGCAGATTGGCACCGCGACGTATAACATCAGGCGCTACGGGCTCGCCTTCGCAGGCCCGCGCGGTGTGGTCGGGGTCAGCGTCTACACCGACGACAACGGCTCGCTGCTGCGCGTCAACATCCCCGCTCAGCGCGTGGACGTGATGCGCGACGATCTCGCATCAGCCACATCGCGCACCGTCGTCTACTCGAATCCAAGCGACGAGGCGCTGAACATCCCGGCCGCGGGCTTCAACCTCGGCGCCACGCTCACGTGGCCGCGCGGCGCCAAACCTTCCAGTGGTTCCACGGCCCCGCCGCTCCCGGCAGTCGTTCTGCTGGCTGGCGCTTCCGCCAACGAGCGTGACGGTGTCGTTGGCGGCGTGCCGATTCTGGGACAGCTCGCAGGTGCGTTGGCAGATGCCGGTTTCGTTGCGGTCCGTTATGACAAGCGTGGCCACGGTCAGAGCGGCGGGCGCGCCGAATCGGCCACGCTCGGCGATCAGGCCGAGGACGCCCTGGCAGTGGTCCGCTGGCTGGCCAATCGCCGCGACGTCGATCGCGATCGCATTGCGGTGGTGGGCCACAACGAAGGTGCGTGGGCGGCGCTGCTTGCGGCGGCCCGTGAGCGGCGCATTGCTGCCGTCGTCACGCTTGCCGCGCCTTCGAGTACGGGATCGGAGCGCGTGCTCGAGCAGCAGCGGCATGCGTTCGAGCAGATGGACCTGCCGCCTGCCGAACGCGTCGCGAAGATCGACCTCCAGGGCCGAATCAATGCCGCGGTCATGAGCGGACGTGGCTGGGAGGCGCTTCCGCCTGACGTGCGGAAGCAGGCCGATACCCCGTGGTTCCAGAGCTTCCTGA
>JBOGIR010000542.1:0-4157 GCA_050742335.1 Vicinamibacterales bacterium | reverse complement strand
GCATCGGGAAGGCCGCGAGCGCTGTGGCATCAGCCTCGGCGCGGGAGTACTCGAGCCCTCCCTGAAGGTACTCGACCAGTCCTCCGTTCAGCACGATGAACACGATCCACGGCAACAGGAACGCTGCAGTGGCTGCGGCCAGAGTGGCCGCTCGTGTAACCGGAGTGCGCCAACCGTTCGCACGACTCGCTACTGCCAGACACACGACAGCGGCGACGCCGATGAACAGACCGTGATCGTGACGGAACAGAAACGCGACAGCCACAAATGCCGCCATGATCACGATGCGGCGCCGAGATGGCTGATCCGCCAGAGCGACCATCGCCCAGGAGGCGGCGGCGTACACGAGCACTTTCGGATACGAATACGTGCGCGGGTAGATCACAACCTCGAGAACGGTGACGAGGATACCGATGCTCAACGAACCGGAAAGCCGGTACGCGGCCGCGGACGTGCACACCGCGCCGAGGGCAAACCCCGCAGCGGCAATGGCCCATTCGACAACCAGCGCGTCACCGGCCAGACGCCATGCCGCCGCCGATAGCAGATACATCAAGGGCCAGCCCTGATCGGCGAAGTCGCGCACCGGCCGATCCCCGAGCAGCACCTGCTGCGCCAGCGCCACATGGACGAAATGGTCGTTGGTGAACCCCGTGAATGTCAGGAACCGCCACGCGAGCGTGACGCCGAAAAGCGCGACGGCAGCCGCCATCACGGAGCGAGGGACCGGGTGTTCCCGCGTCGCGCGGAGAATCGGGGCGTTCACCTGAAACACGGCCATCCGGTCTCGCGGTCGGCACCACTGGCGGAGCGGCGCCGATACTTCAGAATTCGCACGCCACCCGCCCCCTCCACGGCTATGTCGGCCATCGGTTCGTACTCCTGCGCAACATAGGCAGCCACCTGCTCGTAGCGAGTCTCGAATTCCCGTGCGTCGACCAGAATGGTAAACAGGGCCGGACGGGACTGCATGTCGGCAATCGTGCTCGTCTGATGTGCGACCGATGAGTACCACACCCCGAAGGAGACGCCGTCGCTCGCAAAGCCGCGTCCCGCCAGGACGAGCACGTCTGCGTAATCGCCGGTGACGATCAACTGATCTGCAGGTGAGGTGCACCGGTCGAGATAGCTGAAAAACGGCATCAACGCCTCGGAGATGCGACTCGGCGGGGCGAGCGTCTGCCGGTGAGGACTGGCGAGCAGACGCGTCACTGCCGCGGCGCGGGCACCGATGCCTTGTGCTCCGTCACGGATCCCCGTGTAGTCGATCCGCCCTGGAAGCTCCGCGACTGCCGCCACGGCAGTAGTGGTGACGAACAGTATGGCAAGGGAGACGGCTCGCCCCAGCATCTGAAACTCGCGCGCGCGCCAGCGTTCGGTCCACACAATACCGAGTAACCACGCACCGAGGAGTGCGGGAAGAACAATCGTGTCCGCCAGTCGCGCCGAAAGAGGATCTCGCAAGAACCCCGAATCCACCAGGAGCGCCATCACGGCCAGTCCGATGACGGCGGCAGACTCTCCGGGCCACTGCGTCCGCGCCTGGAGCACGCGCCAGCAGGCGATGGTGGCACATGCCACCGGCAACGCCCAGAACAGCCAGTACAGCCATGCCTGTGCGTTCGGAAGGGAGTGCAACGCCGGCGCCAACCGGAGAGGGGACGCGTGGGCGAGCAACTCGCGCCAGGCAGGCCGTTGAACCCGCCCAAGGCCAACGCTCTCAGCGACGTTGGGGTCGTCGGCCAGGGCCCGCACGTTTTCAGCCCTGGTGTCGCGCACGTAGTAGACACGTGCGCCGTCCGCCTCGCGCTCGTACTCGAGGCCATACCGCCGTTCGAGCGATTGCCGTTGCGCTTCGGTGATTTCTGCCTTCCACACCACCTGTGCGAGAGGCCGGATCGGCCGCGCCAGGCCGATGAGCGGCTGGTCCGGTACGAGGATGAAACGCGGCCACGTTTTGAGGATTGTGGCGTTGGCTTCGATGCGAGCGTACTCCAGCCCGCGATCGAAGTAGCCGATCAGTCCGCCATTGAGCGTCACGTACACCGCCCACGGGGCAACGAAGGCCGCCGTGGCGACGGTGAGGAGCGCCACCCGGCGGATCGCCAGACGCCAGTCACGGCCGGTGGCCATCACAACGCACAAGACGGACGCCGCACCGATATAGGCGCCATGATCGTGGCGCAGCAGAAACGCGACCGTAATGACCGCTGCCATGAGAAGCAGGCGCCAGGCGGACGGGTTGGCGGCCAGCGCGAGCATCGCCCATCCGGCGCCGCCGTAGGCTAGCATCTTGGGATATGAGTAGGTGCGCGGGAATATCAAGAGTTCGAGAACGGCAACACACAGCGCCACCGTCAGCGATCCCGAAAGCCGGTGGGCCGCGGCCACGGTAAAGGCCGCCCCCAACGCAAACCCCAGGGTCACGATCGACCACTCCACGGCCATGGAGCTGCCCGCGAGATGCCAGCCGATCGCGGAAATGACGTATGTCAACGGCCAGCCCGGATCCGAGAAGTCGCGAATGGGACGTTCCCCGAGCAGCATCTGCTGCGCGAGCGCCAGATGCGCGTAATGGTCGTTGGAAAAGCCGGTGAACGTGAAGAATCGCCACGCGAGCGTGGCGATGAAGACGACTGCCGCCACGACTCCAACCGTGCTCCGATGTCCCGCGACCGGGCGGCCAGACGTGAAAGGGCGGATTCGTGACAAATGCGTCAAGTGTTCGACTGACCTTTCAAGACGTCCCGCCCGCACGGAGTGCGGGCAAGCAGATACTGTCCCTAGCGAGGCGGCGCCACTTGCTCGGTGGTCTGAGGCGCAGCCTCGCTAGGCTCGGCACAATCGTCCACCGCCCCAGGCGGCCGGTGAGCCTTGAGGATCTCCCGCACGCGATCCGCATCCGAAATGCAGAATGCGCGACGCCATCCTGCGGCATCTGGTGAAGCGCCAAGATCGAACAGCAATTGAACGATCGCCTCATCGCGTGCGCCGGCGGCTGCCTCGATCGGCGTCAGCATCGCCGTATCGTCGAGAATGAGGCGTGCGCGCACTTCGCCTGGCCCATTTACGTCTTGTCCCTGCTCGATCAGCCGAACAGCGGCCGCGCCATCACGTAACGCGACGGCTTCTGAGAGGTTTCGGCCCTCCATGGACCAGATCGGATGCGTTCCGGCCATCCCGGCGACCACCACCAGGAGATAGAGGAACGCCCCGATCATCGCGGGAAGCGCGATGAGGACGACAACCGGATTGCGGTCCATTACTCGGGCCATAGTCGCGATGGCCACTCCGGTTCGTCCACTCGCGTGTTGGGAACGTGCATGTCGATGGCGGCGCGCCGCAGCTGAAGAATCAGCTGCTGTGCCGCAGGATCGTCCGGCCAGCGATCCTGGCGTTGCCAGTCGTAGGGCAGCGAGACCCAGTCAATCTGGTGCTTGGTCGCTTGCGACCGAAGTTTGTAATGCACGCCCAGGCTCCGAACCGTCCACAGCACAGCCAACGCACACAGAAGGAAAATGCCCGCGACACGCGCCAGCGGTCTCGAGTGTTCGGTGACCAGCAGAGACTGACGCACGGCGCCGAACGCGGCGAGCGCATAGAAGGCACCGGCCGGGCTCATGATCTCGTCTTTGGTATACGCAAACGACATCGCCGCATTCGCAGCCAGCACCGCCATGAACACGAGGAGGAACCGCATCGTGTCATCGAACGCACCCAATCGGGCACCGCGCCATGCGACCCACGCCATCAGGGCGGTGGTGAGGACGGAGGAAATGACCGGAAGCAGGAGCTGAACCATCGGCCGACTGTTCAGCCAGCCGCCGATCGCCTCGAAGATCCCTCCCTGCGGCTCACCGAACAGGACAGAGGCGGCTGATGCGATGACGTTGTACCCATAGAACCAGTACGGCTGTGCACCAAACCGCACCTGGATCTCATCGGGTTCGAGCATCTCCAGCCAAAAGCCGGAACTTCGCTCCGTCAACCCCGGCACGCCTGTGGAAAAGTAGCCAAACCGGAGGTACAGGTATCCAGCCAGGCACATCGTGATGAGTGCGATTCCACGAGCCGAGATGCCGCGCCAGCCGACCGCCCACGCAGCGACGGCAACCACCCACACGAGCAGCCCGGATTCGAGCGTGAACGCCGCTGCG
>JBOGIR010000541.1:0-4473 GCA_050742335.1 Vicinamibacterales bacterium | reverse complement strand
GACATGTACCGCTCGAATTGCAGGCCCGCCAACGCAGGAGAATATTCCCAGTAGGTGAGCAGGCCCCCATCGTCAGCCGTCCCGAGCCGGCCATCGGGGCCCGGGTCCGGGGCCGTGACCGGAATGTTGTAGGCCTCATAGGGGCGGAAGGTGTTCAGTTGCCGCTGGACGTTCTTCGTCTGGGAGTAGACGCCCGTGGTCCGGATGGAAAAATTCGCCATCAGCTCGTGCTCGAGCGACAAGGTGAACTCATCGAAGGTGACCTGCTTCTCGTTGGGGTTCGGCACGAACCTCGGTGGCAGGGCACCGAACTCATTGGCGGCGGTTTCGATGAAATCGGGCCCGTTCGGATCGCGGTTCGTCTCGCCCAGATCCCAGGTGTTGTTCCGGTTCAGGTCGCGCCACGCAAAGATGCCATAGGTGATGGCCATCGGGTCGTACCGTGCCGAGAGCGCGACCTCGCGCCTGAAGCCGAATCGCCCATACCCACCCTTCAGCACGGTCCTGCCATCGCCCGAGAGGTCGTACGCCGCGTGCAGGCGTGGCACCACCAGGTCCTGAATGGGGAGCTGCACCTTGTCGAAGCACTGGGCGGGGAACATGACGTCGGATGGAAACGACGCCGCCTCGCGGCATTGCTCCGGAACGAACACCGATTCATGGGAATAGCGAACCCCAAGATTCAGCGTCAGCCGCCGCCCCACGGTCCAACTGTCCTTCACGTACACGCCAAGGATGTTCGCGACCCGATGCGGGATGACCGGCGCGTTGAAGAACGCCACCCGGTCGGGCACCCCGTCGGAGTACTGCAGATGGTAGTTGATCGTCTTCGTCAGCAGACCGGGGAACTCGTTCGTGTCGGCGTTGTAATCGAAGCCCGACTTGAACTCATGGTTCCCGTACCCCCAGTCCGGTTTGTACCAGCTCACACTGCCTCGGGTGTGATAACTGCGGTTGTAGCTGTGCTCCCCGGCGATCACGTTGTCGCCGGTGATCCGCTCGGTCTCCAGGTCGCTTCGCCCGATGAGCGGGGGGTCGTTGATGAACGGAGAGCCACTATTGTTCCTCGTATGTGCGAGCTGGAGATTGGCGATGAGCGCGTTGCCCCGCACGCCCTCCCACTCGATCTTGGTGTTGGTCCGTCCGTTGTCCTTGAATTCTCGCGCCTCATAGGCGATGAACTCGCTGAGCCCCTTCTGTTCAGGTGCGTACTCCCACATGTTCAGGAAGATGAACCGGTTCGACTGGGTCGCCTGATACGAGACTTTGTTCGTGAAGATTCTCTGGTAGTTGATGAGCTGGCCGGGCGATCCGTCCGGCTGGAAGCTGTTCAACACGTCATAGGCGGCGCTGCGCCGGCGCGCGGCCGTGTAGAACCATACCTTGTCCCGAACGATGCGGCCCCCCAGGTCCCCGCTCATGTCGGACTGCGTGTCGAGACGGTCGCCCGAGGTGATGCCGATGGCCTCCAACGCCGCATCGACGTTGGTGCCCTCGAAGCTCTTGTTCGTCCCCGACCAGAACCCGCCGCCGTGGAACTCATTCCCGCCGGACTTCACGATCGCGGTGATCTGGACGCCGCGCGTCGGCTGCTCCGCATCCGTGCCAAGGGTCTGGACGCGCACCTCGTCCACTGTTTGATAGTCCCACGACACGGCCTGGTTGGACGTGCGGGCCGCAATGCCGTCGAGGGTGTACCAGATCGAGCCGCCCACGCCGTATGCGCGCGGATTCGGGTTCTCCAGCATCATGGTTCCGGCACCGACCGACGTAAAGGTGCGCACACCCGGCGCCAGGGTCAACACGCTCATCATGTTGTTGCGCGAGGTCGCCGAGAGTTGGAGGATCTCGTTCGTCAGTTGCGTGCCGCTGGACGTCGTGGTGACGTCCACGAGCGGCGCGGCGCCCGACACGGTGACCGTCTCGCCCACGGTGGCAATGCGCAGCACCATATCGATCCGCGCGATGAAGCCGACCGTCAGGCGGATGTCCGGCCGCCGGACCGTCGAAAACCCCGATAGGTCGTACGCGACCTCGTAGACGCCGATCGGCAGCGGCGTCAGGCGGTACTCGCCTACGTCGTTCGTTACGGCCGTGACTTGCGGAACCTGCAGAGCGGGACTGGTCGCAGTCACCGTGACACCGGGGAGCACAGCGCCAGTCTGATCGGTGACCTGACCGATGATGCTGGCGGCTGTGCCCTGACCAAACGCGGGAACGGCGGAAACGACGACGGCGGCGACCACGACGACGCAGAGAGCGCGACGAAGCATGTCAACCTCCTTGAGTCGAGGACCCTTGTCTGGTTGTTGAGCCGGGTTCTAGTTCGGACACACGACTGTTCCCCCTTTCTCCTTCGGCACGGACCGAAACCATCGCGGACCCGCCCCGGTTGCATAACGGGCTATCCGTAACCTAGAACGAGTACCGCAAGCAGAGAGCATCCTCCCGGCTGCGACGCCGACGGAAGCCGCAGAGACGGCTCGGGCTGGCGGAGGCCCGACCCTCCGCCAGCCCATCGAGAGACAACGCCGTCAGAAGGTCATGCGGAACCCGAGCTGCACGGTCTGAGCCGCATACGCGAGGTCCGTGCTCGCATCCGGCTGCCCGTAGCGAGGGTGGGCCCGGTCAACCACGTACAATCCGTAGTTCGCCCGATTGAACAGATTGAACACCTCGAGGATGCCATCGATCCGGGCGCCGCGGAAGAGCGGAATCCGCTGCTGGAACCGCGCGTCGACCCGGTGGACGGGCTCCCCCACGAAGCTGTTGCGCGGGACGAGCGTGCCGTCCGCGCACAGGCGCGGCACGTAGTGCTGCGGCGGCGCGCCGATGTTGCGCCGGTCGCCGCCGCAAAAGGTCGAGAACCGCTGGCCGGAGCCGTAGAAGTACAGTCCGCTCACCTGGAAGCCGCCCCCGACCTGCCAGATGCCGTTGAACACCGCCCGGTGCCGCTGGTCGGTGAGGGCCAGCCCGTACTCGTTGCCCAGATCCGGTGCGACAGCGAAGGGCACCTCGGCATGTCCGCTGATGGGCTGCGCCGGACCAATGTTCGACAGCGTGGACAGCAGGTAGTTGGCCGACGCCTGCCAGCGGTTGCCGAAACGCTTCGTGAACGCGGTCTGCAGACCGTGGTAGTTCGAATACCCGTTGTGCGCGAAGTACCCGACCGCGCCCCACTCCGGATAGAACCGCCGGGCGCGATCGGTGAACGGATAGTTGACGCCGGTGGCCGGATTGTAGGTGAGGTTAGCGTTGTCGTGGATCACCTTCTCGTCGCGGTTCCGGCTGTAGTTGTAATCCACCTCGACGACCACGTCGGCCGCCAGTTGGCGCTGGACGCCGATGGAGGTCTGCCACGACTGGTTCAGGTGTCCGTACTCCGCCGGCGGCGCCAGCTCCTGGCCGTCGCGCTCGTAGCACCCGGGCACCAGGCCCGTGACGGGGCAGGACCGGGCATACGCCTGTTCGTACGTCGGGATGGGGCCATTGAACGGATTCGCCGCAAAGTCCGGGCGGCCGTCGTTCGGGACCGCGACATAGATGATGTCCCGCATGCGCATCGTCCAACTGAACGCGCTGCCGATCGGCTCGCCGTAATACTTCCCCGTCCCGCCGCGCAGCACGGTCCGGTCGTCGAGCTGGTAGACGAAGCCGACTCGCGGCTGGAAGTTATCGGCGTCCTGGGGCCGCTGGCCCACGAGCCACGGCAGGACCTCGATCTGGTTGGTGAACGCGTCCCAGATCAGGTCGTAGCGGAGACCGAGATTGAGCGTGAGACGATTGGTGACCCGCCAGTCGTCCTGGATCCAGGAGCCAACCATCGGCTTTTCCATACGGTTGCCGCGCTTCCCGACCGTCACGACATACCGCCGGACGATCGGCGAGATGGCCGCCAGGTTCCACGTATCAGCGTCGTTCCACACCGGGAAGAGATCTTCGATGTTGGCCGGAACCGGCCCGCCGCGGGCGTCATACTCGCCCATGCCGCGCGTGCTGGCTTGTGAGAGCTTGTTGTCCCACAGGAGCTCTCCGCCCAGCTTCAAGTCGTGCGACCCCTTCGCGACGTAGGAGATCGTGAATTCGTCGCGTGCCGAGTACACGTCCTGGCTCCAGGTCTGGGGGACGTTGAAGCCGCCCGCGATCTGAAAGCCCGTGAAAATGATGCGCGGCCCGCCGTTGGACACGCCCTGCGCCGCCATCGGGTGGTTCGACCACTGGGTCAACGACTTCTGGCTGAAGGAATGGTGGGCCCAGCCAACCTGGAGCTGGTTCATGGCGCGATTGCTCAGCACCTGCGTGAGCTGGCCGACCGCGCCCTTCGTGGTGAAGGGCCCGCCGGCGGTCTGCGGGTGGTTGCTGCCCAGATTGGCGAACGCCTGCTGGAACTCGGACAGGTTCCACTTCACCATCAGCCGGTTCTGCTGCGAGAGCTGGTAGTCGAACCGGCTCCCCCCCATGTGGACGGTGTTG
>JBOGIR010000540.1:0-7333 GCA_050742335.1 Vicinamibacterales bacterium | reverse complement strand
GGTCACCGTTTTGCACAGCCGCGAAGGGCTCATGAAAACAAAAACGCCTCTTCAACCCGGGGGCTGAAGAGGCGCGGTCTTGGCTGAAATTCGTGTGTGCGTTCTAGACGCCGGCCGCCCCTTCAGTCGCAGTCCGATACCACCACCAGTAGCTGGCGTAGCTCGCGGACACGAAGAAGCGAAAGCGCTCCGGCATCAGCGTCAAAACAGAGCCAGCACTGTACTCCAGCGGTTTCGCCCCTGTCAAATTGCGCACCCGCAGGCCCTTGCAGTTTCAGCGGTTTACCCGTATCTTCAACTAGCCACGGGCTGTACCTCTCGATGTCCTCGCAGAACCCGTGGCTAGTTGGCAGCGTCTTTTTGGCGCGCTCCGCGCGCCGGGACCATTATGCGGGCGCGCAAGGAGTACAGGATTCATGTTCTGGGCCGCATAATGGTCATAGGTCACCACCTTATGGCCACCAAGCTTCTCGCCTGTGCCTTCGCGCTCCTCCTGTTCGTTGCGGCCGGCCTGTCCGCTCAAAGCCGGACCTATCCCGTGGACGAGCTGCGCGCGGGCATGGTCGGGGTTGGCAAGACGGTCTTCGAGGGCGACCGGCTGGATGAATTCACGGTCCACATTCTGGGTGTCCTGCGCAACGTCATCGGTCCCCGTCGGAACCTGATTCTCGCGCGGCTCGAAGGCGGCCCGCTCGCGCATACAGGGGTGATTGCGGGGATGAGCGGAAGCCCGGTCTATATCGACGGCCGGATGGTCGGTGCCGTGTCGTACTCGCTCGGGCAGTTCTCGAAGGAGCCGATCGCCGGGATCACCCCGATCGACGAGATGACCGAGGCGGCCACATTTGCCGCACCGCGGCGGCCGGCGGCGCGGGTCGAGCTGCAGATGCCGCTCACCCCGGAGAGCCTGCGCGCGTCGCTGCGGCAGGCGTTCAGCTGGGCCCGTCCGTTCGCGGATAGCCCGTCCGACATCCAGGTGTTTGGCGGCGGCGCCGGCCTCACCGCGGGCCTCGGCACGCTTCTTCGCCCGATTGCGACGCCGCTGACGCTCGGTGGGTTCGACCCTGGCGTCATCGATCCCGTCGCGTCCGCGTTCAGCGCCCAGGGGTTCGTGCCCGTTATGGCCGGCTCTGCCGTCGCGGCGCTTGCGCAAGGGAACGGCCGGTCCGCGGCCGCGCAGCCGCTTCGCCCGGGCGATCCTGTCGGTGTCGCGCTCATGAGCGGCGACCTCGAGATTGGCGCGACCGGCACCGTCACGGAGGTCGAGGGGAACCGCGTCTACGCGTTCGGCCATCCCTTCTACGGCCTGGGGCCGACGCAGTTCCCGATGACGCGCGCCTACGTCCACACGCTGCTCCCGAGTCTCGCCAACTCCATGAAGATTGCGAGCACCGGCGAGGTGATCGGCACGGTTCAACAGGACCGCGCCACCACGATTGCCGGCACGCTCGGGGCCGGACCGGCGCTCATCCCCATGCGCATCAGCCTGACGTCGGAACGCGGCACGAAGAAGACGTTCAACATGGCGCTGGTGAACGACCAGCTCTTCACGCCGCTGCTCGCGTACCTCTCGATTGTCAACACCCTCACCTCGTACGAACGTCAGAACGGTGCCGCCAGCTACATCGTCCGCGGCACGGCATCGGTGAAGAAGTACGGCGACGTGGCGTTCGAGGATCTCTTCTCGGGCGATCAGCCGTCGATCGGCGCGGCCGCGTATGTGGTTGCCCCCATCAATCTGTTGCTGCGCAACGCATTCGAGGACGTGGAGCTCGAGCGGCTGGATCTCGAAATCGACGCGAGCGAGCAGCCGCGCAGCGCGACGCTCGAGCGCGTGTGGATCGATGGGACCCGCGTCAAGCCGGGCGCAACGGTCGACCTCAAGATGCTTCTGAGGACGTATCGGGGCGAGGAGATCACACGGACGGTCCCGGTCCAGATTCCACCAAATGCGCGCGGCGCGGTGTCCGTCATGGTGTCGGACGGCACACGGCTGTCGCAGTGGGAAGCGCGCGAACTGCAGGTGCAGCCGCTGCAGACCCGCGACTTGAACCAGATGCTCCGCGTCCTCAACAAAGCCCGCAAGAACAACAGGCTCTACGTGCGACTCCTCGGCCGCGAGCAGGGTGCGGTGGTCAAGGGCGAATCGCTCTCGTCGCTGCCACCTTCGGTCATGGCGATCCTCGAGTCGGACCGCAACGGCGGCAGCTTCAGGCCGTTGCAGAACGCCGTGTTGGGCGAATGGGACATCCCGACCGGGCACGCGGTGAACGGCACGCGCACGTTGTCGCTGCCAATCGAGGAATAGCCACGCCTGGTGCAGCGCAGTGCCGGGCCCGGCGAGACCTTCATGCTATGAGCAGTGCTTTGAAGCGAACCGTCATCGCCGCGTCGATCGTCTGTCTCTCCGTCGCGCTCGGCCATGCCGCTCTGCCAACCTTCTGGCAGGTGTCCACCGAGGCCGAGTTCCTGCAGGGTGAGGTCGAGAACCTCTCCATCGATCCGTACGGCCGGCTGACGCTCGGGCCCGCCGTGACGCCGGTGTACGAGGCGAGCGCGCCGTTTCTCTGGACGCTCGTCGGCGCACCCGACGGCTCGTTCTTCATCGGCACCGGTAACGAAGGACAGGTGTTCCGCGTTGACGCCACCGGCAAGAGCGCCCCCTTCTTCGACGCCGAAGAGCTGGAGGTCCACGCCATCGCGCCGGCGCCCGGCGGCGGCATCTATGCCGCGACGTCGCCGGACGGGAAGATCTACAAGATCGATGCGGCCGGCACCAGCTCGGTGTTCTTCGATCCGCCGGACCGCTACATCTGGAGCCTGATCGTCGATTCGACGGGCAATGTCTTCGCCGGCACCGGCGACAAGGGAGTCATCTACAAGATTGCTCCCGACGGGAAGGGTGCGCCGTTCTACAACACGAAGGCGACACACGTCATGACGCTCGCCTTCGATCGCGAGCGCCGCCTCCTCGCAGGCACCGAATCGCCCGGCCGCGTGTTTCAACTGGATGCCGCGGGCAAACCGTTCGTCCTGCTCGACTCCCCGTACAACGAGATCCGTGCCCTTCGCGTCGACCCGAAGGGCGACGTCTACGCGGCCGCGGTAGCGGGACGGCGTGCCGCGGCGCCCGAACGCGCACCGGCCACCGAGCCGCCGGCATCGCAGCCCGTTGCCTCGGTTTCGACCGAAGTGGTGTCGATTACGATTGCCGCCGACGCGTCCACGTCCGCACAGACCACGCCAGCTCCGCCGCAGACACCGCGCGGCACGCAGGGGCTCGGCACGGGCGCGGTGTACCGCATCATGCCGGATGGCGTCTCAGACCTCGTGTGGCAGCTCCGCGAGGATTCGCCGTACGACGTAGCGTTCGAAAGCGACGGCACTGTGCTGGTGGCCACGGGCAATGAGGGCAAGATCTATCGTCTTGCGGGCGACCCGATGCAGCCGACGCTCGTCACGCGCGCCGCCGTGCAGCAGATCACCGCGCTCCTGCCGGACCGTTCGGGGCGTGTGCTCTTTGCCACCTCGAACCCCGGCAAGGTGTTGCGGCTGTCCGCCGCCCGCGCGGACCGCGGCACGTACATGTCCGACGTGCGGGATGCGCAGTCGGTAGCCACGTGGGGCGCCATCAAGTGGCAGACGGTCGCCCCGACCGGGGCCAAAGTCGAGATCTCCACGCGGTCGGGCAACACCCGCACCGCGGACGAAACGTGGAGCGACTGGAGCGGCCCGTACGCCGACGCGAACGGCACCTCGATTGTGAGCCCGCGCGCCCGGTACCTGCAGTGGCGGGCGGTGCTCACGGGGGACCGGGAACAGGCGCCGGTGCTCACGTCGGTCACGGCGGCGTATCTGCCGCGCAACGCGCGGCCGCGTGTCTCGACCATCACGATTCACCCGCCCGGCACGGTGTTCCAGCGGCCGTTTCCCACCGGGGAGCCCGAGATCGCCGGGTTCGAAGGTGAGACGCCCGATCGGCGCGCGGCGGTACAGAACGCCCCAGGCGGCCCCCCCGCAGGCGGAGGACCGGCTCTGGGACGCCGCACCTATCAAAAGGGGCTGCTCACCTTCGTCTGGCGGGCCGAAGACGACAACCGCGACCAACTGACATACGAGGTGCTCTACCGGCGCGAAGGCGAGACGAGCTGGAAGCCGCTCAGGCGCGATCTCGCCGATGCCATCTTCGTCTGGGACACGACGTCGGTGCCGAACGGTCGCTATGTCGTGCAGGTTCTCGCATCCGATCTGCCGTCGAACGCACCCGACGCGGCGCTGGCCGGATCCATGGAGAGCACGACCTTTGAAATCGACAACACGCCTCCGGCTGTCACCGTCACCGGACTCCGCCGCGAAGGGGCCCGGGTGATCATCGGGTTCGAGGTGCGCGACGCCGAGTCATCGGTCCAGAAGGTTGAGTACTCCCTCGACGGCGACCGCTGGCAGACGGTCTACCCGAAGGACGGCATCGCCGACTCGCGCTTCGAGCAGTTCGACGTGATGTTGGAGGGTGAATCGGCGGCGCGTGCGGTGATCATCCGCGCCACCGATGCGCTGAACAACGTTACGAGCGCGCGGGCCGAAGCACCGCCCGCGCCGGCACGGCGCTGACCGGACCGGGGTCGGCCTCCTCTGGCTTCGCCGGCGCCTTGACCGTCGTCCTCGCCAACAGCCAGACCATGTTGACCGCCACGGCACCCTCGGTGGTCTGGGCCGGCTCGAATCGCGAGTGCCTCACGGCGTTGAGCACCGCCGTCACTTCGTCCACCGGCACGACGCCTCGACGCCCCACCAGCGGTTCGCGCACCGACTGCAGCAATTCGTAGTTCGACACGCGGCCTTCGCGCGTCACCACGGCCGCGACCGCATAGACCGCCTCTTCTTCGGCAATCCCCGCGAGCGAGGGGCCCACGTCGAGCGTGCGCGGCGCCAGCATTCCCGATTCCAGATGGAGCGGGTTCTCGTCCGATCCAGGACTCGCCATGATGGAAATCAGGGCGGCCAGCGAGTTCGGACGCTCGGCCCTGGCGATCTGGCTGACGAAGGTCGAGGCGCACAGGCAGAGGATCACCGCCACGGTGGCCCCCAGCGCGGGCCACAGATACCGCATGTCCGTGAACAACTCACGCCACTGGACCGCCAGCGATTGATCGCGCTCGGCCCGAACCCGCATCACGACCTCGTCGTACATCGTGGCGAGCGCGGCGGCGTCGGTATGGTCGGCTGCCGACGCGGCCGATCCCAGCCGGAGGGCCGATCCGATGAGCCGCATGTCCTCGACGCGGGCCCGGCAGGTGTCGCACCAGCGCAGATGCGCTTCGAGCGCGACCTGTCCGGACACGGGAAGCTCCCCGTCGACGAACGCCTCGAGCATGCCGCGCGCGCCCTGGCACCCCAGATACGGAATCATGATCGAAGCCCCAGCAACCCGGCGCGGAGCGTCTGTCGCGCGCGCGTGAGCCGCGACTTGACGGTCCCGACCGGGATGTCGAGCGAATACGCAATCTCGTCGTACCGCAGCCCGTCGATCTCGCGCAGAATCAGCGCCGTGCGCTGGTCGAACGGCAGCTGATCCATCGCCTGCCAGATTTTCGCCGCCGTTTCCTTGCTCGCGAGCAGCCGATCGGGCAGGATGTCCTGCCGCGCTTCCAGGTCGCCGAAGTTTCGGAGGTAGTCGTCGAGCGAGACCTGCTCGGCGCGATGGCGCCGCCGCCACCAGCGCTGGCGGTTCCGCGCCTGATTGATGACGATGCGGTAGATCCAGGTGCGAAGGGCCGACTGTCCGCGGAAGCGCGAGAGGGTTCGGAAGATGCGCAGGAAGACTTCCTGAGACAGGTCGAGGGCCTCGTCGCGGTCGCCCAGCAGGTTGAACGCCAGCCCGTACACCATGCGCTGGTGCGCGGCCACCAGCTCGGCGCACGCGGCTTCGTCGCCCGTCGCGCACCGCGCGACGAGCGCCGCTTCGCCGCTCTCGACGTAGGACCAGCTGATGGCGCCGGCGTTCTTCACTAGGTTTCCCGAAGCAGAAGTCTCCATGCAGTCTACACGTTAGACACCGCCTGCCGCTACCGGTTCCCCCTCTGCTACTATCGTTTCCGCCATGAAGCGGCTCGTGGTGGTCTCCGTCGGCCTGGCGGCCCTGATGGTCGGCGTCGTCCTGGCCTGGTACGCCGTGAGGCAGGAACGCCAGTTTCAGGCCTTGATCGCCGCTGGGGATGCGGCGCTGGCACAGGAGCGCACCTCAGACGCCGTCGAGGCGTTCAGCGGCGCCCTCGCGCTCAAGCGCGACTCGATGCTCGCGTACCTGAAGCGGGGCGACACCTATCGCCGGCGCGGCGACCTGAATGCGGCCCTCCGCGACCTTCTCGAGGCGGCGACCCTCGACCCCTCCGCTCCGCGCCCCGCCGAGCTACTGGGCGACGTCAACGCCGCGCTGGGCCGCTACGAGCGCGCCGCGGAACACTACCGCACCTTCACGCAGCTCGACGATCGGTCGTCGCGCGTTCTCTACAAACTCGGACTCGCCTACTACCGCAACGGCCAGCCGGCGGAGGCCGTCGAGCCGTTGCAGCATGCGGTCGATCTCGACAACCGGCTTGCCGAGGCACACTACATCCTCGGCCTCTGCTTGCGCGCCGGCTCACACGATGACGCCGCGCTTGGCGCTCTGACGCGAGCCGTGGGCATCAATGCCGCCTTCGTCGCGGCGCGGGAAGAGCTGGCGGATATGTACGAACAGGCGGGGCGGCGCCGGGACGCGATCGAACAGCTCGAGGCGCTGGCCGCCCTCGAACCGGCGCGTGGCGACCGGCTCATCGATGTCGGCCTGGCGTACGCGCGATGGGGTCGCACCGAAACCGCCATCCTCACGTTGGGACGCGCCGCCGAGCGCTTCCCCGATCGCGCCGACGTCTATGTCGCGCTGGGCCGGGTATGGCTGGACATGGCCGAGCAGCGGAGCGACGGCGTTGCGCTGAACAAGGCGGTTGAAGCCTTGGAGCCTCGCGCGACGACGGCCGATGCCTCGGCCGACGCGTTGATGCTATACGGCCGCGCGATGATCCTGTCGGGTGACCTCCCCCGCGCCGAGCGGGTGCTTCTTCAGGCAGCGTCGAAGGCACCTGTCGATGCCCTTGCGCTCCGCTATCTCGCCGATGCCGCGGAGCGCCTCGGTCATCTTGCCGCCGCACGCGACGCGCTCGTCCGCTACACCGCGCTCGTCGGTGACGGCGCTGACGCGGCGATCACCGAACGCCTCGCGCGGCTGGAACAGCGGCTGAGGCGTGGGTAGGTCGTAGCCGGTAGTTGGTAGCCGGTAGTTGGTAGCCGGTAG
>JBOGIR010000539.1:0-10512 GCA_050742335.1 Vicinamibacterales bacterium | reverse complement strand
AGGCCAAAACGGGGTGCCCGGTGCTCGTGAACACCAGCTTCAACGTCCGCGGTGAGCCCATCGTGTGCACGCCGGAAGATGCCTTCCGGTGCTTCATGGCCACGGACCTCGACATGCTCGTGGCAGGACGGTGCATGGTCCGGAAGGATGCGCAGAGCAGCGTGAGCGCTGCTGACTACGCGTCGGCGTTCGCGCCCGACTGAGTGCGCCGTGCTGCGTCGATACCTAACGAGGCTGCGCCTTGGACCACCGGGCCTGTGGCTCCGCATGACTTCTAGCCTTTCAAGCCGTCTCATCCTCGCCGGCGTCAACATCGCGCTCCTTCTCGTGTTCGCCGAGATCCTCGGCCTGGCCGCGTACTATGCCGACACCGGCGCGCTCTTCTACGTGCACCGGAAGTCGTACCCGGCACTGCTCGAGACCGCGCAGCAGGCGCTCACGGCCGACGCCCTGCACCCGTACTTCGGTCCCACGCACCGCCGGGGTCATCCCTTCCACATCCCCGACGATCTCCGGGAGCCGGAGGCGGGCGGCGCCGCGACGACGACGGCGCCGCTCGCGACCAATAATTTCGGGTTCGTGTCCCGCCACGACTATCCGTTCCGGAAGACGCGGGACGATCAATTTCTCGTCGGCATCTTTGGGGGGTCGGTCGGGCTGTGGTTCTGTCACGTGGGTGCGACGCGCATGATCGCGGATCTGAAACAAAGCAACCCGTTCCGGAACCGCGACGTGATCCCGCTCTGCTTCAGCCATGAAGGGTACAAGCAGCCGCAGCAGCTCCTGGTGCTCTCCTACTTTCTTTCCCTCGGCCAGCAGTTCGATCTGGTCGTCAACATCGACGGGTTCAACGAGGTGGCGTTGTCGGCCATGAACAGCGCCAAGGGCGTGGACATTTCCATGCCGAGCCCCATGCACCTCGATCCGCTGGTCAACCTGATCGACCAGGCCACGTTGACGCCGGAGAAGTTGTACCTCCTTGCCGACATCAATCGCGACAAGGAGACGCTGAACGGGCTCGTCGCGACGATTGGCCGGAACCGGTTTGCGAGCGCCAACTTCGTGCTCGAGCGGCTGTACGAGCGGACGTCGAGGCGCTACGTGTCCGAGCTGGGACGGTTCGCAAGCCTGCGCTCCAATCCAGCGAGCGCGTCGCTCGTCGAGGTCACGCCGCCGGTTGTTCCACGCGATGCCGCCGCAACGTACGAGGACGCGGCGACGAACTGGGCCACCTCCTCGATCATGATGAGCGAGCTGCTGTCGTCGCGGGGCGTCCCGTACTTCCACGTACTGCAGCCCAATCAGTACTTCACGCAACGACGCTTCAGCGACGACGAAGCACGCGTGGCCATCAACGGGGAATCCCCGTTCAAGGAGAGCGTCGAGCAAGGCTATCCGGCGCTGGTGCGGGCAGCGAAGATGCTGAAGCCGCCGCTCCACTATCTGAGTGCCGTGGAGCTGTTCGATGATGCGCCCGAGCCCGTGTACATGGACGACTGTTGCCACTACACCCTGGCGGGGAACCGCCGGCTCGGGTCGTTCATCGCCGAGTCGATTCTGAAGGCGCTCCGCTAGAAAACTTGACCGCGAGAATTCCAACCAATTGAGTGCGTCGATGCCGGTCGTCCTGCTCCACTCGTCGATCGTGGACCGCGGCGGCAGATCGTATTAGCATCAGGTTCCAGGCCCGGAGCGCGTCGCGATACCCGGCGTACGTAGTGTCCGCCTTAAGGCGGACCGTAGCAGGTCCGGCTGGAGTCGGACATTGCGGGTGGCAAGCAAGCGTCCGAGATGACGTAGCTCGCAAGGGAAGGAAGGGTGGAGGGCGTCCATGCGCACGAGATTATCTGCCGCCGTAACGCTGGTGATGGCGGTGGGAGCACTCGCCTTGAGTCTCGACGCGCAGCAGGACGAGCCGGTGCCGCGCCCGCCTGCGGGCGTGCAGCCGTTGCCGGTTGATCTGTTCACGAGCAAGAACTTCTATCTGGATCGGAAGTACTGGGCCGATCGCCGGTACACCCGGTGCAACACGCCGCGGCAGCTCACCGACATGTGGCGGGATGACCGCGTGGGCCAGTGGGGTGACTGCACCCTCGATCGTGACGTCGCGAAGATCGTCAGCTCCTATGAGCACAAGACGGCGCAGGGGCACTATCAGGCGCTGCTCGCCGAAGCGAAGAAGACCGGCGGGCCGACGGCCCACACGCGCCAGACGCTCCCGAACTGGGACGGGTGGTACCGCCGGGGGGCGCCGGAGGAGCAGTGGATCTGGGGCCGCAACCTCCAGACCTCCACGATGGTGTCGCTGCTGACGCCCGAGTACCAGAAGCGGATGGTGCAAATGAACTACCACGAGGCGGTGAGCAACGCGCCGCAGTGGATGGCCGCCTTCTGCTATCCGGAGGGGTTGCTGCGGTGGTGGTCGCAGTTCACGCTCGGCGGCCCGATTGAAGTCATGGCCACGCCCACGCAGGTCCAGTTCCTGAGCGGTATCGCCGACAACCTCCTTCGCAAGGTGTTGATCAACCAAGAGCACGTGCAGCAAGTACCGCAGTGGTACGGCGAGACCGTCGGATTCTGGAACGGCAACACACTGGTGGCCTGGACGGCGAACGTCCAGGGATGGACCGTGTCGCATTCGATGTTCGAGTTCAGCAGCGCGCTCGAAATCATCGAGGTGTTCCGGCCGGGCGCCGACGGGAAGACCATGACTGTCGAAGCGACGTTCTACGATCCCGAAGCGTTCCTCCAGCCGCTGCACACCGTGACGCCGTGGGAGAGGCAGGCCGGTCCCGACGATCCGGAGACGCGCTTCACGTACGTCGAATGCCGCGTGCAGAGCACGATCATCAACGGTCCCGATGGCAGGCCGACGCAGCTCACGTTCGTCGACGATGGGTACATCGATTATTTCGGCCGCCCCTGGGCGCAGAATTGGGAAAAGCATTTCGAGCAGGGCTGGGAGAAGCCTGCCAACTGACGCGCGAGGTGCGCGGCGGGAAAACCGGGAGGACGCCGTGAACACTGACATGACAATCCGCGCGGTCGCGGGATTGACGGCGCTCGTGGGCGTGCTGTGGACCGGCCCGTGGACGAGTGTGGTCGTCGCCCATCACTCCTTTGCGATGTACGACCAGAAGCAGACGAAGACGCTCACCGGCAAGCTCACGCGGTATATCCCTGGAACCAACCACGCGCAGCTCATCTTCGTCGTGCTCGGCCCCGACGGCGAGCCGATGATGGGCAAGGACGGCAAACCCGTGCAGTGGGGTGTGGAAGCCGGGTCGGCGGCGGCGATGGCGCGGCGAGGCATTGCTCCGAAGACTTTTCCCGAAGGCACGATTTTCACCGTGACGTTCTTTCCGCTGCGCGACGGCCGGCCCTTTGGCGCGATGACCGGCGAGTTCATCAAGTGTGGCGCCACGATGCCGCCGGGTGGGTGCACGACGGCCACCGGTCAGGTGCTCATGATCGAGAACAACTGATCGCCTGAGAAAATTGGGAATTCGTCATGTCGCGAGACGACGCATGAACAGCCGACGGGATTTTCTCACACGTGGTCTGACGCTGGCGGGGGCGGCAGGCGCGATGGCTTCTGCCCTGGCGCCGAGGGCCGCGTTCGCCCAGACGCCGCGTGGATCGGTGCGACGGGCGGACCGCTACGACGATTCGTTCATCTTCGAGCGAAAGCCCTTCATGTGGCCGGGGAACGCAACCCTAGCCGTGTGGATCGTGCCAAACGTTGAGGTGTGGCGGTACGACTCACCCGCGGGGCAGGCCATTTCCCCCAACGACCGGAACATCGTGCCGGATGTCGTCAATTACGCCTGGCGGGAATACGGGCTGCGAGTCGGGTTGTGGCGCATCGCCGACGTGCTCGACGCCGCGGGCGTCAAGGCGACGGTCGCGCTGAACTCGGCGGTGGCCGACACGCACCCGAAAGCCGTCGACGAAATGAAGAGGCGCGGCTGGGAATTCATGGGGCACGGCATCACCAACAGCGAGAACCTGGCCGGCTTGAACGCGGACAAAGAGCGGGCGTTGATCCAGACCGTGCTCAAGACCATCGAACAGTCCACCGGCCGACGGCCGCGCGGATGGCTCGGCCCTGGCCTGACCGAGACGCACAACACCCTCGATATCCTGGCGGACGAGGGGGTGGACTATTGCGGCGACTGGAACAGCGATGACCAGCCGTATCCGATGAAGGTGAGAACGGGCCGGATGTTTTCAATCCCGTACTGCATGGAGATCAACGACATTCCGCTGTTCCTCAGAAAGGGCTACACCGGCGAGCAGTATCTTCAATCCGTCGTCGATCAGTTCGACACGCTCTACGCCGACAGCGCGAAGCAGCCGCGAGTGCTCGGCATGCCCCTGCACCCGATGATCATCGGGCAGCCGCTCCGCAGCCGGTATCTCGAGCGTGCCCTGGCACACATGAAAAGGCACGAGCGGGTCTGGTTCGCGACCGGGAGCGACATCATCGACGCGTATCAGCGCGCGATTTCACAAGGAGCCTGAAGGGTTCGACTTTCAACCCGGCAGCAGCGGGACCCGCAGGGCTCCACGCGGTCGATCGCGTGAACGGTCGGGTCAACTGATGCTCAGCATCCGAGCTCTGGCTTTGAACTCCGGGCTTCCCGCCGTGTAGTGCTTGTCGGCCCACGTCCGGTTCGGGCGCAGCGCGAAACCCACCTGCGAGGCCGGCTGGTTGCTGAGCTTGAACCTGATGAACCTCGCCCGCGCGCGATAGTGCTCGTAGAGGCGCAGAAACTCGGCCAGATAAATCTGCGCGAGCCGCGGCGAGCCCTTGATCTCGAGCAGATTCTCGTCGTTATTGAACACGGAATTGCCGCTCATATTGGCCGAGCCCGTGTAGATCACCGACGAGTCCGTCTCGGCGTCGATCACGACGAACTTGTGATGCACGATCACCGGCGGGAACGACGGCGGCGAGTCGCCCGGAAAGATGTTGATCTCGGTTGCGAAGCCGGCCGGAGTGAGGGCGGCGTTGAAGAACTCCGCGCCGATCACGTCCTTCTGATCGCGCGATCGGTGGAAGAGTTCAAGCGCCGCGAGCTCGTCGGCCGGAACGTTGCCGGCGGCCGTCGTCGTGACGGTGGGCTCGGTGCGCGCAATGCGATTGACGAGACCGAACATCATCTTGCCTGCATCGCCGACCGCAAAGCACGCCTGGCGGAGCTGCTCGTCCGTCGGTATGAACAGGCAGAAGATGACGGAGCTGCGCGCCGCGTGAATGCTCGCGACGATCGTCTCGATCGAGATGCTCGGGCCGCCGGGGCTGCCTTTCTCCGGCGAGAAGAACACGCGCACGCCCGCGTCGCCGACGGATACTGTTTGCGACCAGCCGACGTTCTTCGTGGTGTTCGCCTTCGTCGGGTTGGTCTTCAGAAGCTCGTAGCGGTCGTAGAAGAGCCGCGCGAGCTCGGGCGAATCGAACGTGTGAACGAGATTCGCCTGCGAGGTTAAGCCCTGCGTCGTGTAGTTCGCGGACCCGCACGTCAGCTTCTTCGGCTCGGCTTGCGGCGCGTCGTCCAAGCTCTTGCCCGCAACGAGAAACTTGTTGTGCATGATGTTGAGCCGCGTGCGCGGAAAGAACTGCACCTGCGCGAGCGCGCTCTGCGCGTCGGCGCTCACCGCCGGATCGTCCGCGTCGAACACGAGCCCGATCGTCTTGCCGGCCATCGCGTTGGCGAGAGCGGGAATGATCCAGATCTTGTCGGTGAGGTGATAGATCGCGCCGACGATCGAGTCGACCGCGGCGCCGGCCGTGGAGACGAAGTCCGGCAGTGGCGCCTCCATCCCGTTTGCAAGCCACTGCCTAAGCTCGAGCGCCTCGGCCGGTGTGAGCGTATCGGGCGGCACGTTGAACGATTTGAGCTTGCGCGCAAATGCCTGCGAGCTCATCACGGCGCGGTTGAACCACGAGCCGATGCCGAACTCGACGTGAGGCGGTAGCACGACGCTCAGCGAGAACATGTCGGCGTCGATCGGTTGGAGCGCGGCGGGCGTGCCGCAGACGGGCGTGATCTCGTAGGTGAGAACGTCGCCCGCGTTCGATCCGTCGATCCGCGCATCCCACCACATGAATTTCTGGATCGGCGCAACGTCGGACGGAAAATCGGGCTGTCCGTCCGGTGGCGGCCCGGTGAACGAGATGCGGTTTGGCAGAAAGCTGCTTGCGGCGACGACGCCGGTGTGGAAATCGAGGAATCCCGGCGTGCGGCGAATCGTGAAGCCGAGGAAGTCCGGCCGCGAGGCGCCGTCCGGCCAGTCCATCGCGAGCAGGACGAGCGTCGGCGAGCGGTAGGCACGGGCGGTCACTTTGGCCATCGTTGTATCCTCCTGGATGAAGCGAGGCACAGCCACATGCTCGGTGGTCTGAGGCGCAGCCTCGCTAGTGCTTACGGATGAACTCCAGGACCGTGCGGTTGAAGATCTCGGGCTGCTCCCAGTACGCCGAGTGGCCTGCCTCGGGCACGATGACGGACTCCGAGTTCCTGATCCGGGCCGCAAAGAGTCGCAGCACCGCTGGAGGCGCGTACAGATCGGCGTCACCTGTGAGCAGGAGCGTCGGCACCTTGAGCTGCTCGAGCACCGTGAACGTGATTCGGTTCCGCGTGGTTTGAGTTGGCGACGGCGGGCCCTCGGGTCGGCTGGTGCGCTCCAATTCCAGCCAACGCTGTGTCCCACTGGGATTTGCAGCGCGGTATGAGGGCCCGAGCTCCCGGAAGTCCGGAGGCAACGCGTTGAATGCGGGCGCGGGCCTGATCCGCTGTCCCAGTTCCAGATACTCCTGGTCCTGTACTCCACCGATGGCGTTGGCGACCACCAGGCTTCGCAACCGTCCAGGAAATGACACGGCAAAGTCCAAGGCCACTCCACCGCCGGCGGCCGTCCCGACGAGATGAAAGCGGTCGATCTCCAAATAGTTCACCAATGCAAGCAGATCATCCGCACCGGTCCCAGGCTGCACACCGGCTGGATCGATCGCGGATCGTCCAAACCCTCGCCGGTCGTACGCCACGACGCGGTAGCCAGCCGCCGTAAATGCCGGAAGCTGATACTCCCATACCCGGCTGCTGCCCGTTGCGGCGTGTAGGAAGACGACAGGCACTCCATTGCCGCCCGTATCTCTGTACCAGATGCGGACTCCTGGCAGCGCCGCCGACGTCTCGCGAACCGATGGCGGAGCTTGAGGCGAGCTCGAGGCCCACGGCACGTTACACAGCCCCAGATCCAGGATCGCGACGAGACCCACCCAATGAAGCCAGCGATTGCCGTTGCGCATGTGTATCCCTGGACTGCGAACGGTTCAAACGGCGCACGCCGTGCCGGGAGACGCTACTCCAGCATCGTGACTACGGTCACTCACCGAGGCATCCTCACCATCGCCTCCATGAGGTCGACGAGGGCGTTGGCGCGCGCGAGTGGATCCTCCCGCTCGAGGAGCTGCTGACGCGCGAGCGGCGCCATCGGCAGATGCTCGGACAGCGCGTCGACCACCTGCTCGTCCGGAACGCCCGGAGGAGGATCCGCGATGCCGATCCGGTCGGACAACGCAGACAGCAGCGACTCGAGGCGTTCCCGCTGCTTGGTGAGGGCGGCGGTTTCGCGGTCGTCCAGCACCTCTGGGATGGCCGTCACGCGCGCCTGGCGATAGAGCCGGCTGTTGTCCTCGCCCGTCACCTGAAATTTCACCAGTCCGCCGAGCACGATGTTGTACCGGCCGTCCGGCAGCGCTTCGTAGTCGGTGATGAGACCGGCGCATCCAATGGGAAAAATCGGCGGGCGCCCTTCGTACTCCGCTTCGTGACCCGGTTGCAGCATGACCATCCCGATGATGCGGTCGCCTTTCAGCGCGTCGGCAATCATCGCGCGATACCGCGGCTCGAAGATGTGGAGCGGGAACGACGCGTTCGGAAACAGCGTCGCACTCTCGAGGGGAAAGATCGGGATCATGGCAGGAAGCCCGCCGGCGGCTGGTCCCGTCTTCGTGCCCGCGCCTTGCGCCAGCGAGACGCCCGGCGTCCACAAGAGCACCACGAAAGAGATGACGCAGGCCGATAGTGAGGTTTTCACAGCACTCTGTCCTTCGTCTCGCGGATCGTCAGCAGCCCGATCAAGGTCAGCATGGCCGCCCCCGCCAGATAATAGCCGACATACTGCAGGCCGTAGGTGTTTGCGAGCCACGTGGCGATGTACGGCGCCAGGGAGGCCCCGAAAATGCCGGCCATGTTGAACGTCAGGGAGCTGCCCGTGTAGCGAACGGGCGTAGGGAAGAGCTCGGACAGGACCGTGCCCAGCGGGCCGTAGGTGAATCCCATGAGGCCGAGACCCACCGCAAGCGTCAACACCGCGCCCATCGTGCCCATCAGGAAGAGCGGCGCCATCACCAGGCCGAACAGGCCGATGGCGACAGTAGCGGCTATCAGCACGCGGCGCCGGCCATGTTCCGCCAGCCTGGCGGATACGGGGATCATCACCGCAAAGGTGGCAACACCCACCAACTGGATCCGAAGAAACTCCTCGCGCGTGAAACCAAGGGCGGTGGTGCCCCACGCCAGCGTGAAGACGGTCATCAGGTAAAAGACGACGAAGGTGGCGAGCGACACCAGCGTCCCTTTCACGACCGTTCCCGGGTACTGGCGAATGACCACCAGCATCGGCACCTCGACGCGTTCCTGTCGGCGAACCGCGGCGGCGAAGACGGGTGTTTCCGCAATCGTCAGGCGCACGTAGAGGCCCACCAGGACGAGGACCGCACTGGCCAGGAAGGGAAATCGCCAGCCGTACGACAGGAACTCGTCGTTGCCGAGCGTGGCGTCGAGCGCCAGAAACACCGTCGTGGACATGAAGAACCCGACGGGCGCACCGAGCTGCGGGAACATGCCGTACCACGCGCGCCGATCCGGGGGCGCGTTTTCGATCGCCAGGAGCACCGCTCCGCCCCATTCTCCACCGAGGCCGAGCCCCTGCCCGAAGCGGCACAGGGCAAGGAGGACGGGTGCGGCCAGCCCGATCGAGGCATAGGTTGGCAGCAATCCGATTGCCACGGTGGATAGGCCCATCGTCAGCAGGGCGGCGACGAGCGTGGTCTTCCGCCCGACGCGATCGCCGAAGTGGCCGAAGAGCGCCGACCCGACCGGCCGCGCAAAGAACGCGATCCCGAACGTCGCCAGCGATGCCAGCGTTGCGGTGGCGGGGTCGGATGCCGGAAAGAACAAGGTCGGGAAGACGAGGACCGCGGCGGTGCCGTAGATGTAGAAATCGAAGAACTCGATGGTGGTGCCGACCATGCTGGCAAAGAGCACCTGACCGGGTGTGTTGACAGACCGGGCGACAACTGCGCTGTGCTGCGCCATGAGAATCCGCACACGTTACCAGATCGGCGATAATCGCCGTCGTGATTGACGCGTTCTGCCACATTCTTCCGCCGAAATACGAGGAGACCCGATGGGCGCGCGCCGGCTCGAAGGAGTTTGCTGCCGGCAGTCCCGCCCACATGCAGTTCGTGCGCACGGGCCGGAAGGCGCCGAACTACGAAGGGCTGACCAGCCTCGACGCGCGATTCCGGATGATGGACGAGTTCGAGGGCTATCGTCAGATCATCAGCCTCGCCGGTCCGCCGCCCGAACACATCGCGCCGCACGCCAGCGTGGAGCTCGCCACCATCGCCAACGACGAGCTCGCGCAGCACGTGGCAAAGTACCCGGACCGGTTCGCAGGGGCCGCGGCCGCCGTGCCGATGAACGAACCCGATCGGGCGTGCCGGGAAATCGAGCGTGCGACAGGAGCGCTCGGCCTCTGCGCGGTGCAGGTGTATACGAACGTGAACGGCCGGGCGCTCGACGCGCCGGAGTTCCGTCCCGTGTTCGAAACGCTCGCCGAGCGGCGTGTTCCGATCCTGTTGCATCCGGCACGCGCCAGCACCCACGCCGACTACAAGACCGAAGGCGACTCGAAATATCTGATCTGGCAGGTGTTCGGCTGGCCGTACGAAAGCAGCGCCGCGACGATGAGGCTGGTCTTCAGCGGCATCATGCAGGACCATCCAGACCTGAAGATCCTGGTGCACCATACGGCGGCGATGATCCCGTTCTTCCACGGCCGCATGAAGTCGATGTTCGAGATGTTCAGCGAGGAGCTGAAGATCCAGACTGAAGGACGATTGACGCAGCCGCCGCACGAATATTTCCAACGGTTCTACGGCGACATCGGCGCCTTCTCGGCGGGCGCGGTCAATGTCGCGCGCGACTTTCTGGGCGCCGACCACCTCCTCTTCGGCAGCGACGCGCCGTTTGACGCCACAGGCGGATACTCGTCGATTCGTGAATCGATCGAGGCGGTGACGAATTCAACGTGCACGGAAGAAGAGAAGCGCGACATCTTCACCGCCAATGTTGAGCGGTTCTTCAACTTGAAGCGCACCTGAACCCGGAGATCGGTTGTGTTGATGATGATGAAGCCCTATGGAGGTCAGGCCGA
>JBOGIR010000538.1:0-14974 GCA_050742335.1 Vicinamibacterales bacterium | reverse complement strand
GCGACGTGGTGAGCCGGCGTGCCGGCGTCGCGCTAGTAGCGCTGTTCGACTCGATGCGTGGCGGCCTCGAACGATTCGTGGACTCCGGCCCGCTCGATCCCGCGTTCCAACTGTTCGCGCAGAGTCTTCGACGGCTGTCCGACTCGCTGCGCGCCGGTTCGGTCGCCTCTCACGCTGTGCGGGCAGTGTTCACGCGCGCTCGCGAGCATCTTCTGACCCAGGAGGGGAACGCGCGGAGCAGGTCGCCTTACCCTCGAAAGGCATTTGCGAACGCCGCCGACTGGAGGGTCCACGCCGCCTTGGTTGTTGAGCACGCTGAGGCGTTTGCCCGAGTGGACGCTGCCTACCGGCGCGACCTCAACGTGTTGCTCTCGCGCGGGATCTGGCGCATGTTCCGCATCGCCGACGCCGAGTACCGGCGAACGCTCGAGGCGCACGCGCTGCTCGATTTTGCCGATCTGGTGCAGCGCACCCTCGATCTGCTGCGGCGCATGGACGAGTTTTCGCGGAGTCGATTCAGATTGGAGTCGCGGTATCACCACGTGCTGGTGGACGAGTTCCAGGACACCAGCCGCGCCCAGTGGGAGCTGGTGTCGTTGCTCGTCCAGTCGTGGGGCGAGGGAGCCGGTCTGGCCGATGCCGGTCCGCTTCAACCCTCCATCTTCATCGTGGGCGATCGCAAGCAGTCGATCTACGGGTTCCGCGACGCGGACGTCTCGGTGCTGCGCGAGGCCTCGCGCTACATCGAAACGCTGCGGCCGGATCGCGACGTGCGCCGCTCCATTTCGCGCAGTTTCCGCGCGGTGCCGCCACTGCTCGCGTTCGTGAACGATGTCTGCCAGGACACGGACAAGACCGCCGGCGAGGGCGCGTTCCAGTACGACGAGGCGGATCGTTTTCCGATAGACCCCGATGTCACCGGTGGACACGATGACGCGCTTGGCCTGATTGTTGGCGCGGCTTCCGAGGAGTGTGCCGAGATCACCGCGGGTGAGATTGCGCGGCTGCTGGCCACGGAGATGCAGGTTCGCGACCGCAACACCGGCTTGGCCCGGCCGGTGCGGCCCGGCGACATCGCCATTCTCTTTCGGTCGCGCGAAAGTCACCGCGAGTTCGAAGAGGCATTCGCCCGGCGCGCCATTCCCTCGTACGTCTACAAGGGTCTCGGCTTCTTCGATGCAGACGAGATCAAGGATGCCCTGGCGCTCATCCGGTATCTTGCTGATCCGGCGTCCGACTTGCGGGCTGCGGCGTTGATGCGTTCGCGGGTGTTCGGGATCTCGGACGAAGCGCTTCGGCGCCTTGCGGCTCGTGAAGGGGGAAGGGGGAAGCGGGAAGAAGGAAGCCTGGCGTACGCGCTCATGGCTGCTGAGGTCCCGTCAGTCCTCGGGTCGCTTGACGAGCGTGACGCCGCAGCGCTCACAGAGGCTCGCGCGTCGATCGCGCGTTGGCGCCGCCTGGTCGACAGGGTAGGGCCGGCGGAGCTGATCGATGTGAGTCTCACCGAATCGGCGTACGCGTTCGAGCTGCGGGGCCCACGGCTGCAGCAGGCGAGAGAAAACCTCAAGAAGCTTCGAGCGCTGCTGCGCCGGTTGCAGAACCGCGGATACGCCACGATCGCTCGCGTGGCAGCGCATCTCGACCGCCTGACTGTGGGCGACGAGGCCAACGCGGTTGTCGATGCGCTCGACGCCGTCAACCTGATGACGGTGCACGCCTCCAAGGGACTCGAATTTCCGGTGGTATTCGTCGTCAACCTGGCGCGAGGAACCGGAAACCGGCGGAATCCCGTTCGATGGTCATCGGACTCCCCGGGCGAGGCGGCGTCGGTGGCCGTGGGTGACTTTCAGTCCGAGGTCGACGAGCAGCGGGAGAGCCGGGAGCGCGAAGAGACGAAACGCCTGGTCTATGTCGCACTGACGCGGGCGCGCGATCGCCTCTACCTGGCGACGTCGCTGAAAGAGGGGCGTCTGGCGCCTTCGCACGGCAGCCTTGCGGAGGTGTTGCCGCCGTCGCTCGTTCGACAGGTTGGCGCCGGAGCGCACGACCAGCTCGAGTGGCGCGCGTCTTCGGGTGCGGTACATCGCTTCCGCGTGTGCTCCACGCCCAAATCACCCCCTTTTGTCCCGAATGCCTAGGAAACGGCCGTAGCCCAGCCGGGCACTTTCTGCATTGCACTGCCCGATCCCATCTCCTACAATCGAACTTGAGGGCGCATCAAGCGTTCCGTAGGAGTGGCTTTGACGGCTAAAGAGGAGCCCCGCGTGGCGTTGACCTGTCCCAATTGCGGGAACGATCAGAATTTCCTCGTGAAAACTCTACAGATGCACGTTGTGCATCTGGATGATTCGCGAGTCGAGGTCTCCGAGGAGGGGCGGCCGGCGGTGCTCGAGGTCTTGTGCGACGAGTGTGAAACGGCGCTGAACCTCGAGGAGATGGACGAAGGCCTTCGCAAGGAATTGCTGCTGACGCTGGGCGCCCGGTAGAACGGCCGAAGGGTCGGCTCAGTCTCCCACCGGCTTCTTGCAGGTAAGGTTGACTTCTCGCCTTACGCCCCCTAAGGTACCCACAGTTCATGCGCGGTCACAAGTTCCGTTCATTCGGAAGGGACTCGCTCGTCGTCTCGGGCGGGCCGGAATGTCATGTTGACGCCGCCAGCTGCTTCGCGGATGAGGTGGTCGTCGACTTCCCATCGGTTGCGTCCGCGGTCGAGCGCATGCGCCGCTCGTTTCTCGGCGACGAGCGAGCCGCTGCACTCAACGCCACGATTCAGTTGACGGCCCACGAGGCACGACAAGGCGCCACGGTGCCGCTCGACGTGCCGGTGTCCTGCACGTGCCGGGAGTGCGGCGGCCGCGGCGAGACGTGGACGGAGCCGTGCGGCTGCTGCAACGGCAGCGGCGCAGAGCTGCGGCGTCACCAGCTGCAGGTCGCCGTTCCCGCCGGGGTGTCGGACGGCACCCGCTTCAATTTCACCCTCATCCCGCGTCACAATCCGCCTACTCGCGTCGAGCTCTGCGTCCTCATCGCCTAGGTGGATCGCCACGTCAGGCTTCTCGGCATCCTGGCAGGCCTGTGGGGCGCGCTGGCGACGATTGTGGGCCTGTCGATGCTGCTGCTGGCTGCCGGTGCGCTGGCCATCGTTGCCGATCCGGATGCGGAAGCCGTGACGTTCGCCGCCGGATTGACCGCCGCCGTCTTTGCCTCCATCGGTGTCATTTCGCTCCTGTGGGGCGTGGCGCACATCTGGGTGGCCACGTTACTGCGCCGGCGCCATGCGCTCGGCCGCGCGGTCATGCTGGGGCTCGCGGTCGTCAATCTGCTGGTGTTTCCCTTCGGTACCGCCCTCGGGGCATACGCGCTCTGGATCCTGCTGACCAACGAGGGCCGTCGGCTGTTCGATGCTGGCGCTCCCCAGCGTGCTTGAGGCCGCCCGGGCAAGCAGGTCGCGTCGGGCAAGCCTCAACGGTGAACGGTGCGCGATAAGATAGACAGGATGTCCCCAACGTTGGATCGCGATGCGGTACTGGGCGCGCTGAAAGTCGTCGCGGATCCCGACTTGCACCGCGATATCGTCTCGCTCGGTTTCGTGAAGAACGTGCTGATCGATAAGGGGCGCGTGTCTTTCACGATCGAACTCACGACGCCCGCGTGTCCGGTCAAGGACCAGATGCGCGATCAGGCTGTTGCCGCCGTACGGGCGCTGCCGGGCGTTGCCGAGGTTGACGTCCAGATGACGGCCAACGTCCGTTCCGTCTCGGCGCCGGAAACCGGCCGAACGCCGCTCCCGGGAGTCAAGAACGTCGTCGCCGTTGGCGCCGGAAAGGGAGGCGTCGGGAAGACAACGGTTGCGGTCAATCTCGCGCTGGCGCTGCAGAAGTGCGGAAGCCGGGTAGGCATCCTCGACGGCGACATTTACGGACCCAACGTCCCAATCATGATGGGCCTTCAGACGCAGCTGACCACCGACGGCCAGCGGATCGTGCCCGCCGAAGCCCAGGGCGTGCAGGTGGTCTCGATGGGCTTCCTGACCGGCGGAGACGCCGCGGTGATCTGGCGCGGGCCGATGCTGCACGGGGCCATCCAGCAGTTCTTCCGCGAGGTGGCCTGGAAGGATCTCGACTATCTGATCGTCGACATGCCGCCTGGAACCGGCGACGTCGCGCTCAGTTTGAGCCAGACGGTACCCGTGGCGGGCGCCATTGTTGTGACCACGCCGCAGGAGGTGTCGCTCGCCGACACGCGCCGCGCGGTTCGGATGTACCAGAAGCTGAACATCCCGCCGATCGGCATCGTGGAGAACATGAGCTACTACACCTGCCCGAACTGCCACCACGAAGCCGACATCTTCGGATTCGGCGGGGGCGAACGGCTCGCCCAGCTGATGGAGGTGCCGTTCCTCGGCCGGCTGCCAGTGTATCAGCCGATTCGCGAGGGGAGCGACACCGGGGTGCCGCTGGTCGTCAGCGAGCCGGGATCACCGGCTGGCCGGGCGTTTTTCGCGCTGGCCCAGCGCACGGCTGCGCAGTTGTCGATTGCGGCGCACAAGGCGGCCGAAGCCAACAGGGGCAAGATTCCGCTCATTCAGGTTCGATAAGGTAAGCGTAGCCAAGTCCCACAGCGCCGAGCAGGATCATGGTGCCCGGCGCCAGCGCCGGCGTCGCCCCCTTCATCGACTCCCAGAACAGCTCAATTCCCGCGGCGTCGGGATTCAACTCCAGCTCGAACTCCGTGTTCCCCTGATAGTGCAGCAGGATTCCCGCCACACCGCTGGCGACGAACAGGCCGAGTATCAGCTGGAACGCGCGCAACTGCACGCCACCGCGCTTTAGCGCGACCGCGGCGAGCCCGATGCACCCGATCGCGATGAGCGCCAGCGGCACGTTCTGCCACACACCTTCCGTGTGTTCCATGAGAACGAGCTCCGCCGCCGTGCCGATCGATCCCAGGAGGAACAGCGCCGCGAGCATCCGGCGGATCGTCGTGAGTTCGGCCGCGCCAGCTCCCATGACTCGTGATCCATCGCTCCCGAGGGTTCAGTTCAGCGTGACGTACCGCTCGAGTCGCGCCACTTCCTTGTCGTCAACGTACTTCCCGATCTCGCGCCGGAACTGCTGCATCGCTTTGTACGGCCGATACTCCTTGAACTCGCGCAGCATGCGTTGGCCCATGCCAGGGATGCTGAGGATGTCGGAGTCGCCGGCGGTGTTCAGGTTAATCGGGACGAACACGTACTGCTCGAGTCGCGCCAGCTCCTTTTCGTCGACGTACTTGCCAATTTCGCGCCGGAACTGCGCGAGCGCCTTGTAGGGGCGGTACTCCTTGAATTCTCCGAGCATGCGATTGCCCATGCCGGGAATCAGGAGGATCTCAGCATCTGAGGCGGTATTCAGGTTGATCTGGACAAACAAGCGCCGATACACGTCCGTCCGCCGCTCCCGGGAGAGTGACGCCCCGAGCAGGCTGTCGAGGTCGGTCATCGTCAGAAAAGGGCGGCGGTCCAGGATGCTCTTCGCAGGCGCCGGCGTGATGCCGGGTACCGAGAGCAGATCCTTCTCGGATGCGGTGTTCGCATCCAACACTTCGCCTCGCCGTCCGGCCTGCCCTTGCACGCTCGCGGGCACGAGCAATGCCGCGACGACGGCCGCTGCAAAGAACGTCAACCGATTCATGTCACGCCTCCGGTCTCAAAATGCGAGCCTGACACCCGCCTGGACCAGCCGGGGACTGCCCGGCAGAATCCCACGCGTGCGATCGACGATGAACAGCTCATCGAACAGGTTCTTCATCGTCAGGAAGAGCGTCGCCCGTGCGACTGTATAGTTGACCGCCGTGTTCCACACCGTGTACCCGGGAATCGGCCCTCGCTGGCCGTCCTGCGTGGGAGCCACGGTGTTGAGGTCATCTGCGAATTGATCGCTCGTGCGCACCGCCTCGAGCAGCACGTCAATGGTGCCGCGGGCATACCCGACGCCGATCGCCGCAACCTGCTCCGGGGCGTAGGGTAGCCGGTTCCTGCTCACGCTCACGCCGCCGAAACCCGAGATGTTGCTGAACCGCGTCCCGGTGAACTCTGCGACCGGCAGATACGTGTAAGCCAGACGGAGGTATGCGTCGTGCGTGGATCCCGTGATCGGCGCACTGTCGACCTGCGCTCTCAGTTCGATGCCCTGATGCAGCGTCGCGCCGCCGTTGGTCAGCGTAGCTCCGACCCCGCCCGCCAGGCTCGCCGGGATGATCTGATTCTCGTAGTCCATACGGAAGAACGTGGCATCCACGCTCACGCCCGGCCGCATCGTGCTCCGGAATCCCGCCTCGTAGTTCCAGCTCAGCTCCGGATCGAGATCGATGACACCACCCGTATTGGAAATGATGTCCTCGGTGCGAGGCGGCGCGAAGCCGCGATGGACACCGCCGAAGATCGTGACCTGCTCGCCGGTCGTATGGGACACGCCGATTCCCGGAATGATGCGGGTCAGATCCGTGTTTCCCGTGACGCCGGTGCCGGCGTTCGCCAGCCGGTTGGTCCGTTCGAACCGCACGTGCTCGAGCCGGATACCCGGGGTGACGGTCCACCCCCCGAACAGGAACGCGTTCTGAACGAAGCTCGCGTAGGCTGCATTGTTCCGCAGGTTGCTCTCGACAAGCATGCCAGACCGGGCGGTCGCCGTTTCGCCGTTCTCCTGCAGCCGATCCTGGTGTTCGAAGTGCGCGCGTACGCCAAAGTCGGTCTCGCTCGCAATCCCGAATGCGCGGTGGTGCACGCTGACCCGCGGCTCGACACCCCAGACGGAATACTCGCGCAGGCGCCCTTCGTTGCCGCACGTCGTATCGAGATTTGCCATGCCGCCGCACCTGGGATCGGCGGCGTCATTGGGCCGCTGAGCGGAGTTACTCGACTGCCGCCACCAGTGGCGGCGGAAGGCATTCCAATACAGATTGGTCGTCATGGCAACGTCACCGCTCACTGCGAACGCATGCGTTGCCGAGGTGCCGTATCGATCTGCGTAGAAGAAGTCGTTCCTGAACGGATTGGCTCGAGGGTTGTCGAGGTATTCGTCGTGCCTGAGCCCGGAGTACGTCACATTCGAGTCCTCGCCGTAGTAGTTGGCGCGGAGCGTCAACGTCTGGCTGGCGCCGACCCCCTGCACGACTTTGCCGTTCACATCGTTCAGCTTGAAGTCGAGGTTCTCGCGGGAGCCGTCTCCCTGCTTGCGCATGTAATCAATCAGGAAGCCTGTGCGGCCAAGCGTTGCGCCATACGAGCCGTGGCCGTTGAAGTATTCGCGGTTTCCACCCGTCAGGATCACCGAGCCGGAAGACTGCGCCGG
This sequence comes from Vicinamibacterales bacterium, assembly GCA_050742335.1. Taxonomy (GTDB): domain Bacteria; phylum Acidobacteriota; class Vicinamibacteria; order Vicinamibacterales; family UBA2999; genus DATCJA01. The sequence continues at coordinate 7,643 of JBOGIR010000538.1, read as the reverse complement.
TGGCCTCGGCGTGACGTAATTGATCGCACCCGCGATCGTCTGGGGCCCGTAGGCAATCTGCGCGCCGCCCTTGAGCACCTCGATGCGCTCGAAGCGGTCGACTGGCGGGTGGTAATAGGTCGCGTTGTCGCCGTATGGCGCGTAGGTCAGCAGGATGCCGTCTTCGAGGAGCAGCACCTTGTTCGCGCGCGTCGGATTCAATCCGCGGATGCCGATGTTCGGCCGCAGCCCGAACCCCTCCTCATCGCGCACGTGCACGCCCGCCACGTTCCTCAGTGCGTCGTTGGTGGTCATCACGCGGCTCTTGTCCAGCGTTTCGCGCTCGACGATTTCCACCGATCCGGGCAGACGGCGCAGCCGCTCGTGACTGCCCGCAATCTCCCCGGCGACGACGACGACGTCCTCGGTCAGGCCGCCCACGCGCAGCTGGAGCGGAACGCGGCGGGTTTCGTCCGGGCGCAGCGACACGCGCTGAACGGCAACGGCGAACCCAGTGCTCGTCGCCGTCACTTCGTAATCGCCGGGCACGAGCTCGGGAATGGAGAACCCCCCCTCACTGTCGGCTTCGACGCGACGCTCGAATGCGGTCGATGACCTACGGACCGCAACCAGGGCCCGAGGAATCACGGCGCCACTCTCATCGACGACCTGTCCGATCAACGAAGCCGTCGCACGCTGTGCGGCGGCCGGGAGGGGGGAAACGGCGAACAGGCAGAGGGCGAGGGCCACAACGAGAACGGCGCGGCGAGTCATCGGATGGCAGCTCCTGAATTTCTGTGGATGAGACAGAAGTGAGAGTGAGTCTCACTTTCAGTTCAGGAAAGTCTATGTCCGACTCCTTTGGTCGGTCAAGCGAGAAATCCTGAGGAAATCCGTCCGGCTGCGCGCACGCGCGGCGGTCAGGATACGATGCAGTTCGGTGGATTCCGCAGCGCTCCCCTTCGTCAAGCAGACGCTCGCCAACGGCCTCGACGTCATCGTCCATGAGGATCGCCACGTCCCGATTGTCGCCGTAAACATCTGGTATCACGTCGGTTCCAAGAATGAGCGCCCCGGTCGGACCGGTTTTGCCCACCTGTTCGAGCATCTGATGTTCGAGGGATCACAACACCACGATTCCGGCTACTTTCCGCCGCTGCAGCAGGCTGGCGCCCTCCTGAATGGGTCCACGAACGCCGATCGTACGAACTATTGGGAAGTCATTCCGACCAGCGCCCTCGACCTGGCGCTCTGGATGGAGTCGGATCGCATGGGCTACCTGCTGCCCGCCCTGACACAGCAACGCTTCGACACGCAGCGTGACGTCGTTCTGAACGAGCGGCGGCAGAACTACGAGAACCGGCCGTACGGCTTTGCGCTCATGGCGATCGCTGCCGCGATGTTTCCCGACGATCATCCGTATCACTGGCTGACGATTGGCAGCGCCGACGATATTCGCGCGATGCGGCTCGACGAGGTGCGCGATTTCTTCCGCACGTTCTATCACTCGTCGAACGCCTCGCTCACACTGGCGGGTGATATCGATCCCGGGCGCGGGTTCGATCTCGCGGAGCGCTATTTCGGCGAGCTTCCCCCCGGCGCGAGACCGGCGCCGCTGCGCGCGGTTGCCGGGCTCGAACGCGAACTCCGGCTGGTCCTCGAAGACCGCGTGGAAATGCCGCGCGTATACATGGCCTGGCACTCGCCGGCCACCTTCGGCGACGGTGACGCGGAGATGGACCTGCTGGCCGATCTCCTCGCCAATGGGAAGACCTCGAGGCTCTATCGCACGCTCGTGTACGACCAGCGCATGGCACTCGACGTCTCGGCGTATCAGCACTCACGCGAACTTGCCGGCTTCTTCCTGCTCGTGGCGACCGCGGCCCCAGGCCGCTCGCTGACGGATCTTGCGGCAATCATCGACATCGAGCTGCAGCAGGTGGCCGAGCACGGACCGTCCGAGACCGAGATGGAGCGCGCCCGCGCCCAGACGGAAGCGCATTTCATGTACCGGATTCAGACCGTCGGTGGATTTGGAGGAAAGTCCGATCAACTGAACGCCTACAACGTGTTGTGCGGCGACCCGGGGTTCTTCGCGGCCGACCTTGCTCGGTACAACGATGCGACTCGCGAAGGGGTCGGCGATGCCGCCCGCCGCCATCTTGCGTTCGATCGACGCGTCGTTCTCAGTGTGGTGCCGCGCGGCCAGCAGTCGCTCGCCCTTCCCGGCTCCGAGCCGGTGACGGTCTCCTGATGCGCGTCGATCGGTCCCGTCTCCCCGGCGTCGGCCCGGATCCGGACTTCACGTTTCCGCGCATTGTCCGCCATCCGCTCAGCAATGGGCTCGACGTGCGGACGGTCGAGCACCATACCGTCCCTGTTCTGACGTTCGTGCTGCACGTCGAAGGCGGGCTCGGCGCCGATCCGACCGGTCTGGAGGGGCTCGCCGCCATCACCGCCGACATGGTGGATGAGGGCACCGGCGCGCTCAGTGCCATCGACGTTGCGGAAGCGTTGGCTGCGATTGGTGGAGAGTACGACGTCGACATTGGCGCGGACGCCACGGTGTTTACGTTGACGACGCTCTCGCGGTTTGCCGAGCGCGGGGCGGAGCTCCTTGCCGACATTCTTCTTCGTCCGAGTTTCCGCGAGACCGATTTCGATCGCGTGCGACGGCTGCGGCTCGATCGCCTGCGCCAGCTCAAGGACCTGCCGTCCGCGGTTGCGGAGCGCGCCTTCCTCTGCCTGATGTACGGCGAGCATCCGTACGGCCATCTCGCGATCGGCACCGAATCCGCGCTGCGCAGCCTCGGTCTGGAGCAGGTGGCCGAATTCCACGCGCGGACGTTCCTGCCGACGCGAGCCACGCTGGCGATCGCGGGTCCGATGTCCCACGAGCGCCTGCAGGCCATTGCCGGCGAAGCGTTTGCGAGCTGGAGTGCCGGCGCGCCATTGACGGAGCCGCGCGCCGCAGCAGACGTCGAGCCGGTCGCCTCGCCTCCACGGCTGGCGATTGTCGCGCGCGAGGCCGCCGCGCAATCGGAACTGCGGATGGGCCATCTGTCGGCCCGGCGCAACACTCCCGACTATCCCGCGTTGCTCGTGATGAACGCGGTGCTCGGAGGCCAGTTCGTCAGTCGTATCAATCTGAAGCTGCGCGAGGAGAAGGGATATACCTACGGCGCCCGGACGGGGTTCGACTGGCGGCGCGGATTGTCGCCATTTGTTCTGCAGGCCAGCGTCCACACGGCGGCCACCGCGGACGCCATTCGCGATTCCCTCGACGAGTTCGCCGCGCTCGGAGGCTCACGACCGCCGTCCGACGCCGAGATACAGCTGGCGAAGGCGTCGTTGACCCGCGGCTATCCGCGCAATTTCGAGACGGCGCAGCAGGTGGCACGGTCCGTGACACAGCTCGCCTTGTACGACCTGCCCGACACCTATTTCGAGGAATTCACGCCGAAGGTGAACGCGGTGCAGCCGGCCGACCTCGTCCGTGCGGCCCAACGCTACGTCGATCCGATGCGAACCGCGACGCTCGTTGTCGGGGATCATCTGGCGATCGGCGATTCGCTGCGCTCGCTTGGTCTCGGTGAGCCGCAGCTGTTGCCAGCCGATGTCTGATACGCGCCACGGTCCAGAGCCGACAACGATCACGGTCCGGCTGAAGCCGGGAACCATCACGGTCCGGCGAAAGCCGGACACTACGGCTTCACGGTCCGGCTAAAGCCGGACACTACGTACCGTCGTTCGTAGTGTCGGCCCTCAGGGTGGAGGACGGTTGCGTACGTAGTGTCCGGCTTTAGCCGGACCGGGACTGCACGCTGGTGTCTGTCTCCAGATGGACGACGCTTTCGTACGTAGTGTCCGCCTTCAGGCGGACCACACGCGTCCGGCTCACAAGTGCTTGCGGAGAAACTGCGTCAGCACATATCCGTCGGCAAACTTGAAAGGCGCGCGTCCGGCGCTGTAATGACCGCAGGGGAGGACAGTCAGCTCACACGGGAGTTTGCGGTGCCGGAACTCGTGGACGAGCTCCTGGGACAGATCCACTGGAAACGTCAGGTCGTAGCGTGCGTAGACGAGCAGCGTGCGTGCGTGACGGACGCGGTCGAAATAGGAGGACGGGCTTATCGGTCGCCACAGGTCCCGGAGCAGGTCGAGGCCGATGTGGCCGTCCAGCCCCTGACGCACGTGGCGCGTCGAAATCCCCCTCCAGACCACGTCGGCGAATCGTGGGGACACGTGATTGAGCGCCTGCGCCCGTATGCGCGGCTCGTGCGCCGTCGTCAACATTGCGAGGCAGGATCCAAGGCTCGTCCCCAGGATGCCGATGCGGTCGAAGCCCTGTTCGGCCAGCCACGCGATGGCGCGGCGCGCATCGAGCACCGCCTGCCGGCAGACCTGGACCGTGCGGGCGATGTTGGCGCTCACGATGTAATCGGCGCGGGTGAGCTCCGGCGGCATTCGAACGTCGTGATAGGGGAGGCTCATCCGCAGGGCCGAGACGCCGAAGCGCGCCAACACTCGCGAAAGCCCCACATGACTCTCCGCGTCCGAATTCCATTGCGGGAGAACCAGCACGGCGCGGCCCCGCCGGCCGGACGCGCCGAGCGGCGGCTCGCCTGGTGCCGGGAACCATCGGGCGCAGACGGTGTTGTTCTCCGGGTGAGGGGTCGTCAGCGCGCTCGGAAAGCGGAGCGTTCCAGCTTCGCCGCGCATGCGCCGATCGGGTGCGGCCTGGGTGAACAGATAGTCGCCTGCCGGCGGCGCGTCGAAGAACGCCGCCGTATCGCGCATCACCTCGTCGACCCAGTGGCGGAGACGATCGGCCGGTGAGAGGCTCCCGTTCGAGGGAATCCAGTCGAGACCCCATTCGAACGGGCGGACGACCCGGTCTGTCGTCAGAGAGACCAGGCGTCGTTCCCACGCATGGAACAGCGACGAAATCACGTCGGCAGCCTCAGGGCGATACCTCTTCGCTCAGATAGGGCTCGACGGCCGCGGCCACGTCGAGCAGCGCTCGGGTGCTGTCCCGGAATCCGACGATCTGGGCACCGATTGGGAGCCCCTCGGCAGTTTTCCCGCACGGCAGCGTGATGGCCGGGTGTCCCGTGAGGTTGAAGAGTTGGGTTAGACGCAGCATCACGTTTCGAATCGGTTCCTCAGTTCCACCGAGACGCACGGTTTCCACGCCGAGTCTGGGCGCGGGCACTGGCAACGTGGGCAGGAACAGGCCGTCGCAATCGCTCAACGCCACGTCGACCTCGCGTCGCAGCACATCGCGTCCACGAAGGGCGCGGATGTAGTCTTCGCCGAGGATGTACCGCCCCATGTCCAGACGAAGGCGGACGTTCGGGGTGTAGTCGTCCGGGCGGCGCTCGAGCGTTGCCGCGTGATAGGCAGCCGCCTCGGTCAGCACGATGTGCAGGTAGATGGCAGCGATCTCGCCGGCATGCGGAATGGTGACGTCGGACAGTTCGACGCCGGCCTCACGCAGCCGCGTGCACGCGCTTTCGAACGACGTCGCGACGTCCGGGTCGAGCAGCGCCATGAAATACCCGCGCAACACGCCAAGTCGGATGCCGCGCGCGCCCCGCGGCAACGTGACCGGGAAGGTGACCTCGCCGCGCAGCGTGTCGAACAGGACTGCTGCGTCGGCGACCGCGCGGCAAATGGGTCCGACATGATCCATCGTGGGACTGAGAGGAACGACGCCGTCGGTCGAAATGTCACCAAGTGCGGGCTTCAGGCCCACGAGGCCGCACGCGGCGGCGGGTATTCGCACCGATCCGCCGGTATCGGTCCCGATTGACGCGTACGCCATCCCCGCGAGCACCGCCGCTGCCGACCCGCCGGACGAACCGCCCGGCGACCGATGCACATCCAGCGGATGGCGGGCCGGCCCGAACGCCGAGTCCTCGTTCGTCGTGCCAAAGGCGAACTCGTGCAGGTTGTTCTTGCCGACGAAGATGGCGCCGGCCGCACGCAGGCGCTGGACGATCGGGGCGTCCGTGTGGGCGACATGATCCTGGCGCACCCGGGACGCTGCCGACGTGCGGACGCCCGCGACGTCGATGATGTCCTTGAGCGCGATGGGAACACCGTGCACCAGACCACGATCACGCCCGGCCGCGATGTCGGCGTCCGCCTGGCGCGCCTGGGCGCGCGCTCCGTCTGCAAAGACCGTGATGAACGCATTCAGCGACGCGTTCCCGCTGGCAATCGCCTGCAGACAGCGCTCCGTGGCCAGCTCCGCCGTCAGGTCGCGCGCCCTGAGCGCCCGCGCCAGCTCCGCGATCGTGCGCGGCTCAGCGTGCATCAGGGACGAGGGGGCTGGGAACAGGGAACAGGGGGCAGAGAACGGGGCACAGGGGAGACGGTGGCGGCGTGATCCACCGGGCCGCTCGCGTCGAGGTTCCAGTCGGCGCTCCTCAGCGTGGATGTCGCGCGCGCGAGCGTCTCCAGCAGCGGGCGCAGCGTGGGCACCCCTCGCCGTTCCGCGTCTTCCACAGCGTGATCCAGCCACGTCTCGAGGGTCACAGGCAGGATTACAGCGTACAAGTCACAGGTCACAAATCACAAGTCACCAGGCACCAGCGCTGTCAGTCCGTGGCGAAAGTCCGGCCGGGCCACAGAGAAGGCACAGAGAAGAGCGCCTTGGTGAGGTTCACACAGTCGGCCGGGTCAAGCGACTTGGCGACGACCGCATTGTCCCTCGATAATCGCGAGATGCAGCCGCTGGCGTACCTCGATCGCGAGTTCCTCGAAAGCGAAGAAGCTCGCCCACTCCGGATTCTGGCCGAGTACCTCGAGCCACTGCGCCGGTTCAAGACGCAGAACATCCAGGACACGGTGGTCTTCTTTGGCTCCGCGCGCATCCACAGCCGCGAGCATGCCGAACAGGCGCTCGAGCGGCTCATGCACCGCGTCTCGGGCAGGCCCGTCGACGACCCCGACGCCAAGCTCGAGCGCGGGCGCAAGGCCGTGGAGTGGTCCCGGTACTACGAAGAGGCGCGCGAACTGGCGAGGCTGCTGACCACATGGTCGCTCTCGTTGAAGTCGACGCACCACCGCTTCGTTGTCACGTCCGGTGGCGGCCCCGGCATCATGGAAGCGGCCAACCGCGGCGCCATGGAAGCCGGGGGCAAGACTATGGGTTTCAACATCAAGCTGCCGTTCGAGCAGGGTGCCAACCGCTACATCTCGGATGAGCTGCATTTCGAGTTCCATTACTTCTTCATGCGCAAGTTCTGGTTTGCGTATCTGGCGAAGGCGCTGGTGGTGTTTCCGGGCGGATTCGGCACGCTCGACGAGATGTTCGAGATCCTCACGTTGATGCAGACCGAAAAGCTCGCCAAACAGATCCAGATCATCCTGTATGGCAACCAATACTGGGATCCGGTTCTCGATCTCGAACCACTGGTCGAGTGGGGCGCCATCGGCGCGCAGGACCCTCGGTTGCTGCAGCGTGCGAACACGCCCGACGAAGCGTTCGACCTGCTCAAGGCTCACCTGATGGATCACCACCTGACGCCCGCGACGGCGCAGGAGATGAGGGCCCCGGGGATCGCCAAGACGAGGTCTTGACTGCCTACTACACCGGTGATCGGTTGTGTTGATGATGATGAAGCCCTATGGAGGTCAGGCCGACACGGATCGCC
>JBOGIR010000537.1:0-3946 GCA_050742335.1 Vicinamibacterales bacterium | reverse complement strand
GCAGCGTTCCTGTTGCCGTGGATCGTGTTCATCGTGCTGAACGGAGGACTGGTCGAGTACCTTCAGGGAGGGCTCGAGTACTCCCGCGCCGAGGCTGATGCCACAGCGCTCGCGGCCTTCCCGATGCTGGATGTGGCTTCGCCGCTCTCCGCAATCGCCAATGCGGAAGCCTGGCTGTTCTGGGTGTTCTGGAGCCTCCCGGCACTGTGTGGCGTCGTGCTCGGCGTGCGCCTTCTTCGCAGGTGGGAGCGATGGCCTGGCGAATCCGCGGCCGTCGCCGGCCTCGTCGGGCTCGCGACGCTCGTGAACGCAAGCTTCCTGCGGCAAACGCTCCAGGTGAGGCTACCCGACGCAGTCGTTCCCGCCGCCGCACTCGGCGCGTGGGCGCTGGGCCTGTGCTGGGTCGGCCGATGGCGCCTTCGCACGCTTCAGCGGACGGTGCAGCTCGCGACAGTCGCCGTGTTGGCGGTCTCGATCGGCGCGATCAGCCGGATCGCCGACCTGCCGGGATTGTACGACGAGTCGGACATCGGCCGGGGACTGGCGAGAGTGGACGAGCACGCGCGGGACGTGTCTCGGCTGCTCGGCAGCCGACACCGCGAGAATCTGTCTCCCCCAAGTCGGGTCTCCCGAGCTCTGATGCCATTTGTCTCATACGTCGATCGATGCACCTCGGCATCGGATCGTCTGATAGTGACAGGTGAATTTCCGGAGGTCCTCGTGATTGCCGGCCGCGGATTCGCAGGCGACGGCGTGGTGTTCGGCTCCTGGTACGCCTCTGTGATGCATCAGGAACGCACGGTGAGACAGCTTCGGGCGCGGCCGCCGCTGTTCGTGCTCCACGCGGGCGACTACGAGGGCTTTCGCGGCCGGTTCGGTTCCGTCGACGCGTTTGTGAGCCTGGCGTACGACCCGATCGCCGAAATTCCGGTGGAAGGGACCGAGAACATACGCATTCTGGCGCATCGCGATCGGACGCCGACTCGAACCGACCTACAGACCGGTTGGCGTTGCTATCGGTAATCCCGCGACGCTCTCAAGTGTGGTGCCGTGAGTACGTAGTGTCCGGCTTTAGCCGGACCAGCGCGGTGGTGCCGAAGAGGTCCCGCCGGTATGGTGGTGCCGGTGCTCAGCGTGACCGGATGGGCTCGTCAGGTCGCCGCTGCGCCCGGTGCGCGGCCAGCCGGGCAGCGAGGAGTGTTGCCTCGATCATGCTCGATGGATCAGCGATGCCCTTGCCGGCGATATCGAACGCCGTCCCATGATCGACGGAGGTCCTGATGATCGGCAGACCGAGCGTCACGTTGACGGCATGCCCGAACGCCAGCAGTTTCACCGGAATCAATCCCTGGTCGTGATAGCTCGCGATGACCGCGTCGAACTCGCCTCGCACGGCGCGCACGAACACGGTGTCGCCCGGAAACGGGCCGTCAATCGTGATCCCGCGCGCGCGCGCCGCTTCGACGGCGGGACGAAACACCCGCTCCTCTTCGTCTCCGATCAGGCCGTGCTCGCCTGCATGGGGATTCAACCCGGCCAGGGCGAGCCGGGGCGCAGGAAGACCAAAGGCCGGCAACTCGCGACTTGCAATGTCAATGACTTCGTCCAGCACGGTGCGCGTGATCGTCGAAGGGACGTCTCGAAGCGGGACGTGCACCGAGGCGAGCACCACCTTGAGCGGCGCTGACCAGAACATCATCGCGAGCCGCCCAGCACCGGTGAGATGTCCAAGCAGATCCGTGTGACCCTTCCACGGCAGCCCGGCGCGCGCAAAGGCCAGCTTGTTGACGGGTGCGGTCGCGATTCCGTTGATCACGCCCGCCAATGCGTCGCGGACGGCTTCGCACACGGCGTCATAGGCCGCACGTCCCGCATCGCCCGACAACACACCAGGCTCGAATGGAACATTCGTCGGTGGCCCGTACAATACAGGCTCACACACGTCACGAACGCGCGAATCGTCGACCGATTTTCGAGCGACCTCTGGGCCGATCCCCGCGGGGTCGCCGACGGTGATCGCGATGCGAGGTTTCCGCGTCATCACCGGCGGTAGTAGATTACGGAATGGATCATGGCCTTCCTGAGGATAACCGAGACCGCCAGCCGCATGGCCGCCCTCGAACGCCGGCTCGCCGAGATTGCCGGCGAGCTCGAGACGATGAACGACCATCTTGCACGCCTGGTTCGCCGTGAATCGCAGCTGCGCGCCGTGCTCGAGCGGGATGCAGAGCTCGATAGATATCAATCGAAGCTGGACGACACGCTCGCCAGGCCTGGAATGTCATCGCACGTCGAGCGCGCTGTACGGCAGGCGGAGCTTCTCAGCGATCCGTTCCCGCATGCGGTGATCGAGGCGGTGTTCCCGGACGATCTCTATGCGTGCCTGTTGAGAGGCCTTCCGCCGCTCGAGTTGTTTGCCGATCGGCCGACGAACAAGCAGCAGCTGCAGGTGCCGTTCCGACTGGCGCCTGCGTACTCGCGGCGGGTCTGGCGCCATCTCACGTCGGTGGTCATACCCGAGTACCTCGCTCCGGCGATTGTCGCGAAGTTTCGCGAGCCTCTCGACGACTGGCTCAGGCTCAATTGGCCGGCGGTGCCGCCGGCGTCGGTCGAGTTCCAGAGCTCCGACGGCCGCGTCCTTCTTCGTCGCCGCGGCTATCGCATTCCGCCGCATCGCGATCCCAAATGGGGCTTTCTCACATGCATCCTGTATCTCGCGCGTCGCGAAGACAGCGAACGCTGGGGCACGCAGATCTACAGTGTCGATGGAGACGAGGAGGCACTCGGTGCGGCTCCCCACTGGATCGATCCCGAACGGTGCCGGTACGTTGGCGACGTCGCCTTCCGACCGAATCGGATCCTGGTGTTCCTGAACTCGGTCGGCGCGCACGGCGCCCACATTCCGGATGACGCGGAGCCGGAAACACTGGAGCGATACATCTTCCAGTTTCGCATCGCGCCGACGGTGGAGGCGATGGGACGGCTGAAGTCGACGCTCCCGGAAGATCGGCGTCCTTTCTGGGCTGGAAAAGCCGGGGATTACTAGAGCTGCAGCACGAGCCAGTCGGCGACGATTTTCGGGCTGGCGTTGCGCGGGTGCTCGAGCGCGGCGAGCGCCTCGTCGACCGCCGCAAAGGCGCGGGAACTGCGCCTGGCGTCGAAAGCGCTCGCCAGCCGTCGAAGCTCAGCTTCGAGGTCGGCATTGGCCAGCAGCCGCGCGTCGGCCTGACTTGCAACGACGGCGACATCCCGCAGCAGCGACAAGAGCGCCCGCAGGCACGTGGCGAGCCGGGTCCGCTCCTCGGCGCTGGTCGCGGCCTTCCCCTTGATGAGCTCAGCCGCCTCGAGTCGTCGTGCCGGTTCTCCCGCGCGAGCCGTGTGCTCGAGCAGCCGCTGCGCCATCGAGCGCGCCTCCACCACATCAACCGAGCGTCTCTCCAGCGCCTGCGCAATGCTGCCGCCTCCCTCTGCAGCAGCCGCTCGCGCGTCCGCCGCCGTGTATCCGTGACGATGAATCAGCAGGTCGACGACTTCTGCGACGGTCAGCGCGCCAAACCGAAGAAGCGGACACCGAGAGCGCACTGTCGGCAGCAACGAATCCGGGATCGCCGAAATGAGAATGAAGACGGACCCGGACGGGGGCTCTTCGAGCGTCTTGAGCAGCGCATTCTGTGCCGCCGGCACCATGGCATCGGCTTGGTCCACAATCACGACGCGCCTGCGCCCTTCGAACGGTCGGAACCCCGTGCGCTCGATGGCCTCACGCACCTGGTCGACCTTGATGGTGCCGCTTTCGCCGGGCGCGAGGAGCATGACGTCGGCATGGACGGCACGAGCGATCCGCCGGCACGACACACATTCGCCGCACGCGTCGATGGCGACATCACCTGTCCCGGTCGGGTGCAGGCAGTTGAGCGTCTCGGCGACGGCGACGGCGCTGCGTCGT
>JBOGIR010000536.1:0-2102 GCA_050742335.1 Vicinamibacterales bacterium | reverse complement strand
CATCGAACGCCGGCAAGAGCTGGATGGCGACGGCCATCTGTGCCTGGTTGAGGAAGCAAGGCGTGCGCGTTGCGCCATTCAAGGCGCAGAACATGTCGAATCACTCGTACCCGTGCCGCGACGGCGGTGAGATCGGCCGCGCGCAGGTGGCCCAGGCGGAGGCCTGCGGGCTCGACCCCGAGCCTGCGATGAATCCGATTCTGCTGAAGCCTAACGGCAATGGCACGAGCCAGGTGATCGTGCACGGACGTGTCTGGAAGACGCTGGCGCCCCGCGATTACTACGCGCACTTCGACGAGCTGTTGGCGCACGTCTTGGCGGCGTACGAGGATCTCGCGCGTCGTTTCGACGTGATCGTCATCGAGGGCGCGGGCAGCGTGAGCGAGCTCAATCTGCGGCCGTTCGATCTCGTGAACCTCGGGCTCGTGACGCGGATCGGCGCGCCCTGGGTGCTCGTCGCCGACATCGAGCGCGGCGGTGTCTTCGCATCCGTCCTGGGCACCGTGGCGCTGCTCACGCCGGAGGAGCGGGTCCTCTTCCGCGGTTTCCTCGTCAACAAGTTCCGAGGGGATCAGTCGCTGTTCGACGAGGGACGCCGCATGCTCGAGTCCCGAACCGGCTCACCTTGCCTCGGCGTGTTCCCGTACGCCGAACACCTCAGAGTCGATGCGGAGGACAGTCTTGCGCTCGATCGACGCGCTCGATCCGCGCCGCCCGAAGGCGCGTCGATTGCCATCGTCCAACTGCCGCGCCTGTCGAACGGTACGGACTTCCGGCTGCTGTCGTGGGCCGACTGGGTGTCAACGCCGTCCGATCGGACGTACGACTTCGTCATCCTCCCCGGCACCAAAGACACGATTGGCGACCTGAACTGGCTCCGGGAGCACGGACTGGAGGCGTGGGTGCGCGACCAGCACCGGCGCGGCGCCGTTGTGATCGGCATCTGTGGCGGGTTCCAAATGTTAGGCGAGGCCATCCACGATCCGGATGGAATGGAGTCGGTACGGGGAACCGCGCGCGGCCTGGGACTGCTGCCGGTCGAAACGGTGTTGAGCGCCGAGAAAACGACGCGGCTTCGGCGTGCAGCAACAGCCAAAGGCATGTCGTTCTCTGCGTACGAGATTCACCTTGGCGTCACGACGGCTTCGTGTTCCCTGCCGGCGTTCGCGTGGCTCGACGACGGCACCCCGGAGGGCGTGCGTACCGAGACGGTCGTCGGAACGTATCTGCACGGAGCGCTCGAGGACCCAGGCGTGTGCGCGGAGCTGTTCGGCGTTCAGGTGGACGCCGGGCTTGGCAAGGAAGCAGAGTACATAGCGCTTGCCGAGTGGTTCGAGCGTTCCGCCGACCATCCGGAGACTTGGCTCGGGTGACGCGCTCGGTGTCGATGATCGCCTCGACAGACATGTGCCCGGAACGTCTTTCCCCTCCGTCACTCCGGCACGGTGGCCACCGCAGTGCGCACCTGAAACGACGCGTCACGGTCGTCGCCGTCCGCTCTCTCAGTCCAGGCGAACACCAGCTCCCTGCCCCAGCGCGCTATGCGGGGCGTATCCATGGCAAGCCTGGCTGACGTGTTCGAGATTCCTACCGCGTCCGTTCGGGTGCCCGATGGCTGGATGCGTCGCAGCTTGAACTGGCTTCGATTGGCGTCGTATTCGACCCAGGAGGCGACCGCAGAGCCGTCATCCAGGAGTTCTTACGCCGACCCGCCCTGCGACGCGCCATCATCGAGTCGAATCGGCTGGTTGAGCGGCTTCACGCGCTTCCTGGCGGCCGGGCATGCTTCGGGACGTGACGGCCGGCGTGCGATTCAATGTCCGGGCTCAACGCTCGCAGGCGCGACAGACCGCCGCGTGCGTGACGACGCAGGCGCCGCCACGCGGGCAGCAGCGTGGTAGCACTCAACAGCAGTCCGCCGATGCTCAACGCGATGACGACAACGTCCCACAGCGGGCGCTTGTAGTAGATCGACGGAAAGTCGAGGCTGTGAAGTCCCTGGTAGAGCCAGCGGCGGAGCCGGCGCGTGTCGTCCGTCCTCTGGACGACGGCGCCGCGCGCCGGGTCCACGTAGAGCCACGTCCGGGCCTCGTCGGCATAGC
>JBOGIR010000535.1:0-13367 GCA_050742335.1 Vicinamibacterales bacterium | reverse complement strand
GCCGAGGCGGTACACGACCGTTTCTACACCGTCCTTCGAGTGCACGGCGGCGACGCGATCCTGACTGAGAACTGGCACACGGCCGAAGTGCTGGACCACGCGCGCAAGAACTTCGAGGGCCACACGTTCGCCATGCGCACGCTGGAAGCCTGGGGCGCGCAGATCGAGAACGATCGACGCGCCTACTACACGGCCGGCGGACGGGCGTGGGTGATGGACCTGGAGCCGGCTGCGGGCAAGAAGCCGCGTCTGCCAGGCACCGGCTCTCCACCCGGCTCCGGCAAGAAGTGAACGCCACGCGGCGACGTATTCTGCTCATCGACGATACGCCGCAAATCGCCGAGCTGTTGACGTTCGCTCTGCGCGACCACGGATACGACGTGGTGGCCACCGGTTATACGGACTCGGTCAGCGAGCAAGTCGTCGACGAACGCGCCGACGCGCTCGTGCTCGACTGTTCGGTCTTCGAGATGAGCGCGTCGCTCTTCGACATCGTCCGAGGCGTTCCGTCCCTCGCCAATCTTCCGATCGTCATCATCAGCGACACGCCGGAGAAGGCCGATGCCAGCTTGCGGTCGCGGCAGGCCGACCATGTCCTTCTCATCCCGAAACCCTTTACCGGCGCCCACGTCGCACGGGCGCTGGAGCAGTTGCTTTCGGAGTAGAGGTTGACGGCTACACACTTCACGTGTCGAGCCGCATGACGGACTACTAACGCTCCAATGCGTCAATTCGTCAATTCGTAAATTCGTAAATTCGTAAATTCCGCAATCCCCCATGCCCCTCTGGAGCCTGGACGACTGGCAATACCTCGAGCACCGGATCGTCGTCGATCCGAAAGGGCGCCAGTGGTCGATCGGACTGATGGATGTCCTCGGCCAGGTGGGCGATCCCGACAGGCCGGATCAGATGCTCGAACTGCAGTACTCGTCCGGCCGATACTTCACGCTCGTCTATTCGGGCAGCGGGACGCTCCAGTGGGAACGGGGCTATCCCGCACTGCCGGAGGCGGCCCGGGCGTACGAACGCCTGCTGGCGGACGTCATCGACGGTCGCCTGGATCCCGGGCAACCGGTGTTCCGGCAGGACCTCGAGGACTGACGTCTGACCGCTCGAACCCTCGCGGAGTTTCCGCGCCGTTTCGTGTTCGGCCGGGGTCTTCATAACGTTCTTTCTTCTAGGGGAGGGGAGGGGGAAGGCGGACAGGCCGGGCGTTTGTCCGTCGGTGCTATAGTTCGCGCCAGAGAGACGGGGAGGCTCCGTGATGACGATTGACGAGCGACCATCTGACGGTGTGATCATCCTGGAGGTCCGGGATCGGATGACGATCGAGACGCAGCCTGTGCTCGTCACCAGAGTCCGCCAGCTCGTACAGGAAGGCCGAAAGCAAATCGTGTTGAATCTGGCGGGCGTGCCGTACATGGACACGTCGGGCTTGTGCAGCATCGTCGAATCGTACCTGGCGACGACGCGACGCGGTGGCATGCTCAAGTTGCTGCATCTCACGCCGCATGTTCGCAAGGTGCTGGACATCACGAGGCTCCTGACGGTGTTTGAAGCCTACGATGCGGAAGCTGACGCGGTGGCGAGCTTTGGAGCGAAGGTACAAACCTGATCATGCGCTCGAAGAGCCTCCACCGTTCTGATGCTATGCTCCCCGCACCTTACCAGCCAATCCGAGGCCCGCGCCGGTTTGTTCGCCGGCAACGATCCGTTCGGCGGTACTCCGGACATCCGGCGAAGGAACGGTCGTGAGCACGACGCAGGATGCAACGGTCGCACAGAGCCGGCCGCCGCAGCGGGCAGCGGGAACCCGCCTCGTGCTCTCCCCTCGCGAGCCACTTGTCGAAGGTGGCGCCGCTGAAGAATTCGAGCGGCGGACACAGGCGCTGCTCGCCGACGGCCACCGTCATCTTGTCGTTGACCTGGGGAGTGTCGCGTCGATCGACGGCGGAGGGATCCGCGCGCTGGTTCGCGGCTACACGACGGCACGGCGTCTGGGCGGCAGCTTCCGCCTCGCACGCGTGAACGCCGACGTCAGTGCGCTTCTCCAAGCGGCGCACCTCGACACCGTCCTGCCCATCCTCGACACGGTCGAGGAGGCGCGGCGGCGCGAGTGGTCGTGGCGACCGGTCGTGCTCGTCGCGGCCGGCACTGCGTTCTGCCTGGCGCTCGTGTGGGGCGGCACCCTCGGCTCCTCGCTCGTCCCGGCGCAGCTCGACCTCGGGCTCGAAGCGTCCGACGTTCCGGGAGGTCAACCCTTCCTGGCGTTGTTGAAGCTGGTCGTCGCCGCGCTGATCGGCCTGCTCATCACCGTCGTCCATCGTCCTTCGCTGCGCGACAAGCCGCTCAGCCACTCGATGGAGCAGGCGCAGGTGCTGCTCTGCGTGGCCGGCGCCATGGTGATGATCATCATCGGGGACTCGCTCCCGCGTGCGTTTGGCATCGCCGGCGCCGCCAGCATCATCCGGTTTCGGACGCCGGTGGAGGACCCCAAGGACATCACGATTCTCTTCCTGCTGATGGGCCTCGGGATGGCGACGGGCCTGGGGGCGCTCGCGGTGGCCGGCCTTGCGACCGCATTTCTCTGTGTCTTCCTCCTCGTGCTCGACCACCTGCCGTCGGAGGAAAAGCCGCGCACGATGGTCGTGGAGCTCGTGGCCGAGGGACGGGACTTCCCCACCGTGCATGTCGAAAGCGTGTTCGTGCGCAACGGAATCATCTTCGAGCCGCGGGACATCTCGCTGGGGAAAGAAGCCGCGGCGAAATATCAGGTCGCGCTCGACAAGCACCTGTCGCTCGACGACCTGAGCGCCCAGCTCACCGCTGGCGCCGGCGCCATCACGGCCGTGTCGTGGAAGAACGCGAAAAAGGGCCCCCGATGATCTCCGGCACCGCCAATGCCCTCGAGCGCGTCGTGATCGCTCCCGAAGAGCGCCGCGATGCGATCCTCGCCGTGATCGATTCGGCGCGCGAGCGGCTCGACGTCTCGGTATTCCGGTGTGACGACGGTCCCGTGCTGGACGCGCTGACCGCGGCGGTGCGGCGCGGCGTGCACGTACGGGCTCTGCTCACCGGACGCGCCAAAGGCTCGAAGACGCAACTGAAGCACCTGGGCAAACTGCTGCAGCAGGGCGGCGTCGACGTGCGCCGCTACGCGGACCCCGTCGTCCGTTACCACGCGAAGTACGCGGTGGCCGACGACGGCCCGGCGATTATCGCGTCGCTCAATTTCACGCGGAAGTGTTTCGCGGACACGTGTGACTTTCTGCTCGTCTCGACCGACGCGCACCTCGTTCACCCCTTGCTCAGGCTGTTCGACGCCGACTGGCAGGGCCGGATGTATGTGCCGGGGAATGGTGGCACCGATCGTCTGATTGTCGGCCCCGAACACGCCCGCGCCCGATTTGCGGTGCTGCTCGACCGGGCCACCCGTACGATCAGGATCATCGACCCGAAGATCAACGATCCCGCCATGCTGCTGCTGTTGAGAACCAAGGCGGCACAGGGCATCAGCGTCGAGATCCGCGGGCCGCGGGACCTGGGTGCGCTCGTGCCGCACGGCAAGCTGTTGATGCTCGATGATGCCACGGCTGTGATCGGGAGCCTCTCCCTCTCGACCCTCGCGCTCGAATTTCGGCGCGAGCTGGCGGTCATAATTCATGACAGGCGGTCGCTGGACACGCTCGAGCGGTTCTGGAGGTCGCTGCCAGTGCTGAACCCCGCTGCGGCGATGCCGGTCTTGCCGCGGGAGCAGGCCCTGTGAGATCGACTTGCACGGCGCTGTTGGTCCTGGTGTCCTCCACGCCGCTCGCCGGCCAGACGAGTGGAGCACCGGGCGAGCCGCCCGGTGCGGTGGGCTCACCGCCTCCGGCCGCGCAGCAGGACGTGCCCGACGATCCGCCGGTGTTCGCGATTCGC
The DNA here is from genome assembly GCA_050742335.1 of Vicinamibacterales bacterium. GTDB lineage: Bacteria > Acidobacteriota > Vicinamibacteria > Vicinamibacterales > UBA2999 > DATCJA01. The sequence goes on along the minus strand of JBOGIR010000535.1, from coordinate 9,446 downwards.
GACGGGCGGCCATCCCTGCGAGTGGGCTCCCTGCTGCGAATTGATTTCCGCGTCAAGCTGCAAGGCGATGTCCGGTCGTTCTCACCCGATGAGGCGACTGACGCGGACACCTTCGAGATGAACCGGCGCCGGGTCGGGATTCGCGGCACGTTTCTTCGACAGTTCGACTACGAGGTCGAGCGCGAACTGCGCGAAAAGAACGTCTGGCGCGACGCGTTCGTGAACTTCCACTACTTCGACGACTTTCAGGTCCAGGCGGGCAAGTTCAAGGTCCCGTTCAGCCAGGAGCAGCTCACCGGTCCGACAGATCTTGATTTCATCTACCGCACACAGGCCGTCGACAGTTTGTCGCCCGCTCGCGCCGTTGGTGCCACGTTGCACGGCCGGTTCGGAATGCGCGCCATCGGCTACGACGTCGGCATCTTCCGCGACGACGGGGAGAACGCGACGTTCGACTTCAATCCCGGCGGGCAGCGCACGGTTGCCGCGCGCTTCGCCGCCCGGCCGCTGCGCCTGACATCAGCGCCGGGCGCGACCCGAGAGATGGAGCTGGCCGTTGCGATCGCCACGGCCGACGTCCCGGAAGGCCGCAATTCGCTGCGCGGTCGCACGGCATTTCGGGAGCTGTTCTTCGAGCCGGTCTACGTCAAGGGGCGGCGTGTCAGGGTGGGCGTCGATGCTGATTGGAGCCCCGGACCGTTCTCGCTCAAGGCCGAATTCATTCGCGTGACCGACGAACGGAAGAATCAGGGGCTGTTCGACGAGGATTTGCCGCCGCTCGTCGCGCGAGGCTGGTACGTGAGCGGGACGTGGGCGATGACCGGCGAGACGAAGTTCGAGGGTCTCGAGCCGCGCCGGCCGCTGCTTCGGGGCGGCGCCGGCGCCATCGAGCTGGCCGCACGATACGAGCGCCTCGGGTTCGGCAGCTCCTTCGACGGGGAGCCGGAGTTCAGCAACCCGCGTGCCGCCAATCTCCTCGAAACGAGCGACCGGGCGTGGACGTTCGGGGTCAACTGGTACATCAATCACTGGGTGAAGCTTCAGGTGAATGCTGTCCGCGAGTGGATCGAGGACACCAGCCGCAGTCCGATTCGCGACCGCGCCGTGTTCTGGACGCGCGTGTGGCGCCTCCAGTTTGTGATGTGAGGGCACGAGCCATGCGACTTTCCCGGCGAGCCATCATCGGACATATGGCGCTGCTACTGGTGCTCGCACCGGCGCCGGGACCCCCAGGGCGCACGCCTGCGCTCTGGGGTGGCGTGGCCGGCGCGCAGACGCCGACCGCCGACGATTTGTTCGACGACAGCGTTCTCCATGAGATCCGTCTGGTGATCAATCCGCGGGACTGGGCGTCGCTCAAGGAGAACTTCCAGCTCAACGACTACTACCCGTGCCACGTCGTGTGGAATGGCATTGTGGTCCGGAACGTCGGCATTCGATCGCGTGGGTTGGGCAGCCGCAGCGGGACCAAGCCCGGGTTGCGTGTGGATTTCGATCGCTATAGCGGCAGCCAGACCCTGCTCGGCCTGACGTCGGTCGTGCTCCGGAACAATACGCAGGACCCGAGCAGCCTGCACGAGCGGCTCAGCATGCGCCTGTTCTCGATGATGGGCCTCCCGGCTTCCAGAACCGCACACACCCGATTGTTCGTCAACGACCAGTACGTGGGCCTCTATCTGATCGTCGAAGCGGTGGACAAGCGATTCCTCAGGCGGCACTTCGACCAGGATGGCGGCTATCTGTACAAGTACGAGTGGACCAGCCCGTACTATTTCGAATACCAAGGGCACGACCCCTCCGCCTACACGCCGAGACCGTTCCAGCCCGAGACGCACGAGAAAGACCCGGACCCGAAGCCGCTCGTGGAAATGATCCGCGCCATCAGCGAAACCCCCGACGCCGACTTCCGTTCCGTGATCGCCCGGTACATCGATATCCGAGAGTTCGTGACGCAGGCGGCCGTCGAGAATCTTCTGGCCGACAATGACGGGATCCTTGGGTACGCCGGCATGAACAACCTCTACGTCTATCGCCTCCAGGGGACTCAGCTCTCGACCTTCATTCCGTGGGACAAGAGCGAAGCCTTCAAGGGCGGACTCACGCACCCGATCTGGTACAACGTCGACGACGTCCCCACCTGGCTTCGAAACCGGCTGATGGACCGTGCGATGGCCGTTCCCGAGCTCCGGGACCTCTATCTGGACAGTCTGCTGAAATCCGCGGAGATCGCCAGCTCCGGGGGCTGGCTCGAGCAGGAGGTCCTTCGCGCGTACGGGCAAATCCGGCAGCCGGCGCTCGAGGACCCTTTCAAGCCGTTCTCCAATGAGGAGTTCGAGCAGGACGTGCAACAGTTGTTGGAGTTCGCGCGTTCACGAAGCGCCTTCGTCATCGCCGAGGTGCGGCGGAGCCGCTGACCCAACCTGCCCATGCCCTTTTTTCTCCTGGCGGTGCTGCTGCAGGTCGGCGCGCCGAATCAACCGCCGACGATCGCAGGCACCGTGACCGACTCCCAGGGAAGCATCATCCCCGGTGCGACAGTACAACTGGAGATTGCCGGTCACGTCGTTGATCAGGGGGAGACCGACGAGGACGGCCGCTTCCGGTTGACCGCCGCGACACCCGGCGCGGTCCGTCTGATCGTCTCGGCGGCGGGGTTCGCGGAAACCGCCGTGGCCGTGCCTAACGACGCGTCGTCCAATGTCGTCATCACGATGCAGCTGGCCCCGTTCTTCGAAGCCGTGCAGGTCACCTCGTCCCGAGGCGACATCGCGCAGGCCGACGTGACCGTGACCGCGGCCGTCTACCCGGCCTCGGTGCTGATCGAGGGCGGGCCACTCTCGCTGGACGACGCCTTGAAAATGGTCCCGGGCTTTACGGTCTTCCCCTCCTCGCGCGTGGCAAACCCCACGACGCAAACGGTGACGCTTCGCGGACTGGGCGGGTCCGGCGTGAACCGATCGCTCGTGCTGGCCGACGGCGTCCCGCTGAACGATGCGTTCGGCGGCTGGGTGTACTGGGACAAGATCCCGCACGCCGCCATCGATCGCGTCGAGGTGCTGCGCGGCGGCGGAAGCGACCTGTACGGCGCCGACGCCGTGGGTGGCGTCGTGCAGATCCTCACGCTGCAACCCGCGCGTCCCATGATGCGCGCGCTCCTCGAGGCGGGCAATCTCGAGACCGGGCGCGCTTCGCTGTTTGCGGGCGGCCGCGCGAAGGGCTGGAGCGCAAGCGCGGCCGGGCAGTGGTTCTCGACCGAGGGGTACGTCCTCCCGATGGACATCGAGCAGGGAGCGATCGACAGGCCTGCCGGGTCCACGCACCGGTCGATGCTCGCCTCGATCGGCTACCAGGGCGGGAGCTGGAGATTCGGGCTGCGCGCGGACGTGTTCTCGGAAGATCGCCAGAATGGGACCGTACGGCAGGTGAATGACACCAACTCCCGGCAGGGCGCGGTCGACGTCTCCGGCAACCTCGGCGATGGATACCTGACGGCGCGCGTGTTCGGCGGCACACAGGGGTACGATCAGACCTTTTCCGAGATCAGTGCGGAACCGCCGCGCGCGAGCGAGGATATCAACCGCATTCAGCGTGTGCCAACCTCGGTGGTCGGTGGTTCCGCCCAGTGGGCGCGGCCGTGGGGGCGGCACACGCTCCTGGTGGGGGCGGAGGGACGCTCGATCGACGGCCGCACCCAGGAGACACGGCTCGCACACAGTCGCGTGCTCGAGACGCTGGAAGCCGGAGGCACCGCGAGCCTCGGCTCCGCGTTCGCGCGCACAAGCGTCATCGCCAGCACTCGGCTGACAATCACCCTCGGCGCTCACGCCGACATCTGGCAGTCCTCGTCACAGACCTCGTCGTTCTCGCAGACGATCGGATCGGTCAATCCGCGGCTGTCGGTCGCCTATCTCGTCGGGAACAGCGGGATGGCGGTACTGCGCGGGTCGGTGTACGGCGGATTTCGCGCACCGACGCTGAACGAGCTCTATCGGAGCGTCCAGGTGGGAAACGACGTGACGCTGCCCAACGAGGCGCTCACGCCGGAGCGGCTCAGGGCCGGCGACGCGGGCGTCGTCGTCAGCCGCGGCCGTGCCTCGGCGCGAATCACCGGCTTCTGGAGCGTCCTCGATGACACAATCACCAACGTCACGCTGTCGACGTCGCCCTCGTTGAACATTCGACAGCGGCAGAACGCCGACACGATGCGGTCTGCGGGCGTCGAGTTCGAGGCCGACCTGCGTCTGCCGCGGTCGCTGTCGGTGGCGGTGACGAGCGCTCTCCTCGACTCGCGGTTCATCGGACGGACGGGGCTTCGCAATTTCCGTGTCCCGCAGGTCGCGCAGTCCAGCATCGGCGTCGAGCTCCGGTACGCCGACCCGACGTGGACCGCTTCGACCCAGCTGCGCGCCACCGGATCCCAGTTCGAGGACGACGTCAATACGCGCAGGCTGCAGCGCGCCCTGCTCGTTGACGTGTTCGGCGGCCGGAGGCTCGCACGCCGCACCCTCGTATTTGTCGGAATCGAGAACCTGTTCGACAGCGAATACGACATCAGCCGGACGCCGTTCCGCGCCCTTGGTCTGCCGCGCGCGGCGCGTGCGGGCATCCACGTGACAGTGCCCTGACCTGAGCCGTGAGTCACACACACCTGCTGTCCGGCTCGAGAGCCGGACTCTGTACCGGCTCCTCACCGTTCCACGCACGCTCATCGCCGCGCCACGGCCCGACGGGGCGCGGCCACGGCGTCAGCATCGACGTGGATCGAGCGACCGCGGCGCTCCAGCGACTTGAAATAGTCGACGGTTCGAGTCCTGAACGCCTCGGAGGCCCCGGGGTCACCGCCCGCCCTCAGCACCCTCCACAGCCGTTCCGCATAGTCTGCGCGCGTGCCGCGGTTCACAGGTCCGCCGCGCTCCTTCACGTAATAGCAGATGTCGGGCTTGGACGCGAACCGGAACAGCTCCTTGAGCCATCGTCGCGACAGACCGGCCGCACTCCCCAGCGCTTTCGCACTCTCGACGTAGGGCGCCGCCACCACCGTGTGTCCGGCCTCGATGGCCGGGCCGATCTGCCAGCGCTGCCGGAACGCGAGGTCTGCCGCGTAGAGGAGGATGAACGTCCGGGCCGACGGCCCTGCAACTCCCGGCTCTGCGGCGGCAAGCTCGGTAAAGATGCCCGACGAGTCCCACAAGCTGACGCCTCCGCCGCCATTTGCATCCCGGTGGGCGCGTGCGAGCCTCTTGGCCGCAGCGGCCACGGCTGGACCGTGACTGCCGTCTACGGCGATCAACCGCCCCCGTGCCGCGCGCTGAGCCGCCATGTCGTGTCCCCCAACAAAAAGAGAGTCCTGGCGAACGCCTATTCCGACACCAGCATTCGCGCTGTCCGGCCCGACGGCGTCCCATGCCGCACCAGCCACTCGGCGGCGGCCTCGATGTTCCAATCGGGCCATGGCCGGCGCGGCGCTCCCTGGAACTGTTCCCGGATCTCGCGATGCTGCTCGGCGATCGACCGCTCGGCGTCGATGGTGATGAACTGAAAGACCAGCGCGAGCGACTCGTACTCGCGGATGACGCGGCTGATGAACTGTTTGTAGCTGGCCAGCGGATCGTCGAGCCCGGTGATGTCCTGGCCGGCCTCGTAGTACTTCGGCTCGCGCGTCGCAGCGATCCGCATGCCGGACGTTTCCGGCGACACCGCAAAATAGAACACCAGATCGGGCCAGAGGATCGGTTCGTAGACGTGCAGCAGCCAGTCGAACGGCAAGCCGCGTGCGGCGTCGCGCGCGAGCCCGGTAAACAAGTACCGATCGGCCACGACCGTCGTGCCTTGCCAGAGCGCTGGCAACACTTCGGTTTCGAGCCGGTGCCTGAAATCGGCCGCGTGCAACAGACAGTATTCCTCGGGGCTCAGCGCGCGTATCCCCTTCCGTACCTTCACGAGCGGCTTGATGAGCGGCGACGAATTCCACTTCGTGGTCACGACATCGAACCCCTGGCTTTTCAACCAGCTCTTGAACAGCTTGCGTTGGGTGCTCTTGCCGGACCCGTCAGGTCCCTCGAAGGCCACGAGCAAGCCGCGGCTCTCGTCACGCGACCGCATCAGCTCGCGCCACCGCTGCAACTCTCGACTACCCATCGATGCGCCTCAATGACAGCTTCCGCTGCCAAAATCCGAAAAGGTCTGGCCCGCGACCGGCACGAATTCCCACTCGTACCGGTCGGCATGGAGCGTCAGCTTGAGCACGCCCCACGTGGTGCCGTTGCGGATTTCGCTGTTGGGGCGGACGCTCGGGAACGCGGTGAGGGCGGCCCCTCCGGTTCCTACGACGAACTGTCGGATGCCGCGCGCGGGATCGGGCCGGCCGTCGGGATCCTGTGGCGCAAATCGTTCGTAGCTGTGGTTGTGGCCCGTGACGATCACGTCGGCGCCGGCGGCGTAGAGCACGGTCCAGATGGCCTGCATGTGCGGATTGCCGCCATTCACGCCTGAACTAAAGACCGGCGTATGAAAATAGGCCAGCGCACAGAGCGTCGGAGTGGCAGCCAGCTCCCGGCGGAGCCACTCGAACTGCGGCGAGCCGGGAAACGCCGAAATCTCGCTGTTCAGCGCGAGGATGTGCCACGAGCCGAGCTGGTAGGCGTAGTAGCCAAGGCCCGGGGGCCCGGCGTTGAACCCGAAATACGCAAAATAGTCTGCGGCACCAGAGGTGTTGTATTCGTGATTGCCCACGGTCGGCCGTGTCCGCGCTTTGTGCCGGCCCCACCACGGCTCGTAACACGCCGCAAAGTCACGGCTCGAGCCATCCGGGTAGGCGTTATCGCCGACGGTGAACACGGTCCCGGGGATCCGGTCCAGCAACGCGGCGGTCAGCGCCGCGCCCTCCAAGCCGCACCACCCGATATCGCCCGCGCCGACGAGCGTCTCGACCATACCGGGCAGCGGGGGTGGCGGCGGCGGTCGGGTAGGGTCGGGCGCCGTGGGCCCCACGGGGCCCTCACTAGCGCTACAGGCGGACAGGGCCAGTAACAAGGGCATCGCCGACAATCGCCACCTCATGCTGGGTCAGCCGACAGGATTCTAGAGGGGTTTGGGGAACCATCGCAAATATGAGCGAATGCGTCCTGGCAAGGGCCGCTCAAAGTCTGAACCAGCCAAAGACCTGCGTGCCTGGACATCAAGGGCAGGCCCTTGGCTGGTTACGCGGCCGGAGCCGCCGCGTGTGGAACGTCGTACACGTAGTCGTAGGCGTTGAGCGCCTTCTCCAATCGAGCACGGGTTGCCGGATCGGCGGCGCGGGCCAGCCGGGCGACCACATCCCCGCGATTGCCGAAGATGGCGTCGAGAATGGCTTCTCGATCCGCCTCGGGCTGCTCGATGATCGACAGCAGCACCCGCGAGCCGTACTTGATCCAGCGGGGCTGACGAACAACACGGCCGTCCGGCCCTGTCTCGACCACCTGACGCTTCATCACCTGCAGCACCAGCTCGGCGTTCGTCTGCTCGTACGTGATGTTCAACGTCTTGAACAGCTCCTTGACCGTGTCGCGCCGCTCGTCGATCAACTTCACGAAGAACTCGGGCGTGACGCGGTCGCCCTTGCGCGACATCTTGCCGTCGGCGGTGAGCTCCACGCCGTGATACACGGTGAGGTACAGGAAGTGCCAGAAGATCTCATAGGTCGCCAGATCGTTCATGAATCGCAGGCCCGTGTTCGGGTCGTAGATCGCCGCCGCGTTGTTGCCCTGGAGCTGCTGGTACATGTATTCGGTGGCCATGTACATCGCGTAGCGCATCCCGGCTTCGGTGGTGGGGCCGTTCGGGCGCGCGAGCAGCCGTTCGAGCGCCTCGTCCGAGAACAGCTTCTCCACGGTGAGGTCGGCGGCCGTGAGCTCGAGCGGCCGGATGCGGCCCTCTGCGAGCAGTCCCAACGCCTCGAGCCGGCTGCGCTCGTCAGGGTTGACCTTGTCGACGACGCGCTGCAGGTCGGCGATGTCGGTGACGAGCGGCTCGCGCCCCGCGTCGACATACTCGCGGGCAACGGTCGCCACCCAGCTCTGGCGGTACGTGTCGTACAGCTTCCCATCGATCCGGAGGAGTCCCGTGAGCCGCTCGCGCAGCTTGTCGAACCAGATGTCACGCAGCGCCTTCGCGTCGTGTTCGGGTGCGCGCGGGTTCTGCATCTGCGCCGCCATCCCGCCGATCGGCATGCCGCCGGCCAGCGTCGCGAGCAGCGCGTTGCGCATCGTGTAGTACGACATCGACGGCTCGGTCATCGTCACGGCGTGCGGATCGGGAATCACCATCGCGGGATCGTGCCGGAACATCTCTTCCCGGCTGTTGATGTAATCCCAGCGCCCAACGTTCGGGCCGATGAGGTTCTCGCGCAGGACCCACATGATGGCTTCCTGCTGCAGCACGTACTCGGCGCGCTCGTTCAGCATCTTGATCTTCAGCGTGCCACGCGGGACGCCCATCGCCTCTTCCAGCCCCTTCAGCAGCGTCGCCACGAGGCGCGCTTCCTGCCACGTTTCGATCTTCGGGATGTAGTAATAGATGCCGGAGCCGTTCCGCTTCTGCGATTCGAAGTTGCTGAGCGCGTGAATGACCAGGCCTGGAACGATGGCCGGGACCGGCTCGCCGTCCAGCGTCATCTGCCGATTGCGCAGGTGGATCCCGGCGACCCGGTGGAGGATCGTCGGCCACCGCTCGAACGGCGCCTCGATCGTGTAGGTCCGCTTCTTCGTCGGGTGGACGTACGGTTTGCCGTCCCACTTGCGCGCGAGGATGTCGGCCAGGTTGACCCACCCCCGGTACAGCTGATCCTTGTAGTCGCCGCCGGCGTCCTCCCAATCCCACATCCACTGTGATGCCCCGCTGTTGAGCGCGCCCATCGCCATGCCCATGTCGATGGCAGGGCCGGTCCCCTCCAGCCCCGGCCGCATCGTGTCGGCGGGAATCGGGACGGTCGGGTTCAGCCGCCAGGCATCGGCGGTCTGACGACCGTAGAATCCGTCCAGCATCCCGCGGCGAATGGCCGCAACCGTCGTCCGGTTGCCGTCGGCGTCGCTGACTTCCTCGGTGGCAGGAAGAAATCCATAACGGGCCGCCTTCCGGCCCACCTTGTCCTGAAAGGCCAATCGCTCGGCAAGCAGGGACGGTAGCTCGCCGCGGATCGCTTCGGTCAGGCGGGTTATCAGCTCTTCGACGACGACTGTTCGGCCATTGATGGTCTATGGCCCGAAGAGCGAGGAGTATTCTGCGCGGATGTCCGGACGGATCTGCAGCGTTGACACCTGGAGCCTCCAAAGAATCGAGACGAGCCGTACTTTGTACTACTCGCGGGTGCAGGACGTCAACGCAAACGGGCCACAGAGTGTCTCCGTTTCTCCGTGTCTCCGTGGCCCGTGGGTGAAAGATGCGCGTTACTGCTAAAAATGAAACTT